>NC_018513.1:2519021-2833899 GCF_000292915.1 Burkholderia cepacia GG4
ACGAATTTCACGTCGACTCTCCTTGCGGACTGCTCACGATATGTGCAGCGACCGCAGCCATGCTGCCCCTACCACGACGAGATCGTCACGTTCTCGCCGGTACCGCTGCCGCGTCCGTCCTTGCCGAGCGAAAACAGGTCGTAGTCGCCATGCTCGCCCGGCGAACGGTACTGATAGGGCCGCTCCCACGGGTCCACCGGAACGGCTTTCTGCAGATAGGGACCACTCCACCGCGATGCGCTTTGCGGCTTGTTCACGAGCGCATCCAGCCCCTCCTCGGTGGTCGGATAGGCACCGACGTCGAGCCGGTATTGATCCAGCGCCTGGCCGAGCGACACGATCTGCGCCCGCGCGATCTTCACGTTCGACTTGCCGACCTGTTCGAAATACCGTGGCGCCACGAGCCCTGCCAGCAACCCGATGATGACCATCACGACAAGCAGCTCGAGCAGCGTGAAGCCGCGACTCGCGCACGCGCGGCACACGTGTCGTCCGTCACGCTGCCGCTGGCCCGACGCGCCGGCCGGGATCGAGAACGATTCGTGGCTCACGGCTTCCTCCCTGTATCGACCCGCGGCGTCGGCATTGCCGATGCCGCTGATTGCATTCTTGTTCACGTCGGTACGGGTCAGAAGTAGGGAGTGCCGTCCATCCCCATGGGTAGATCTCCCCCTGTTGGGCCCTGCCCCAATGGAGGGTGTTCACACACGGTCGTCGTCGTTCAGCGTGAGCACACCGACGTCGATCGCGAAGTGAACGAGACCGGTCAGATTCGCGACGCCGAGCTTGCGCATGAGATTGGCACGGTGCTTGTCCACCGTTTTCGGACTGACCTTCAGGCACTCGCCGACCTGCCGGCTCGTGTGCCCCTCGACGACGAGCCGCAGCACCGTGCGCTCGCGATTCGTCAGCGCGTTCCACAATCGCGCCCGGTGCGCGTTGGTGTCGTGCAGCCCGGGCAGGCCGGCGCGGGCCCGATACGCATCGAGGCTGACCACGCACTTGCCCTGCATCACGAAACCCATCTCGCGAACCAGGTCAGCGAACGGCGAATCCTTGACCACGTAGCCGTCCGCGCCGGCGGCAAACGCTTCTCTCACGTTGTCTTCGCTGCGATGAACCGTGAGGACGATGATCCGCGCATGCGGCACGTCGCGCTTGATCGTCGCGATCGCGTCGAAGCCGCTGCCGCCCGGCATGGACAGATCCATCAGGATCAGGTCGGGCCGCGTTTTCTCGGCGAGACGGCAGGCCTCGACCCCGCCGCTCGCCGCGCCGACGATGCAGTAGTCGGCCAGCTCCGAAACCAGGTGACTCAGGCCGACTCGCAACAGATGCTGATCCTCGACGATCAGCACACGGTGCTTGTTGTCCAATTTCGACGCTCCTTTTCAGAGACGTGGCACCTAGTTGGACGCGACGACGTCGCGATAGGCAGCGAGCAGCTCGGTCGGCGTCGCGAAGCCGTCGATACGCAGCCACGGCTGGCCCGGCGCGGCCCGCACGAACGTCACCGGCGTGTGGTTCATCTTGTCGCCGCGATACACGTTGAACGCGCGCTGCGCCGCGACGCTCGCATCGACCGTGCCGGTGTAGTGCTGCCATTCGGGGCCGGCGCCGAAGCGTGCCGCGTAGGTCCTGAGGCGCTCCGGCGTGTCCGCCTCCGGATCGATCGAGATCGACATGATGTGCACCTTGCTGCGGTCGGCGCCGAGTTCGCCCTGCAGTTGCTCGAGCGTCTGGCTGATCATCGGGCAGATGGTCGTGCAGCTGGTGTAGATGAACGTCAGGATCACCGGCCGGCCGTCGTCGAGTTCCTTGGCCAGCGAGACGGCCTGACCGTCGTCGCGCACGAGCTGAACCGACGGCACCGCGTACTGGACCATCGTGTGAACAGTGCCCGGCGTGACGGCGTGATGCATGTGCATGCCGGCGACTGCGGTCGCGCCCTCGGTCATGTGTGCTTCGGCCTTGTCCGCCGCATTCCCGGCGGGTGCCGCCGGCACGGGCGCCGCGGGGCTTCCGGTGGCGGGCTCCGTAGGCGGCATCGCGGGCTCGGCAGCGGGCTCCGTCGCCTGCTCCGCGGCGGGCTGCATCGCGGGCTCGGTAGCGTGCTCCGTCGCCTGCCCCACGGCGGACTGCATCGCGGGCTCGGTCGCGGGTTCCATCGCCTGCTCCGCAGCGGGCTGCATCGGGGGCTCGGTCGCGGGTTCCATCGCCTGCTCCGCAGCGTGCTGCATCACGGGCTCTGGGGCGGGCTCCGTCGCTTGCTCGGCGGCGTGCTGCATCATGGACTCGGCAGCAGGCTCAGCCGCCTGCTCCGCGGCGTGCGTCGCGGCGCTGTCGGCGGCGTTGCTGGCGGGATTTTCGACACCGTTTTGCATGTCGTGTCCCATCAGACTATTGCCGCCATCCGGCGCGGCGTTCTCCGTGACGTTCGCGTTCGCTGCTGCGTTTTCGGCGGCCACGCCGCCGGCGTTCTCGAGCACGCTGCCATCGGGCGCACACCACGCTGGCGTCGCGGCAAGCGCGACGCCAGCGACCACGAATGCGCCCATCGTCGATCTGGCGATCCTGTTCATACCGGCCTCCCTGACACGAGTCCAGGCAGCGGACAATTCCGTGCCCCGCCATTGCAGTGTCATGAATTTGATCGCGAGCGTCATGGGATGACGCCCCCCAAAGGCCAGTAGGACATGCCCGCTTGGAGGGAATGCCCCGCTGCATGCGGCAGGTATGTCCCTATGCCGTACACGCGCAATCCCCATGTTGCAGACGGGCTCAGTCACGTCCTAGAATGACGGAAACCTTACGGTTTCCTGAAAATTGAGCATCGGGAGCTACCATGATTGACCGCCAGCCCGAAGGACCACGGATCAGGCTGCTCGATCTGATCGATGCGATGCGCAAGCTGCGCAGTGCGGTGCGTCCGGACGATCGCCGCACCGGTATCGTCACCGATGCACGCGGCGCGGCGCTTGCCATTCTCGCCGACGACGGAACCATCGTATCGGCCAATCGCAGCGCCGCGGCGCTGTTCGGATATACACCCGCCGAGCTCGTCCGCCTGCACCTGTGCGAGCTGGCGCCCGAGGATACCCACGTCGAACTGGCGCAAGAACTGTCCAGGAGCGTCGACCTGCAGCAACACTCGTTCGCGGCGATGCTCAGCGGGCGAAGCGGCCATCCCGCACAATTCGTCGTACATCAGCAGGTGCTTCCCGGCACACGCCTGTCGCTGACACTGTTCGAAGAGCCGCCGACGCCCGAACCCGAACGGCGCGGCGGCGCCGCAAACGATGCGGGCGTGCATGCCCGCGACACGTATCTGCTGATTGGCCAGCAGAAGGAACGACATCGGCTGGCCGCGGAATTGCACGACGGGCTCGGCCAGGCGCTGACGCTCATCAAACTGATGAATGAGGACGCGCTCATGCGGATTCGCCGCGGCGACATCGCCGACGCAACGAATCTGCTCGACAACGCCGTGTTGCGGATCCGCGAGACGATCGGCGAAGTACGCCAGATCTGCGGCGAACTGAGGCCGCCGATGCTCGACAAGCTCGGACTGCCGGCCGCGCTCGCGTCGCTGTGCCGGCGCATCGAGCGCGACGCGGATCAGCTGTCGGTCGAGTTCAATTGCGACGTCGACGACGACGACATACCGGATCATCTGAAGGCGGACATGTTCAGAGTCGCGCAGGAGGCGCTCCACAACATCGTCAAGCACGCACAGGCCACCGAAATCGTGCTCGGCCTGCAACACGACGCGGGCGGCCTGCTGCTGACGATCGACGACAACGGCGTCGGCTACGAGCGCAGCCCGCTCTCGACGGACGACGCGCGCGCGGCGGGGCTCGGGCTGATCGGCATGCAGCACCGCATCGAGTCGCACGGCGGCACGTTTACGATCCGGTCGTCCGCCACGACGGGTACGCGCGTCTCGGCAACCTGGCCGCTCTGACGTGCAGCCGCGTTCAGCGCTTCGCGCCACCCGCCGGATAGTCGTCCAGCCGCACGACGACGTCCGCCGCCGTCCCTGCGTCGACTACCGGGTGCGGCGCCACGTCGTCCGCGTTCGGCTCCGCGCATTTCGCCGCGAGTGTGGTCAACAGCCCCATGTTCATCGCGACGAGCACCAGTTCCGTCAGATTCGCAAGATGGAGCTTGTGCATCATGCTCGCCCGATACTTCTCGATCGTCTTCGGGCTCAGGTTCAGGTACTGACCGACCTGCCGGTTGGTACGCCCTTCCGCGATCAGCTTCAGCACGCTGCGTTCGCGCGCGGTCAGGATGTCCCAGGCCTTTTTCGGCGCAGGCATGTCGCGACCGGTCACGAACGAGTCGACCATGTAGCCGTACACGTCGGCACTCAGGTGCTTCTTTCCCTGCATGACCATGCGCATCGCGAGCAGCAATTCGTCAAACGAAACGTCCTTGAGCACGTAGCCATCGACGCCCGCGCGCAACGCCTCGCGCACGTATTCCTCGCTCTGGTGCACCGTGAGCACGACGATCCGGATGGTCGGCGTTCTACGCTTGATCGTCGCGCTCGCATCGATGCCGTTCATCCCGCGCATCGACAGATCCATCAGGATCAGATCGGGCGCGAGCGTCATTGCCTGATGGCATGCTTCCTTGCCGTCCCGCGCTTCGCCGACGACATCGTAATCGCCTTGCGCGCAAAGCATCGACCGGAGCCCGTTTCTCAGCAGATCGTGATCCTCCGCAAGGATCACGCGATATTTAGTATTCACGACTTTCCCCCAAGGATTCACGCGCTTGTACCGTGCTGGACATCGAGGTCTCGTTGCACGGCGCCGGACGCATTTCGTCAATGCTTCCCCTTGTCCGGTCCGGTGGCCGCTCTCCCGCGCGCGACTGGCCACGCCTGTCGACACAGCAAGGATCGCGCCACCGCGCCGCGCTAGGCACTCGCGCCACGCATTCCGCAGCGGAAACGTCGCGCAGCAGCAGGATGTGTTTCAGAGTTGAATCGTTTCGACGTTTTTCTTTGCATCCGTGCGACTACGGATGGCGGAGTTTCCGATCGCTTTTGTCGCGCGCAAAAACATTTCTTCTACCGCAACGATTGCCTTGAGCAGAAAACAACTGCTCGGCGTAAGAATCGTCAACTTCGATCGATTACGGCTCGTTACCGACGAATACTTCGGTAACAGACTTGCAGCGTTGCCTGCGGGCGTCGTTTCGGGTATCGAAGTGTAGGAGGGTGCCCCATTGTCGATGCGATGGCCCGGCCACGACAATGCAGGTGCAGGAGACCTGAAAGATGCACCGCCAACCTTCATCCGGATTGAAGCAAGCCATCGTTGCCGCATGCGTGGGAATCGCGTCGGCATGGTCGTGCGCCGCCCACGCGCAGATATTCGGCACGGTGTCGAACAATGGTGTCATCGTCCTGACCAACGAGCCCGGCACGGCCAATCTGAAAGTGATCGTCGCGGCCGCCCGGCCGGCCGAATCCGCGACGAGGCATTCCACGGCGAAACCGGCTGCCGCGCCGTCGTCGTTCGCGGACGTGATTGCCGAGGCGAGTCAGGCATTCAATGTTCCGCCCGAACTCCTTCGCGCGGTCATCGACGTCGAATCGGGATACAACCCGAAGGCGGTATCGGGCAAAGGTGCGCTCGGGCTCATGCAGTTGATGCCGGAAACGGCGCGGCGCTTCTCGGGCGGCGACATGTTCGATCCGCGTGACAACGTGCTGACCGGCGCACGGTACCTGCGCTTCCTGCTCGACCTGTTCAAGGAGAACGTCGAACTCACGCTCGCTGCGTACAACGCCGGAGAGAACGCGGTGATCCGGGCCGGGTATCGCATCCCGTCGCTGCCGCAGACGCGCGAATACGTGCCGCGCGTGCTCGCGCGCTACAAGCGCCTTCGCGCCGCAAGTTAAGTTGAGACACACGGCAGCCTGCACGCGGCGACGCCGCCGGGCATCGCGTGCACGATCCGTTGCCCGGCGTCATCAAGCGATGACGTCCGGCAACGCGTATATCGGGCTGCTGTCGGCCCGCCGGCGGCTCACGGAAATGCCGGGATGGTCGGATCCTCTCCCTGGAGATGCGCTTCGGTATGGCGAAGCTTGATCGCGTCTTCGATCTCGTGAACGCGATCGGTCGGCACGTCGATCATCATCAGCAATTCGCCATGCTCGATGCCGTCCTCGAAACGCTTCAGGCGCGTGCTCGGCACGTCGATGCCGATCATCGTCGACACCCATGCACCGAACGCCGCGCCGAACAGCGTGATCGCCACGACGACGCCGCCGCCGATCGGCAATTCCGCGGGCGGGAACACCAGGACGAGCAGCCCCAGCAGCATGCCGGTCGCAAAGCCGACTGCGGTGCCGCGCGCGAGCGACGGCAGCAGGTCGCTGCGTTGCAACAGCGTGGCTCCCGGCAAGCCGTCGCGCATGACATCGTGATTCGCGAGGCAATGGATATGTCGCCACTCGATGCGCAGCGACAGCAGTTCACCCACGATCGACCGCGCGCATTGCGCCGTCGGCAATAGAAAATAGACGCGTCTCATGGCAGCTCCTCCTACGTCACACCCGGAATGCAGCGATGCTCGTCGGGACATTCTGGTCCGGCACGCGCGCGGCTCATAGTAGTAATGCTCGCCGAAGTGCATGGGTAGAACATGGTAGGAAACGCCGCGCGTGCGTCAGAGTTGCCCGTAGCTGTGCAGCCCGGACAGGAACATGTTGACGCCGAGGAACGCGAACGTCGTCACGAGCAGGCCCGTGAGCGCCCACCACGCGGCAGCCGCGCCGCGCAGGCTCTTCATCAGGCGCATGTGCAGCCAGGCCGCGTAGTTGAGCCATACGATCAGCGCCCAGGTTTCCTTCGGGTCCCAGCTCCAGTAGCCGCCCCACGCCTGCGCCGCCCACAGCGCGCCGAGAATCGTCGCGACCGTGAAGAACGCGAAACCGACCGCGATCGACTTGTACATCACGTCGTCGAGCACCTCGAGCGTCGGCAGGCGATCGGCCAGCACACCACGCTCCTTCATCAGGTACGCGACCGACACCATCGCCGACAGCGCGAAGCTGCCGTAGCCGATGAAGTTCGCCGGCACGTGGATCTTCATCCACCAGCTCTGCAGCGCCGGCACGAGCGGCTGGATTTGCTGCGCGTCGCGCGCGACCGAATACCACATCAGGAAGCCGACGGCCGCGCTGATGACCAGAAGCACGAATGCGCCGAGCGCACGCGTGCCGTAATGCCCTTCGTAATACAGGTAGAGCAGCGCGGTAATCAGGCTGAACAGCACGAACACTTCATACAGGTTCGACACGGGGATATGCCCGACGTCGGCGCCGATCAGGTAGGACTCGTACCAGCGCACCATCAGCCCGGTGAAGCCCATCAGCACGGCGACCCACGTGAGCTTCTGGCCGATCGCGGCGCCCGATTCCGAGCGCGCGAGCAAGCCGATCCAGTAGAAGAGCGTCGCGAGCACGAACAGCGCGCTCATCCACAGGATCGCCGACTGGCTCGACAGGAAGTACTTGAGGAAGAACGCCGAATCGGCGCGCGCGAGGTCGCCCTGGTAGATCTGGATCGACAGCAGCGACAGCACGGCGATCGTCGCCATCAGCACCCGCGCGGGTTTCCAGCGCCAGCCGAGCGCGGCCAGCGCGGGCACGGTGCCGATCAGCACCGCCTTGTCGTAGTCATCCATGTGCGCGTGGTAGTGCCCAAGCGCGTAGCCTGCGCCCGCCACGAGTGCCAGTGCGAACAGCCAGTCGATGATCGACAGGCGTGCGAGAAACGGACGGTCGCCGCCCGGCTCGCACGCGCGAACCGCGGCCGGCGCGCGATGTTGCCGATACAGTGACGCGGCAGCGGACATCATGCCGCCGCGTGACGATTGAATTGCTTTCATGAGCGTCACCGGAATGGAACCATCGGGTTCGAATAAAAAGAGGCGCCCCGCCCCGGGGAAGGCGAGACACCTAAACGATCGCCGCCGGCGCCGTTCATCTGCCAACCCCGCGGCACCTGCCGCATCTGACGCCGGTCCGGCGGCGCCTGCTCATTGCTCGGCCTGCCGGCTCGCCGGGCTCGCCGGGCTCGCCGGTGCGTCGGCTTCCGCCGGAAAGGCCTCGACGTAGGCCGCGACCGCGCGCATCTCCTGCTCCGTCATGTTCGCGCACACCGCCTTCATCATCGCGCCGCGTGGCCGCGTGTCGGTTTCCCGGAAAATCCTCAGCTGCTTCAGCACGTAGTCCGCGTGCTGGCCGGCGAGCCGGGGAAACGCGCTCATGCCCTCGCCATGCTGGCCATGACACCCGACACAGGCTGACACGCCCTTGTCGGGCAGCCCCGACACGAAGATCGCCTTGCCCGCGTCGAGCAGCGCGTGATCGTCGGCTGCGCCGAGCACCGCCGGCTGGCCCGAGAAATAATCCGCGAGCTCGTCGATCTGCGCATCGGTCAGATGCGTGAAGCCCCACATGTAGCGCTTCGCATTCGGATCGGCGCGCGCGTGATGCTTGAAGTCGGTCAACTGATCGACGAGATATTCCTTGCGCTGTCCGGCCAGCTTCGGAAACATCGGCGACACCGACACGCCGGCCGCGCCATGGCAGTTCGAGCACACCTGCAGCGCGATGGTCTTGCCCGACACGGCCGGGTTGTCGACCTGCCGCGACCGCTCCAGGTCGTGGCAACCCGCCCCGGCCAGCGCCATCGCAAGCGACACGATATAAGCCACCTTGTTCATGTCAGGCATCTCCTTGCCGCAATTTCCGCCGCCGCGCGAACCGATTCCGTTCGGCGACGGTGCGCATCTGCATCGACACGCGATGCGAGATGCGCGCCACCCGCTCGCTGCGCGTGCTCCAGTCGGCCTGGCGAACGGGGAACGCCGGCCGGGAGGTCAGAACGACGCGACCCATAGGTACAGGAACAGCGTGTCGTTGTCCCGTGCGTTGCGGCCATTGCCGTCGTAGTTGGTCGTCGCGCCGAGGAACTTGCTGAAGTGCGTGTACTGCAGGCCGACGCGCACGTATTGCATCGGAATCCAGAATATCTCGGGCATCCAGCCCTGCGTGTTCGGATGGAAATTCCCGCTTGCCGAGTATCGCGCGCTGTCCGGTGTACCGGTCGTATTGAAGAACGACAGCGCAATACCGTACTTGTTCTGGTAGACATATCCGGCCTTGAGCCGCAACGAATTGAGATTCGCCGCCGTGTTGTCGGCCAGCACGAAATTGTTCGGATCGTGAATGTTCTCGCGCACATAGCGCGCCTGCGCGGTAATCGTGTGCGGCTCCAGCAGGTACTCGTACTGCGCGTCGAAGCCGTAGTCGCGATAGCGCGTCACGCCGGTGCCGAAAATCGGGAAATTGTTGGGGTCGTTCGGATAGACGTCGACGCTCATCCCGAACGCGCCGACCATCACGCTGTGCGGCCCCCAGTCGCGCGTCAGCGCGATGCGCGCATACGGGTTGTAGCCGCGCAGGTAGGCTTGTGGGTGCACCGGGTTCCCTTCGTCGTTGCCGTGGCTCAGGAACGACCAGATGCCGTCAGCCGTGCTGTAGACGGTCGCCTCGGCGTAGATCGTCTTGTTCCAGTACAGGTAGGCGCCTGTTCCCACGACCTGCGTCGCGAGCGCGCCTTCGATGATCGGCAGGGCCGGGATCTTGGCGACCGGGCTGATCGTCGACGCAATGTACGGGAAACCCCACGCGGGCGCCGTGTTGAAGACATCCTGCACCGTCGGATTGTTGTGCACCGTCAAGCCGAGGATCAGATCGGTCCCGGCGGACATGATCCGGTCGACGAAGCGGAAGTCGGTATTGTCCGATCCCCAGTGCCCCTTCCATTTTCCGCTCGGGTCCTGATGATCGTAATTCGTATAAGTAAACTGAGCGAAACCGCCAATCTTGTCGGTGATCTTTCCGGCGAGGAACACGCTCGCGAAATCGAACATCGGCAGGCCGTTCCTGGTATTGATCGGATTGCCGCTGGCGTCGCTGTTCGCTCTCGTCTTGCTCAGGTCGCCGATGGCCATCGCGGCGACCGGAATCGTGCGCTCGCCCAACGTATAGCCGTTCAGCTTGAACATGCGCCCGTACGGCGTGAGTTCCGGAAACTGTCCGCCAGCATGGCACGCGACGCAGCTCTGCCCGGTCTGGCGCGCAAAGATCGGCAACGCGTGCGCGACGGACGCCTGCAGCAGCGCGAGCGCCACGAGCACCATCAGCCAGCCGCGATGTACCCGGCGATGTCGCGCATCATGGCCGACCAGGAACGTTGTCATGGCGGTTTCCCTCCCCGCATCGTATGCCGCGATGCTCCGGCGCGACATCGGCACGTCGCACGATGCCTACATTGTGCGAAGCGGCCATCAAAACCGGCATGGGGCGACTCCCTCCATACGCGGTCTGATCCCTACTCCATCCGCAGGCGCGCACCGCCGCTCACGGAACGATCCAGTCTCCGTCGGCGGAGATCTTCGTGCGGTCCGGCCCGGCGAACCGCACGATATAGCCGCCCTTGGACGCAAAGCGCTGCCCGGGCGCGAGCGTCAGGCGCGGGTAGTAGCCGGTCAGGATGCGGCGTTCGAGCATGTCCTGGATGCGCTCGACCAGATACTCGGGCACGAACGAATCGACCACGTGACTCAGCGTTTCGGCGAGCAGGCCGCATGCGAGATAGGTATCCGCCTGCACCTGCGGCGCGACCATCGGAATCTGCCGAATCGTGAACCAGCCGAAGGCGTAGTCGACCCGCACACGCCGCCCTTCGGGCAAGTCGAACGGATAGGCGACCCGCGTCACGCCGCGCCAGCTCGTCGGCAGCGGCGTGCTGTCGAGCCCGCCGAGGAGCCCCGACATGAACACCGTGTCCGATGCGGGCGGCACATGGTCGAGCGCCGCGAGATCGGGCGGCCGCAGCCACAGCATGAGCACGTCGTCGCGCGGCATTCGGCGCAACGCGTGCGCGACGCCGTCGCGGGGCGCGAGCGCGTGATTCGACACCGCGATGCCGCGCGCCTTCAGTGCGGCTGCCAGCGCCTGCGCGCCGCGCTCGCCGTTGTCGCCCGCGCGATAGACCTGCCAGACGGTCTTCACCGGCCGCGCGCCGGCTTCGTCCAGGATGCGCTTCGCGATCAGGTCCGACTCGAGCAGCACGCCGCGCGAGAAGTACACGGAATAGAAATCGTGATCGGTCTCGACCGGCACTTCGACGTTCGGAAAGAGACACGGCACGGCCGCCTCTTCGCAGAAGTCGTGGACCGGCGCCCAGTTCCGGCCGCCGAGCCCCGACACCACGGCCAGCACCGGCTGCCGCGCGAGATACGCGTTCAGCTGCGCATGCCACGTGTCGGGTGGCCCGGTGAGCGACCAGACATGCAGCTCCCAGTGCCGATTGACCATGAACATCATTTTTCGCGTCGAGCGCAGCGGCGGTGTCACGCCGAACGGAAACGCGTTCTTGTCCGCGAAATAGTGCTGCAGGACGTCGAGCATGCCGGCCCGCTTCACCGGGTCCGCGTCCGGCGTGACGATCGTCGCGAAATGCAGCACCGTGTCCGTCACGCCCGGCAGCGTGCGCCGGTCGAGGCGTTTCAGATAGCCGGTCAGCGCGGCCATGTCGGCATCGTCGAGCGCGTACTGCGGCATCAGCCTGCCGAGCGGCCGGCCTTCCGAATCGATCCCGTCGCGCACGGCCCGCGCGAGCCGTTCTTCCGTGTACGGTTCGCGATCGGCGCGCATGCCGGGCACGTACGGAATGTCGAGATCCTCGCCGGTTTGCGCGCGAGGATGCGCAAGGTAGCGCCACGTGATCGGCGGGATCGTATTGTTGCCTTCCTTCGAACCTAGGCCGCTGCGCCGGTGGCAATTGATGCAGGCGGCCGCGGCGCCGCGCAGGCGCACGCCGTCCTGATGCACCGCCTCGAGCGGCGCGCCCGAACCGAGGATGCCGCGCTGGAAGATCGCCGCGCCCGCGTCCGCCGGCGCGGCGGATGCGGCGGATGCAGTCGGCACAGCGGGCGCCGCCGCCTCGTCGCCGATCGCGTGCCCGGCGCTCGCACCCAGCACGGCCAGCAGCAGCCATCGCGCCAGCCGTCTGCGCGACGCAGGCGGGCACGCCCCCGCGAGGGCGCGCAGCCGCCCCCCGATGCCGTTCATGGCCGTACCGTCGGCCGGCCGGCGCCGGGCTGCAGCGGCGCCGCGTTCGCATCGATTGCCACCGGACGGCGTCCGCCCGGCGACGCGGGCCGCGCGAAGATCGCGTCGTTGAGCGGCGGATTCAGCGACACCTTGTCGATGATCAGCGTGTCCTTGGCCGGCGCCGCCGCCGTGCCACTCTCGATCTTCATCGGGATCTGCAGGCCGTCGATGCGCTTGAAGTTGCTGTAGCTCACCTCCACGGTGAGCGGGCCGCCAGGCCCGCGCACCACGCGGTCGGCCTTCACGTCCAGGAACGTGTGGCTGTCGATCCACACGTGACGCACCGCGCCGGACGGCAGCTTCACCGCGAGGCGGTACGCGTCGTGGCCGCCGAGCGGTTCGACGCCGTCCAGCGTCACGCCGATGCCCTTCGCGTCATGGTCGATCAACGGCCCGTCGATCACCTGCTCGTCGCGCGCGGACATCAACTCGCCCGGCGTATACGGCCGCAGGCCCGCCCCGCCGTTCGCGCCCTGCTTCCAGCCTTCGCGGCCGTCGAACACGCGCACGGCCTTCTGGTTGAGCACGCTAAGCTCGAAGCGCGTCTTGTTCGGCCGCTTCATCGCGAGGATGAACGGCATCTCGCGCACGGGCGCGTTCGGGCTGTCCACATGGCCCGACCAGACCATCGTCTGGATCTTGCGCCATGCGTCGAGCCCGCCTCGCGCCGCGATGTTCTTCTCGACGACCTGATCCGCGGTCAGGTCCTGCCCCGGCAATTGCCCGCACGCGCACAGGGCCGCCATCGCGCAGCCGGCGAGCACCCACGATCCGATCCGTCGCATGGCCGTCACCTCGTCGGGCTGTCCGTCGGGTGGACCGCCGCCCTGGCGATGGTGAGCGGCGGCTTGCCGAACAGCGCGTCATCGGCCGTCTCGTTGAGCGCGACGTGCTCGATCGTGATCCGGTGCGTCTGCCTGACGCCGCTCACGACGGTCTCGAGCGTGTGCGGCATGACGAGCCCGTTCTCCTTGCGGTAATCGCGATAGAAGATGGCGACGCTGTGCGTCTTGCCGTCCAGCACGCGCGGTTCGCCGTCGATCTTCAGTTCGAGGAAGCTCGACGCGTCGACCCACAGGCGCCGCGCCTCGCCGTCCTTCGTCGTCAGCTTCAGCACGTACGCGCGGTGACCTTCCACCTGCTCCGTGCCGAGCGTCTGGATCGTGGTGCCCTTGTTCGCGTAGTCGATCAGCGGGCCGTCGAGCTCGGCGGACGACGCGGCCGACTTGAGCTGCGCCGGCGTATACGGCTCGACGTCGTTGCGGCCGAGGTACGGCCTGACGAGCCAGCCCTGCGAACCGTCGTACACCTGCAGGGCGGTCTGCTGCTCGAACTGGATTTCGAGCCGGCTCTTGCGCGGGCGCTTCAGCGTCAGCGTGAACGGCAGCTTCACGTTCTTCTTGCCGCCCGCGTCGAGCTGGCCCGTCATCCTGAGCGTCGACACCGCCTGCCACGCCTGCAGCCCGCCGCGCGCCGCGACATTGCGTGCGGCGATCTGCGCCGCGTCCATGTGCGCGGCCGACGCTGCCTGCGCATTCCCCGCCGCCGAGGCCGCGGAGGCGGCCTGGCCGCAAGTCAGAAAGACGGCGGCGCATGCCACCGAGATCGACTTGAAAAGAAACCGGTTCATGACTTGTCTCCCCGCATGCAGGCCGCCCGTTGCCGATGCGCGGCGGCACGCGTTCGTATGTGATTACTCGACCACCAGCCCGTCGATGTGCAGCGAATCGATCAGGATGCTGACCCGTTCGCCGCGCTTGATCGGCCCTCCCTTGTTGGAAAACACCATCCAGTACTCCTGACCAACGACCATGCGGCCGGTCTGCCGCAGCGCGCCGATCTGGTCCATCACCGGAATCACGAGCATCGCGTGGCTCGTTTCCCCGTACAGGTAGACGGTCGCCTTCGTGTCGGCGAGCAGCCGCGCCTTGTCCGGATCGACCACACGGTAGCTGAAGCGGATCAGGTTGCCCGACGCGGTGCTGCGCACGTGCAGGTCGTCGACGCCCTTCCCCATCTGGTAATAGGCCTTCGCCTCGCGCGGCAGGCTCACGGGCACGTACGGCGAGTGCCCGCGGGCGGCCGCGGCCGGCGCGTCCTGCCCGGCCGCGGCCGGCTCGGGCCGGACCGCGACTACGCAGGCGCCGCCCGCGAGCAGCAGCGCCGCTGCCGTGCGCCAAGCGGCCGGTTTCATGGCAGCGCCCCGGTGAGCGCCGCGGGCGTCGCCTGCGCCGGAGTCGGCGCCGGCGTGCTGGTGCGCGGCGGCGTCTGGGCCGGGGCTTGCAACAGCACGCCCGACGGCGGCCGCGCGAGCGCCGGAGACTGCGTCAGTGTACCGGCCGGCCGCGTCGCCGGTGCGACCTGCGGCACGCCCGCCGGCGGCCGCCGCAACGCCGGCGCCTGGATCTGCGTCAGCGGCTTGAGTCCGTTGAACAGGCCCGGGATCCCGCCGGCACCTCGCAGCCCGGCGAGCAAGCCCGCCAAGCCGGTTGGCTGGTTCCCGCCCAACGCCAGCGGATCAATCGGCCCGCCGCCGCCGAGCAGGCCGCCAAGCAGGCCCGGCGTCACGTACTCGACCGCGCCGATGTCGTAGCCGTTGGCTTGCGGCCGCGGCGTGCCGAAGATGTCGTGATCCGGCGCGCCGTTCGCGGTGGCCGCCCCGATCGCCGGCGACGTGCCCTTGATCGAGTAGTTGCCCATCATCACGTTGTAACCCGCGCTCCCCGGCGTGAGCGCCTCGTTGAACAGCGACAGCGGTCCGTACGACATGTTGATCCACTGGTTGCCTTCATCGGGCGTGGCCGTCGGCATCAGCCCGAACAGCGGATTCGGCATCACCGCGTCGGCGATCCCGGGCGGCACGGCAAAGCCGTTCCCGCCGGCTTCCGGCGGCACCCGCGAGCCGTTGCAGTACTGGCCCACCGTCTGCGGATCCGCCGCCATGTTGGTCGCGGCGTAGCCAGCCGTGCTGGTCATGATCGAGTACTCGGGGTCCATCGTCAGCCCGGATTGATGGTTGGTCGGCCCGGTGTCGCCGTATGCGCCGATATCCCAGTAGACCGGCGGCGTCGTGCCGCCTGTCACGCAGAAGCCTGTCGACTGCCCCTTCTGGTTCAGGACCGGATTCAACGTGACCGCGTTCTGCACGCCGGGGATATTCGGGTTCGGCTGCGAACTCACCGAAATGTAGAACGTGCGGTTTCGCCAGAACACGTTGTTGGTCAGCACCGGGTTCGAGAACTTCGTGCAGTTCGGCGCGTTCGCGGGACACGTGACATGCCCCGTGAAACCCGCCGGCGGCACGAACGCGGCCAGCAGATTCTGCGTATGGTTCGCCGTCTCCAGCCCGGCCGGCTGCTGCGTCGATGCCTCGATGAAGCTCGTGCAGGTCGAGTCCGCGCTGTTCGGGCTGCTCGTGCATCCCGGCGGCGGCACGTTCGACTGTGAGGCGGCCGGCGTATTGAACAGCACGCCCGCCGACGCCGTCGCATCGTTCGCGATCACCGTGTTGTTGACGAAGTTCACACGCAACGCATCCTGCAGCGACACGCCGCCGCCCGACCAGCCGGCCACGTTGTCCGCGATGATGTTGTTGATCACGTTCACCTGGTACCAGTTGTTCGGGTTGCCGAGACTGCGTTGCACGTCCGTGCCGTTGACGTTCTGCAGCCGCAGGCCGCCGCCCTTCCCGCTTTCCGCGGTATTGCCCATGATCAGGTTGCCGTCGATCACGAGATTCGGGCCGATGCCGTCGGACAGCTGCGGCGCGCAATCGACATCGACGGTCGAGTTCTCGCAGAAAGTGCCGTCGGGCGGCACGCCCTGCGCGATGATGCCGCCGCCGTACGTCGGCAACGTCGGGTTGTTGCTCTGGTTGAACAACACCACGTTGTGCGACAGGTCGCCGTTGTAGCTGAACCCGAAGTGCGCGACGCCGCCGCCGTCACCGCCGCTGATGTTGCCGCATACCCAGTTGTAGTTGAACCGGTAGTAGTCGGCGCCCGAGCAGAGGGTCACGCCGCCCGCCGCCGACGGCGTGGTCGAGTTGATCTCGTCGCCGTACGACGCGTTCCCCGTCACCGCGTTGTGGTGAACGTTGACGAACGTGTTGTACATGAACGGCAACTGCGTCACGCCGTCCGCGGCGATGGTGCCGTCCGGCACCTCCACCTGGCCCACCGTGATGCCGCCCGACAGCGTGCCGGCATTGCCGGTCACCCGGTTGTTCGAGACCTCCGTGTAATGGTTCCAGCCGTGCAGGAAGATCCCGCCGCCGCCCTGCGAGCTGTTGGTGAACGTGATCCCGTCGATGCGCGACGGGTTGCACAGGAAGTTGCTGTAGTTCGGGTTGTTCGGGTCCGTCGTGCAGTCGTGCCGCGTAAGCAGCGTGCAGACGCCATTCGCGGTGCAGTTCGTGCTCGGCTGCACGCCCTTGGCCAGCACCGTGATGCCCGCGCCCTCATACGCGCCCAGCAGCGACGGCTCCATCAGCAGCTCGCCCAGGTTGCCGTTCTGCATGCTGTCCCAACCGACGGTCGGCTCGAACGGGATCGGATCCACGTGCCCCTGCATCTGCGTCGAGCACTGGTAGGTCCCGGACGGATCGTACGGGTTGTTGGTCGGCGAGACCGGCTTCGTCGGGTCGTACGCGGCAGAAATCGCGCCGCCGTCCAGCGACGTGCCGAACAGGCACGCGATCAGCCGACGCCACGGATCGAGCTTGCCGGACGGATGCGTGTTCGCGTTGACCGTCACCGACGCAGCGCCGACGCCTTGCAGCCGGACCGGCTTCCACATCACCAGCATCTCGTTGTACGTGCCCGGGCCGACGACGATCATGTCGCCCGCGCTCGCGTTGTTGATCGCGGTCTGCAGCGCATTGCTCGCGCCGTTCTCGCCGCCGACGTAGGTCGGCGTCTTGCCGCCGACCGTCACCGTGACCGCGTCGATCGAGCGCTTGCCGTTGCCGGCCGTGACCACGAGTTCGCCGCACTGCGTCGCCGGCGCGCCCATCTGCTGGATCGTGCAGGTCGACGGTGCCGTCGGCAACGGCAGCACCGGAATGCTCAGGTCAGGCACCGTCACGACGATCTGCGTGTCGCTCCACGACACGACCGGCGCGTTGACGCCCGCGATCGTGACCGTGCCGGTACCCTGCGACCCGCCGAAGCCGTAGTGGCGCGTGATGAACTTCTGGTTGAACGGCGCCGTGCTCTGGCTCGGCCCCGTGTACGCGTGGTTCGGCACCTGCTGGTCGCCCAGCGCGTTGATCGTCAGCGTCTTGCCGGGCCCGCTGACCCACGGGCCCGCACCGGCGCCGATCGCGTCGCCGGTCACGCTCGAGATCGCCGGCGTCGCATCCGGATACGCGCAGTCGGGCTGGTTGTATCCGTCGGCGAACGACTGCACCGGCACCACCGGCGTATCCATGTACTGCGTCTGTCCGGGCATGAACGGAATCTCGTAACAGAACTGGCTGTAGGCCGGGTTGTACAGCGGATCGCTGATCGTCTGGCCCGGATGGTTCGGGTCGGGGATCGGGCCCGGGTCGTTCATGCACGCGACCATCATCGTCGGCGCATAGCCGGTCGGGTTCGGCGGGTTCACTTCCCAGGTCGAGAAGGTCAGCCCGTTGTAGATGCCCCACTGGTCCGAATAGGTGCGCGAGGTTTCGTTGCCGGAGAAATCCTTGAACGAGATCGGCACGTTCGGCACCGCGAACTTCTCGCCGAACTGCGGCGAATACGGGTCGAACTCCGACGAGAAGTCGTCGAGCATGAAGCCCGTGTAGTGCGCCGCGACGTGCGTCGAGCTGAAGATCCAGAACTTCGCGAGCACCGATTCCTCGTCGGTCAGCATCACCTCCTTGCGATCGCACAGATGCCGGGAAGCACCCGCGAACGGCGCGACTTCCTTCGAGCCGGGGAACAGGCTCATGTAGTCCGGCACGATGCGCAGCTCGCCGACGCACGGCCAGAACCGCTCGACGCTGCCGGTGTCGCCTTCGGCATGCGGCGTCGAACCGAGGTTGGTGGTCAGGTTCTGCGGGTTGTTCGGGTTGTAGGTCGAGTTCACCGCGGCCTGGTCGGGCAGGATGAAGACCGCGCCAATCCCGGCGAACTGTTGCGTCACCGGCGCGATGTAGTTGTCGCCGATCAGGATGTTCTTGTCTTCCTCCTTCACCAGTTCATAGCCCGGCGGCACGATGATCTCGACCACGTACTTGCCGGCCGGCAGCATCGGCGTGCCGTCGACGGGGTTCTTGCCGACGCAGATCGTGCAGTTCGACGCGACCGGCTTGCCGCCCGCGTCCGTCGCCGTCACGCTCGGGAACTTGTACATCCCGTCATACGGCGCCGGCTGGATCTGGTTGAACACGTGCATGCCGTCGTAGCACTTGAACTGTGCATTCGCCGGCAACTGCCGATGCTGCGGATCGAGCCAGTTGGTGCTGTTCTTCAGCGTGAAGTAGAACGGGTCGTTCGGGTCCTGGCCCGGGCAGTTCATGTTCGGCGTCACGCCGTCCGCGCGGAAGCCCTGCGCCCAGTCGTCCCAGCTCGCCGTCTTGGTCGTGTCCACCAGCGTCAGGTTGGCGGTGCCGTCCGCGGCCGTACCCTCCTGGTACAGGTTCACCGTGACGTTCGGCACGTTGGGGGTCCACTTCGTGTGGATCAGCAGCGTCGGATCGTCGAACGGCCGCGTCGACGCATAGATCACCTCGCCGCGAATCCCGCCGTTCTCGCCCTTCGCGAACGGCGTCTTGCCGAACTCGATGAACGAGTTCTGGCCGGAGAAGCCCTGCCATGCCTCCGAGTTTACCCACGGCGGATCGACCCGGCCGGTCGAGCCGCTGCCGGTCGACGCGCAATCCGCGTCCGCGCAGTAGCGGGCGCCCGGCACCTGCAGGTTCGACGGCACGGGCAAGGTTTCGACCGTGTTCGCGAAGTTCGCGGCGATCGTCGAGTTCCCGCTGCCGGGCACGCCGGTGCGGTCGACCGGGCCGCCCGCGTCGTACACCACGTGCGTGCCGGTCGATTTGTAGCGCGTCTGGTCGTCGTCGACCACGTACCAGTTGAACAGCGGGAACACTTCGTTGAACGGCGCGTAGCCATTGCCGTCGCTCGCGTTGAAGCTCGAGAAGCTGCCGTCGCGGAACCGCATGTTGACCGACGCCAGCGCGATACCGGGGTCGTCCGGATGCGAGATGCCGTCGCCGTGCAGGTCGATGAAGGTCCGCGTATAGAGGTTCGTCTGCCACTGCAGCACCGAGAGATCGCCGACGTCGACCGTCGTACTCCCGTTGGCCGCCGGCAGCTGCACCGCCTTCGCCAGCCCGTCGACGATCTGGTCGTTCCACTGATCGAAGACCGTGATGCGCGTCGTGCCGCTCGGCAACCCGCTGATCGTGAACTTGCCCTGGCTGTCGCACTTCGTGAAGCCGTAATCCTCGCCGTCCGGATCGCCGACGCTCACGTAGCATTGCGAGAACGCCAGCGAATCGTGCGAGCCGCTGCTGTACAGGTTCTCGTTCGGCGGCCGGCCGTAGTGCAGGTTCGTCACGCGGCCCGTGATCGTGTTCGGGCACGCGCCGGTGTCGCACAGCCCGGTCTTCGTCGCATTGGTGCGCCGCGCGTTGATGATCTTCGGATTCGCGAAGCCGATCGACACGTGATAGCCAGCCGGCCCGAACTCCTGGAAGTACGCGGGGCCGCCGACCTTGATGAACGCGTCGTGCGCCTTCTGCCCGTCGAGCGTGTTGGTCTGCAGCCATTCCTCGCCGCGACCGATCCGGTCGGCGGCCGGCGTCGCGATCACGCCATAGCGGCCCGGCATCAGGTTGGCGATGACAGCCTGGCCCACCAGCGGCGACAGCGTCTTGCCGTCCGATTCGTACTTCGGGCAGGTCGGGATCATGCCGACCAGGCCGTCGGTCGCCGTCGAGATCGGGCAGGCGTTGAGCCCGGTGAGCGGATCGACGGTGCCCTGCAGCGAATTCGACAGCGGCATGTTGAACATGTCATAGGTCATTTGCCCAGTCGGGTCGCCGGTGCCGCCGGCGTCGTCCCAGAGCTTGACCTCGAAGCCGCCGAGGCCCGGCTCGCGCGCGGTGCCGAAACCGTCGGACCCGCCGCTGACATCCACTTCGCCGTTCAGCGGCGCATCGTCCTCGAACACGAACACCGACAGCTTCGCCGTCTGGTAAGGCGTTTCCGTCAGCAGCACGTTGAGCTGCCCGGCTTGCCCGGTCGCGGTCTGCCCGGCCTGCGCGGCCGCGATCTGCGCGGGCGAAATCGGCGCGCCGCCCATGCTGTGGCCGCACTTGCCGGTGCCCGGCGCGAAATCCGCGCCGCTCGGGCCCGACGGGCAGTCGAGCGCGATGCTGAATTGCCGCGTGGTGTTGGGCGGCACGCCGCCGCTGTTCACGAACGTGTTGCCGGCATCGCCCGGCAGGATCGAGATGTAGTAGTGCTTGGTCGGATCGAGCGCCACGTATTTCGGATCGACCGCCGCCTGTTGCGAAACGTTCGTGCCGGTGCGGCACACGCCGTTGCCGACGTCGCACACGGTCGCCAAGTGCTTGTTGGACACCGGGTCGTACACGGTCTGCCCGGATTCGCACGCGACGGTGCCGACGCAGCCGGCCGCCACCACCGGCATGTAGCTCGTATGGAAGTTCGTGCCGAGCGTCGGCACCGGCTGCGGCAACGGCGGGCAGTTCGCCGGCCGCGCCGTCGTCGAATTCACCTGGCAGGCCGGATCGATCTGCATCGTGCGGTCTTCCTCGATGATCCAGCGATAGTCGGTCAGCCTGACCATCTTGTTCGGCGCGGTCGCATCCGGCGCCATGCTCGGCGCATCCATCACGTTCACGACCAGCCCGCTGCCGGGATTGAACGTGACCGTCACGGTCCCGGCGTTCGTGCTCGTCTGGTTCTGCGTGTTGGTGACCTTGTACTGGAACGTCACCTTCTGCGCAGACGCGCCGGCCATCGGCGGCGTCGTCGGCACCGCGGTAAACGAGCCGTCCGGATTCAGCGTCACGGTGCCGTTCGTCGCGCTCGACGCGACGATTTGCGCGGTGAGCGGCAGCCCGGCCGGATCGCTCGCGCTGGCGAGCACGCCGGGCGCACCGATCTGAACCTGCGACGCGATGTTGCTCGAGAAGTTCGCATTGCCGGCCGTGGGAACCGACAGGCACTTGTTGCTCGTGGTGCAAGCGGTCAGCGTCACCTTCGCCGTCACCGGCGGCGTGCCGTTCGTCGACTGGTAGACGAAGCTGTCGTTCGCCGCGCTGCTCGACAGGTACGTGAACGTACCGTCCGTGTTCAGCTTGAGCGTGCCGTTGCCGGGCGGCGTCTGGACCTTCACGCCGTAGACGCCGGAGTCGTTCGCGATCACGCCCTTGGCCGGATCCGACACGGCGAGCGTCGTGCCCGGCACGAAGTAGTAGTTCGCGCCCGCGGCGGTCGGCACTTCGCCGATGCCCGCGGTCGCCGACGGTTGCGCGTTGTTGACTGCGATGTAGGCCTGCATCCCGCCGTCACGCAGATTGTTGGTCGACAGGCTCAGCTCGCGGTCGTACACGGGCATCGCCCCGGCGGCCGGCGCGTTCACCATCACGTCATAGGTCTTGCCGGCGGCCATGAACACCGAGTTCTGGATGCGCGCGGCGCCGGGCAACGCGTTGCCGTCCTCGGCGATCAGCGAGAACCCGGGCACCGACGGATTGCCGGTTTGCGCGCCGACCACGGCCGGAACGTGCATGCGCAGGCCGGCGTTCACCAGCCGCACGAGCACCTGCCCGGTCGACGCCGGCACGTTCGCGCTCGGCGGGAACGCCGATGCGTTCGGGTTGGTGCGATCGAATGCGACGCCGTTGATCAGGTAGTAGCGCGGATCGTAATTCACCACCGGCGGATAGCAGGTACCGAACGATGTGGACTTCGAATCGCCGCACCCGCCGGGCTGACCCGACCACGCGGCGGTTTCGCTGAAGCCCTTGGTCGCCACGGCCGCGGCGACTGCCCCGTTCTGCACCGGATCGATCTCGCTCATCACGAGCGGCACGTCGGCGTCATAGCATGACGCCGAATTCGGATACGCCTGCTTCGTCGATGCGCAGGTTGAACTTGCGACGGCCGGGCTCTTCACGACCAGCACGCCGTACAGGCCCATCGGCCCCTGGATCGACGGGTGCGTGCCCGATTCCAGCAGGTAGGTACCGGGCTTCAGATTCGGCCAGGTGAGCGTGGTATGCGATTTCGGATCGGTCGACGCCGCCACCTCGGTCCCGAACGACTCGACGCGCGGCCCTTGCGCGGGAGGCACGAACGACGCCATCGGCGCGGTCGAGGTCGCGGTGACGATCGGCCAGGTCGTGGCGGTCTGTGTCGGATGGACCGGGCTCGGCGTGGTCGTCGGCTTGTCACCGAGACCGCCGCCGAGTTGCCCGACGATCACGAGCGAGGTCGGCACGGGCGCCGGCAGGTTGTTCGTCAGGTTGATCTGCAGCTGCCCTGCCGGCACGGTGATCACCACCGGCGACCAGTTCGCGCCGGCGGTCGTGTTCGCCGCCGCGCAAGTGGCATTCGCGGCCGGCGCCGCCGCGACGGCGGCCGGCGTACAGCTGTAGCCCCACATCGGCACGGACTGTCCGTCCGGCATCATCGCCGTGGACGCCTTCGCCGTCAGGTTGACGACCGCCTGCGCGAAACAGGCCTCGCCGGCCGTCAGCAACATGGATGCCGCGACCCCTGCCTTGAACAGGCCAAGAAGCGTCGCCGTGAGCTTGGTGGATTTCATCGCGTTTCTCCCCCACCCCTAATTGGATTCGTCGATCACAAACACCGGAGGATCGACGAGCATCATCATCATCAATCCGCCGGGAAAGATGTTGTTCGTCGTGATCTCGCGTTCGTTATGCGAGTGCCACATGAATGCGAAGCCCGCTTCCGTCGCCGCCGGGTTCAGGTTCGTGTTGCTGGGCGGCGACGTCCCGGTCGGAGACGTGGCGCGCGTGGTCGCGTCCGGCCCGAGATACGGACTGCCGCCATACCAGAAGCCGTTGGTCAGGATGTTCGAGTCCGGCAGCGTGACCGGCCCGCCGCTGCCGACCTTGCCGAACGGCGCCTTCTCGAGCGCCTTGCCGTGGTCCTGGCACCACTCGTAGTAGTTCGGCGCGTTGCGCGGGGCCGGCGGATTCGACGCGGTCGTGTAGTAGCCGTTCGCGTCCGGGACACACACGGAGCCGTCGCCCGGGTAATGCCCGTAGACGTCCCAGTTCAGGCCCTTGCCGGTCCAGTAGAAGATCCCGTCCATCGTCAGGCCCGGCGTCGTGGTGGTCGTGAACAGCAGCGGGCCGGCCGGCAGCCGCGGGTTCCCCTGGTGAGCCGGGTCAACCGCGCTGAGCAGCAGGTTGCCGTCGCGCGCCAGCACGCGCACGTGATTGCCGTGCTCGTGGAACGGATGCTGCCAGCGGCCCGTGCCGACGATCCGCAGCAGCACCAGTTCGCCCGGATGCATGTGCGGGTTGCCGTTGTACGGCTGGTGCGGATACTGCGGCGCGTAGTTCGGATCCATGTCGTCCGGCATCGAACGGCCATTGACCATGAAATAGGCCGGGTGATAAGGCTCGGTCTCGACGGTCATGCAGCCGGCCTGCTTCAGGCACGATGCATTCGCCGCGACCTGCTGTTCCGCCTGCTGATGGATGCGCGGATCCATTTCGGACAACTGAAAGAGATACTCACGGTCATAGCAGGCTGCGCTGTTATCAAACGCCGCCGCCGCGTTGCGGAAATCGTGCTGGCCGAACGGCCTGCCGGTGTCCGGGAACGCCATGCAGCCCGCCGTGTTGACCGACGTGTTCGGCAGCACGATGATCGCGCCGTACATCCCCATCTCGATCTGCAGGTCGCCCTGCGTGCCGCTGTAGTACGTATGCGTGCCCGGCGTCGACGCGACGAACGTGTAGGTGACCGTCGTGCCGTGCGGCGCCTCCTGCGCCAGCAGTCCGGACACGCCGGAGGTGCCGGTGCAGGTCTTGCCGTCCGGGCTCAGCGTCCCGGTGCACACGACGAAGCCGGGAAACAGGATCGACGTGTTGCCGGCCGCCACCGGCAGGTTGTTGGTGAGCGTCACGGTGATGGTGTCGCCCTGCCTGACGATCAGCGTCGGGCCGGGGATCTGCATCGTCGGACAGGTCGCGCCGGCGATCGCCGCCGGCGAGAATACGGGCGCCGTCGCGCTGGTCGTCGCGCAGCCGTAACCCCACGAGTAGACGCTCGAGCCGTCGGGCTGCGTGATGCGCGCCTCCTCGGCGGTGAGATTGAAGACCTTGCCGGTGATGCCCGGTGCGGCGGCTAGCGCGTGCATCGACAGCAACGCGGCGAGCGTCGCGACGCCGACGCGCGCGAGCCGTCCGAGACGGGCGAGCGTCGCGGTCCACGCATGATGAGTGATGTGTCCCACGGCTTTTCTCCTAGGGCAGGACTTCCCGGCCGGGCCCGCCCGATGGCGCGGGCGGGCCCCGGTCTTCAAAGGGTGCAATGCTTCGTAATCGGATCAACCGCGCTGCAGATGTGGACCTCGGTCATCAGGCCGCCGAAGTTCTCCTGATCGTTCGACAGGTGATCGAGGTTCGGCGTGTACAGATAGAAAATCTGGCCCGAGTGGTATTTCGTCTTGTCGCTGGCGTCGAGAATCAGGTCGAGCGATTCGCCGCCCCCGAGCGTGATCGAGTTCGTGTCGTAGGCCAGGTTGTTGCCGGCCATGTCGCGCAGCATGCGGGCATTGATCGCGATCACGTGCATCGGGATGCCGAGCGACGCCAGCGTCTGGTATTCGGTCACGTCGAGATCCGAGATCCGCAACAGCGCCCGGCCGCCGGCCGGAATGTTGATCAGCGTCGACAGCGGTTGCGACGGATGCATCGAGCTGTCCGATGCGGGTGTCGACATCGCCCCGTCGGTCACCGTGTCCGGATAGCTGCGGCCGTTCAGCAGGAAGAACTTGTCCTTCATGTCGGTGAACGGCTCCGGATTGAACGTCATGCCGACGAAGTGGAAGTTCGGATCGAACCCGTGGATCTGGATCGGATACTCGACGTCGTACGCGGTCGAGCCGTCGCCGTCGTTGTACGCGTAGAGCGACAGCGTTTCCGGTGTGGTCGCCGGAATGTTGGGGTTGGCCGCGCGCACGAGGCCGTTGTTCTGCGGCGGCAGCGGCGTCGTGCACAGAATGTCGTTGCCGCAGCGCGTGCGCAGGTCCGACTGCTGCGTCACCAGCGCCTCGTACAGCGACACGCCCTTCGGCACCCGGTCCTGGCGCGGCCGTACGTAGACCTGGCCGACCATGCCCATCTGCAGGTGCTCCGGCGGCGTGATGTGGCAGTGCCAGAAATAGGTGCCCGCATCCGGCGCGAGATAGTAGTACGTGAAGCTCGCGCCGATATTGATCGCGACGGACGCATCCGGCACGCCGTCATAGAACGACGACGCGTTCGGATAGCCGTGGAAGTGCACCGTATGCTTCTCGAACAGGTCCGGACGCATGATCATCCCGACGTTCGTGAGCGTGAGGAAGAACTCGTCGTCCTCGTCGATCGCCATCAGCGGCGCGGGCTCGTTGCCGTTCATCACGCCGATGTCCATGATCGGGCGGGGATCGACGTGGCCGGTCAGCGCGCCGCCGGCATCCGGATCGGGCGCGAGGCCGACCGCGCCGTTGTAGTGCACGTCCGTCCTGGGATCGCCGACGGTGTTGAACACCGACGCGAGCTCGGTGCCGGGCAGCCCGGCCTTGATGTCCGCGAGCCCGGACAGCGGGCCGAACGCGAACAGGTAGGTCTGCACGCCGTTGGCCATCGTGGCGTAGCCGTCGCCGCCCGAAATCTGCTGGCACTTGATCGCGCCGTTCACGGTGCCGGTCGACGTGGAATTCTGGCCGGTGTAGCTCGGCTTCGTGTAGGCGGGTTCGCCAACCCCGGGCGCCAGCGCGGTCGGATGGGACGGCGTGGTGGACGGGCACTGGACGCGGAACGACTGGGCGAACGAGGGAACGGCGCACATCAGGAGCAACAGTGCCGCCACACTGCTGCAACACGCGCGGGTACTGAACATATGACCTCCATCCAAGGGGTCAACCAGCGATACGCACTGGACGTCATGCTGTGCTGCGGACGCGGGCCGACGACATCTTCGGATCGACCCGTATCTGGATTCTGCAGATGTGCGCGCCTGGCCGGGATGGGTCACCCCCCTACTTTTGCGTAGGGGGGCTCCGGCACGTGGGGGGCGACAGGCTCGGTACGGACGGACGTGCGATGCCCGAGACGCCCCGCCGGCGCACCGGATGGGTCCGATGCACATCGCGCGCGAACCGACGACGTATTGCCGGAATTTTCCCGATAGTCGAAATTAATTAAAATCGCGGGCGGGGCGATGGATCGTGCCGGAAGCGGCAGGCAGTGCCGGCCCCGGGGCACCGGAGCGGAGGACTTTCGATCGCGGCAAACCAGGCGGTCACCGGATAACGGACAAAAAAAAGCGCCACGGAGACCGTGGCGCTAAAAAAGTTCTAGCCATTCCGAGGGCCGTGCTAGAACCTGAGAGACTGCGCGAAACACCGTTGCCGGTTAAACTCTTGAAACGATGTTTCGAAAACGTGAGACATTCTTTCCGTTTCCGCCCGACAAGTCAAGCGGTATTTGCACCGGTTCCTGCAGTTTCCGGCAATGCTCATTTGAGCGTTTTCCTAATAAACCAAGGGTGAACCCGTAAAATCTCATCCGATGAACGATTCACCCATGGAACATGCATCTTTTGACAATCATCCTACAATACCAACAAAATTGAAATCGAGTTTCGGAAATAGAGAGAATCCCTCGTGTCGACACCTGTAACGCCTCCCGCGCCCCGAGACCGCGAATCGTCGCCCGACGAGATCACCGCGCTCGCGCGCGGCCTCGCCGTGCTGCGCCGCATCGCGGCCGCCGACGCCCCGGTCAGCAACCGCGAACTGACCGAACTGACGGGCATCCCGAAGCCGACCGTGTCGCGCATCACGGCGACGCTCGTCAGCGCCGGCTTCCTGTTCCAGCTACCCGACAGCGAGCGCTTCGTGCTGACCGCGTCGGTGCTGGAACTGAGCCACGGCTTCCTGCGCAACTTCGACATCCGCGCACGCTCGCGGCCGTTCATGATCGAACTCGCCGAGCGCACGTCGCTGTCGGTGCACCTCGCGGTGCGCGACCGGCTCGACATGGTCGCGATCGATGTGATCCGGCCGCGTTCGGCCGTGCTCGTCACGCGTCTCGAGATCGGCTCGCGGATGGACATCGCGCGCACGGCGGTCGGCCGCGCGTATCTCGCGGCGCTCGAGGACGACGAACGCCGCACGCTGCTCGATGCGCTGCGCGCGACGGCCGGCGACGACTGGCCGCATGTGTCGGCGCGCCTGAACCCGGCGCTCGACGAAGCGATACGCGCAGGCCACGCGATGGCGATCGGCGAATGGCGCGAAGGACTGAACGCGGTCGCGGCCGGTTTCGTCGGTCCGTCGGGCCAGCGCTATTCGGTGAACTGCGGCGGCGCGTCCAGCCAGTGCCCGCCCGAATGGCTGCACGAACACGTGGTGCCCGCGCTGCGCGAATGCATCGCGAAAATCACCCGAGAGATCGGCGGCGCGCCGGCCCGGCGCAGCGTCATGTAATCGCTCCGTCATCGTCCCGTCGCGTTCTGTAACGACCGTAACCCGTTGAAAGATAGCGCACTGGACTGTAACGGGGACGGGACGTAGGATCATGCCCATCGTCGCGCCGCATTCGCGGTGCGCACCGCTCTTTTCCCGCGCGAACCGGGAGGGCCCGGACCGAGCCGGCCCGCCCGGCACCGTATGCCCACGCGCCGCGCCCCGCCTGTTTTCCGGCACGCCGCGCCGTCTTCCTGACAGAACACGATGGACAACCAACAAAAGCCCACGCCCCCTTCGAAGGACCCTGCCTCGCCCGCCGCGCGGCGCCCGCGCCGCACGCTGGCGATCGGGACGCTCGCGGTCGTCGTCATCGCCACCGTCGTAGCCCTAACGATATTCGCGCCAAACAAGCATCCGCAGTACCTGACTGCACACGTCACGCGCAACGATCTCGAAAACGCAGTACTCGCGACTGGTGCGCTGCAGGCGTTCAAGCAGGTCGACGTTGGTGCGCAGGTGTCGGGGCAGTTGAAAACGCTGAAGGCAAAGCTCGGCGACAAGGTCGTCAAGGGCCAATGGCTCGCCGAAATCGATCCCGTGATTTCCGAGAATGCACTGCGCCAGGCGCGCGCCAGCGAGGAAAGTCTGCGCGCGCAGCAACAATCGACCGCCGCGCAGCTCACTCAGGCCGAACTCGCATTCCGTCGCCAGCAGGCGATGCTGCCCGACGATGCGACGTCGCGCGAAGCCTTCGAGGCAGCACGTGCGGCGCTCGACGTACAGCGAGCGGCACTCGCGTCGCTCGCCGCGCAGATCCGCTCTGCGCGCATCCAGATCGAGACCGCGCAGGCCAACGTCGGCTATACACGCATCGTCGCGCCGATCGACGGCGAGGTCGTCGCGATCGTCACGCAGGAAGGCCAGATCGTCAAGAAAGGCGACCTGCTCGCGCAGATCGACCCGCGGCCGTACCAGGTGGCGCTCGAGAATGCCGAAGGCACGCACGCGCGTGACGAGGCGCTGCTCGCGACCGCCCGCATCGACTTGAAGCGCTACCAGACGCTGCTCGCGCAAGACTCGATCGCGTCGCAGACGGTCGACACCCAGACGTCGCTCGTCAAGCAATACGAAGGAACGGTGAAGACCGACCAGGCGGCGATCGATTCCGCGAAGCTGAACCTCACGTACGCGCGCATCACGGCGCCGGTGTCGGGCCGCGTCGGCCTGCGCCAGGTCGACCCCGGCAACTACGTGACGGCGGGCGATTCGGGCGGGATCGTCGTGATCACGCAACTCCAGCCGATGAGCGTGATCTTCACGACGTCGGAAGACAACCTGCCGCAGATCCTCAAGCAAGTGAACGCGGGCCAGAAACTGTCGGTCACCGCGTACAACCGCAACAACACGGTGCCGCTCGAGACGGGTTCGCTCGAAACGCTCGACAACCAGATCGACACGAGCACGGGCACGGTCAAGCTGCGCGCGACGTTCGCCAACCAGGAAGGCCTGCTGTTTCCGAATCAGTTCGTGAACACGCGGCTGCTCGTCGACGTGATGCGCAATGCGACGATCGTGCCGACGCCCGCCGTGCTGACCGGCTCGATCGGCCAGTTCGTGTACATCGTGAAGCCGGACAACACGGTGACGGTGCGCAAGGTCACGATCGGCCCGGTCGACGGCGAGCGCACGAGCATCGTCAGCGGCGTCGCCGTCGGCGAACGCGTGGTCACCGACGGCTCCGACCGGCTCCGTGAAGGCTCGACGATCTCGATCCCGGCCGACAAGCCGAAAGGCGCGTCGGGCGCGCACGGCGCCGCTGCGACGGCATCGGCCGCGGGCGCATCGGGTGCGACCGCCCACCGCGGCGGCCACAAGCACGGCGCGTCGCAGACAGCGGCCCCCGCGGCCCAGTAACGCGCGGGCCGCTCGATGAATCCATCCCGCCTCTTCATTCTCCGGCCGGTCGGCACCGCCCTCCTGATGGCGGCGATCATGCTGGCCGGCCTCGTCGCGCTGCGCTTCCTGCCGCTCGCCGCGCTGCCCGAAGTCGACTACCCGACGATCCAGGTCCAGACCTTCTATCCGGGCGCGAGCCCGGAGGTGATGACGTCGTCGGTCACCGCGCCGCTCGAACGGCAGTTCGGCCAGATGCCGTCGCTGAACCAGATGTCGTCGCAAAGCTCGGCCGGCGCATCGGTGATCACGCTGCAGTTCTCGCTCGACCTGCCGCTCGACATCGCCGAACAGGAAGTGCAGGCCGCGATCAACGCGGCCGGCAACCTGCTGCCGTCCGACCTCCCGGCCCCGCCGATCTACGCGAAGGTCAACCCGGCCGACGCGCCGGTGCTGACGCTCGCCATCACGTCGAAGACCCTGCCGCTCACGCAGGTGCAGGACCTGGCCGACACGCGCCTCGCGATGAAGATCTCGCAGATCGCGGGCGTCGGCCTCGTCAGCCTGTCGGGCGGCAACCGGCCGGCCGTGCGGATCCAGGCGAACCCGACCGCGCTCGCGCAGTACGGGATGAACCTCGACGACCTGCGCACGACCATCTCGAACCTGAACGTGAACACGCCGAAGGGCAACTTCGACGGCCCGACGCGCGCGTACACGATCAACGCGAACGACCAGCTGACGAGCGCCGACCAGTACAACTCCGCGGTCGTCGCCTACAAGAGCGGCCGCCCGGTGATGCTGACCGACGTCGCGAAGGTCGTCGCCGGCTCGGAGAACACCAAGCTCGGCGCGTGGGTCAACGCGGAGCCCGCGATCATCCTGAACGTGCAGCGCCAGCCGGGCGCGAACGTGATCCAGACCGTCGACGCGATCAAGGCGCAGTTGCCGAAGCTGCAGGAAACGCTGCCCGCCGCGCTCGACGTGCAGATCGTCACCGACCGCACGACGATGATCCGCGCGGCCGTGCGCGACGTGCAGTTCGAGCTGCTGCTCGCGGTCGGGCTGGTCGTGCTCGTGATGTACCTGTTCCTCGCGAACATCTACGCGACCATCATCCCGAGCCTGTCGGTGCCGCTGTCGCTGATCGGCACGCTCGCGGTGATGTACATGGCCGGCTTCTCGCTGAACAACCTGTCGCTGATGGCGCTCACCATCGCGACCGGCTTCGTCGTCGACGATGCGATCGTGATGATCGAGAACATCGCGCGCTACGTCGAGGAAGGCGATACCGGGCTCGAGGCCGCGCTGAAAGGTTCGAAGCAGATCGGCTTCACGATCATCTCGCTGACGGTGTCGCTGATCGCGGTGCTGATCCCGCTGCTGTTCATGGGCGACGTGGTCGGCCGGCTGTTCCACGAATTCGCGATCACGCTCGCGGTGACGATCGTGATCTCGGCGGTCGTATCGCTCACGCTCGTGCCGATGATGTGCGCGAAGCTGCTGCGCCATTCGCCGCCGCCCGAGAGCCACCGCTTCGAGGCGCGCGTGCACCGCGCGATCGACTGGGTGATCGCGCGCTACGGGGTCGCGCTCGAGTGGGTGCTGAACCGCCAGCGCTCGACGCTCGTCGTCGCGCTGCTGACGCTCGCGCTGACCGCCCTGCTCTACGTCTACGTGCCGAAGGGCTTCTTCCCCGCGCAGGATACCGGCGTGATCCAGGCGATCACGCAGGCGCCGCAGTCGATCTCCTACGGCGCAATGGCCGAACGCCAGCAGGCGCTCGCGACCGAGATCCTGAAGGACCCGAACGTCGAGAGCCTGACGTCGTTCATCGGCGTCGACGGCAGCAACATCACGCTGAACAGCGGCCGGATGCTGATCAACCTGAAGGCGCGCGACGACCGCTCCGAGACGGCCGCGCAGATCATCCGCGACCTGCAGCAGCGCGTCGCGCACGTCACCGGCATCTCGCTGTTCATGCAGTCGGTGCAGGACCTGACAATCGACTCGACCGTGAGCCCGACGCAGTACCAGTTCATGCTGACGAGCCCGAACCCGGACGAGTTCGCGACCTGGGTGCCGAAGCTCGTCACGCGGCTGCAGCAGGAGCCGTCGCTCGCCGACGTCGCGACCGACCTGCAGAGCAACGGCCAGTCGGTCTACATCGCGATCGACCGCGCGAGCGCCGCGCGCTTCGGCATCACGCCGGCGACCGTCGACAACGCGCTGTACGACGCGTTCGGCCAGCGCATCGTATCGACCATCTTCACGCAGTCGAACCAGTACCGCGTGATTCTCGAGTCGGAGCCGAAGGAGCAGCATTACGCCGAATCGCTGAACGACATCTACCTGCCGTCCGCGGGCGGCGGCCAGGTGCCGCTGTCGTCGATCGCGTCGTTCCACGAGCGGCCGTCGCCGCTGCTCGTCGCGCACCTGTCGCAGTTCCCGTCGACGACGATCTCGTTCAACCTCGCGCCGGGCGCGTCGCTCGGCGAAGCGGTGAAGGCGATCGATGCGGCCGAGAAGGACATCGGGCTGCCGACGTCGTTCCAGACGCGCTTCCAGGGTGCGGCGCTCGCGTTCCAGGCCTCGCTGTCGAACCAGCTGTTCCTGATCCTCGCGGCGGTCGTCACGATGTACATCGTGCTCGGCGTGCTGTACGAGAGCTACATCCACCCGATCACGATCCTGTCGACGCTGCCGTCGGCCGGCGTCGGCGCGCTGCTCGCGCTGATGATCACCGGGCACGACCTCGACATCATCGGGATCATCGGCATCGTGCTGCTGATCGGCATCGTGAAGAAGAACGCGATCATGATGATCGACTTCGCGCTCGAGGCCGAGCGCGTCGAAGGCAAGCCGCCGCGCGAGGCGATCTACCAGGCGTGCCTGCTGCGCTTCCGGCCGATCCTGATGACGACGCTCGCCGCGCTGCTCGGCGCGGTGCCGCTGATGGTCGGCGCCGGCGCGGGCTCCGAGCTGCGCCAGCCGCTCGGGATCGCGATCGCGGGCGGCCTGATCGTGTCGCAGGTGCTGACGCTGTTCACGACGCCGGTGATCTACCTCGGCTTCGACGGGCTCGCGCGCCGCGTGCGCGGCTGGTTCGAACGGCACGGCCCCGACGCCGGCAAGCATACGGGTGCGTAAGCGATGAACCTGTCGCGCCCCTTCATCAACCGCCCCGTCGCGACGACGCTGCTCGCGCTCGGCGTCGCGCTCGCGGGCCTGTTCGCGTTCATCAAGCTGCCGGTGTCGCCGCTGCCGCAGGTCGACTTCCCGACCATCTCGGTGCAGGCATCGCTGCCCGGCGCGAGCCCCGAGACCGTCGCGACCAGCGTGACGAGCCCGCTCGAGCGGCACCTGGGCTCGATCGCGAACGTCAGCGAGATGACGTCGACGAGCACCGTCGGCAACGCGCGGATCATCCTGCAGTTCGGGCTGAACCGCGACATCGACGGCGCCGCGCGCGACGTGCAGGCCGCGATCAACGCGGCGCGCGCCGACCTGCCCGCGTCGCTGAAGAGCAACCCGACGTACCGCAAGGTCAACCCGGCCGACTCGCCGATCATGATCGTGTCGCTTACGTCGGAGACCTCGTCGCCCGCGAAGCTGTACGACGCCGCGTCGACGGTGCTGCAGCAGTCGCTGTCGCAGATCGACGGCATCGGCCAGGTGTCGGTGAGCGGCTCCGCAAACCCGGCCGTGCGCGTCGAGCTCGAACCGCATGCGCTGTTCCACTACGGGATCGGCCTCGAGGACGTGCGGGCCGCGCTCGCGTCCGCGAACGCGAACAGCCCGAAGGGCGCGATCGAGTTCGGCCCGAAGCACTACCAGCTCTATACGAACGACCAGGCCTCGCAGGCGTCGCAATACAGCGACCTGGTCGTCGCCTACCGCAACGGCGCGGCCGTGCGGCTGTCCGACCTGTCGGAGGTCGTCGACGGCGTCGAGGACCTGCGCAACCTCGGCTTGTCGAACGGCAAGCGCGCGGTGCTCGTGATCCTGTACCGCTCCCCCGGCGCGAACATCATCGAGACGATCGACCGCGTGCGCGCGGCGCTGCCGCAACTGACCGCGTCGCTGCCGGCCGACATCACGGTCACGCCGGTGCTCGACCGCTCGACCACGATCCGCGCGTCGCTGAAGGACACCGAGCACACGCTGCTGATCGCGGTCAGCCTGGTCGTGATGGTCGTGTTCCTGTTCCTGCGCAACTGGCGCGCGACGCTGATCCCGAGCGTCGCGGTGCCGATCTCGATCATCGGCACGTTCGGCGCGATGTACCTGCTCGGCTTCTCGATCGACAACCTGTCGCTGATGGCGCTGATCGTCGCGACCGGCTTCGTCGTCGACGATGCGATCGTCGTGCTCGAGAACATCACGCGTCACATCGAGAACGGCAAGCCGCGGCTGCAGGCCGCATTCGACGGTGCGCGCGAGGTCGGCTTCACGGTGCTGTCGATGAGCATTTCGCTGGTCGCGGTGTTCCTGCCGATCCTGCTGATGGGCGGTATCGTCGGCCGCCTGTTCCGCGAGTTCGCGCTGACGCTGTCGCTCGCGATTGGCGTGTCGCTCGCGGTGTCGCTCACCGTCACGCCGATGATGTGCGCACGGCTGCTGCGCGAGTCGCACGACGTGCAGGAGGAAGGTCGCCTCGGCCGCTTCCTCGAGCACTTCTTCACGCGGATGCAGCGCGGCTACGAGCGCTCGCTGTCGTGGGCGCTGCGCCGGCCGCTGCTGATCCTGCTGACCCTGTTCGCGACGATCGGGCTGAACGTCTACCTGTATATCGTCGTGCCGAAGGGCTTCTTCCCGCAGCAGGACACCGGGCTGATGATCGGCGGCATCCAGGCCGACCAGTCGACCTCGTTCCAGGCGATGAAGCTGAAGTTCTCCGAGATGATGCGGATCGTGCAGGCCAACCCGAACGTGAAGAGCGTCGCGGGCTTCACCGGCGGCACGCAGACCAACTCGGGCTTCATGTTCGTCACGCTGAAGGACCGCACCGAGCGCAAGCTGTCGGCCGACCAGGTGATCCAGCAGCTGCGCAAGCCGCTGTCGGAGGTCTCGGGTGCACGCACGTTCCTGCAGGCCGCGCAGGACATCCGTGTCGGCGGCCGGCAGAGCAACGCGCAGTACCAGTTCACGCTGCTCGGCGATTCGAGCGCCGAGCTGTTCAAGTGGGGGCCGCTGCTGACCGAGGCGCTGCAAAAGCGTCCCGAGCTGACCGACGTGAACTCCGATCAGCAGCAAGGCGGCCTCGAAGCGATGGTGACGATCGACCGCGCGACCGCCGCGCGGCTCGGCATCAAGCCGTCGCAGATCGACAACACGCTGTACGACGCATTCGGCCAGCGCCAGGTCTCGACGATCTACAACCCGCTGAACCAGTACCACGTCGTGATGGAAGTCGCGCCGAAATACTGGCAGAGCCCGCAGATGCTGAACGAAGTGTGGATCAGCACGTCGGGCGGCAGCGCGAACGGCTCGCAGACGACCAACGCGGCCGCCGGCACCTTCGTCGCGACGTCGGCCCGCACGTCGAGCGCCGGCACGGGCACCACCAGTGCCGCGGCGATCGCGTCCGATTCCGCACGCAACCAGGCGCTCAACTCGATCGCGTCGAGCGGCAAGTCGAGCGCGTCGTCGGGTGCGGCGGTGTCGACGTCGAAGTCGACGATGATCCCGCTGTCGGCGATCGCGACCTTCGGCCCGAGCACGACGCCGCTGTCGGTCAGCCACCAGGGGCTGTTCGTCGCGACGACCATCTCGTTCAACCTGCCGCCGGGCGTATCGCTGTCGGAAGCGACCCAGGTGATCTACCAGACGATGGCGCAAGTGGGCGTGCCGCCGACGATCGTCGGCAGCTTCCAGGGCACCGCGCAAGCGTTCCAGCAGTCGACGAACGACCAGCCGATCCTGATCCTCGCGGCGCTGCTGGCCGTCTACATCGTGCTCGGGATCCTGTACGAGAGCTACATCCACCCGATCACGATCCTGTCGACGCTGCCGTCGGCCGGCGTCGGCGCGCTGCTCGCGCTGCTGCTGTTCAAGACCGAGTTCAGCATCATCGCGCTGATCGGCGTGATCCTGCTGATCGGTATCGTGAAGAAGAACGCGATCATGATGGTCGACTTCGCGATCGACCAGACGCGCAACGCCCACAAGTCGTCGTTCGATGCGATCCACGAGGCGTGCCTGCTGCGCTTCCGGCCGATCATGATGACGACGATGGCGGCACTGCTCGGCGCGCTGCCGCTCGCGTTCGGCCATGGCGACGGCGCCGAGCTGCGCGCGCCGCTCGGGATCGCGATCGCCGGCGGCCTGGTCGTGTCGCAGGTGCTGACGCTCTATACGACGCCGGTCGTCTATCTGTACATGGACCGGCTGCGCGTGTGGAGCGAGAAGCGCCGCAACCGCCGCGGCAGTTCGGGCGGGCCGGCAGTGGCCGGCGAGTAAGCCGGTAACGGCAAGCGGCCGTACACGGGACGAACGGGCATGCCGCCCCGCTCCGTGTATGGCCGGCGCCGCGGGAAGGTCGCGGCGCAACGCGTCGATCGCCGTGCGCGGCCTGCGTTGGCGTCCCGCTCCGGCGCCCCCCTCCGGCGTCACCCGACGCTCAGCGATAGTCAGCGCCGGTCGATTGCGTCGGCCGCGTGTCCGACAAGCGCTGCACCGCGTCGTCGATCATCACGGGCACCTGCTGCCACCGCGCGCGGCCTTGCCGACGAGATGCACGGCGCAGGCGCCGCACGCGCCGATACCCCAGCCGTATTGGGTGCCGGTCAGCCGGGCCGAGTCGCGAATGCCCCACCGAAGCGGCGTATCGGGATCGCCGTCGACATCGAACGGCTGCCCGTTCAGCATAAAGCGCATCGGCTGTCTCCCTGTTGCGCATCGTCGGTTCGTCATCCGGTGGATGACGGCCATGGTTGACAGAGATTCCTGGCGGCGCAAGCAGCCGCGCCAACGACCTTTGCCCCCGAAAAATAGCCGATCGTCCAGATCGTTTCAGCCGACGATTCGCGCCTGGCCGCGCGCCTGCCGCCGCCGTTGCGGCCGGGTTCGCCGCGGCTCCGGCTTGCACGCCGGCCGCGATCGGCTATCGTGTGTCCATGCCCACCCTCGCGCCCCGTCCCGGAGGCACGCCATGAACGTCCAGCTGAACCATACGATCGTCTGGTGCCACGACAAGCGCGCGTCGAGCCGCTTCCTCACCGAACTTCTGGAACTGCCCGCGCCGACGCCGTTCGGCGCGATGCTGGTGGTCCAGCTCGACAACGGCGTGTCGCTCGATTTCTACGAAAAGGAGGGAGAGATCACAGCCCAGCACTACGCGTTCCTGACCGATGAAGCCGGCTTCGATCGCGTGTTCGCGCGCATTCGCGAGCGCGGGCTGCCCCACTGGGCCGATCCGGCGAAACGGCAGCCCGGCGACATTTACCGCCACAACGGCGGGCGCGGCGTGTATTTCGACGACCCGGACGGTCACTTCCTCGAAGTGATGACGCGGCCGTACGTGCTGAACGGGTAAGGGAGTGCATCGGCCGGCATGGCGCTGGCCGGGTTTGCGGCGCGGGCGGCGCCCTGGGTCGGACACCGCCCCGCCGGGCGACCGGGCGACCGGGCGGCCGTACGACCGTTATTCGGCGGCCGCCGCCGTCTTGCGCGGACGACGCGCGCGGGTGGCCGTCTTGCGGGCCGGCTTCTTCGGCTTTGCGGCGGCCACTGCTTCAGCGGCAGATTCACCGGCCGATTCACCAGCCAGTTCGGCCGGCGCAGCTTCATGCGACGGCTGCGCGGCAGGCACCGAAGCGCCGTACTCGCCGGCCGTCGGCACCGCGTGCTGCGCCGCGACGTGCCGATCCTCACCGTGCTCCGCATCGCGATGCGCCGCTTCGGCATGCTTGCCGTCCGCATGCTTGCCGTCCGCATGCTTGTCGGCGCCATGCTTCGCGCCGCCATGCGCCGCCTCGTCCGGCTTCGCGGCTGCGTGACGGCCGGCGGCCTTCGCGTCGCCACCCTTCTTCGCACCGGTCTTCTTCGCCGCGCTCTTGCGGGCGCGCTTGCGGCCGTCCTTCGCGTCGCCGTGCGTACCGGTCGCTTCGGCCGCTTCCACCGCTTCCGTCACTTCGGCCGGCACGATCGCCGCTTCGCTGATGACGTCGGCGACGGTCGCCTCTTCCACCTCGTCCTGCACGCTTTCATGCACGGCCGCTTCGGCCCGCTGCCCGCGCCGCCGCGCCGCACGCTTGGCCGGCGCCGGCTCCGCGTGCCGCGCGCCATGGCCGTGCGGCGCGGCACCCATGTCGCGCGCCGCGGCGACAGGCTCGGCCGCGGCCGACTGGCGCGGCCGCGATACGAACGCGCCCGACTTGTCGTCGCGCCCCACTTCGAGCAGGCCGCGCGCCTGCGCTTCGTCGAGCAGGTTGCCGAACGCCCGGAAGCCGTAATACGACTCGTTGAAGTCCGGCTTGCGGCGCTTGATCGCGCTCTTGAGCACCGACGCCCAGATCTTGCCGACGTCGTCGCGCTCGGACGCCAGCGCGTCGAAGGTCTCGACCGCGAGTGCGATCGCCTCGGTCCGGCGCGCTTCGATCTCGGGCTTGCGCGACGGCTCGTCGGGCCGCTTCGCGCCGCCGTTGCCGGTGCGCTGCTGTTCGCGCTTCGCCAGCGCGCGCTGCTGCTCGCGCACCAGATCGTCGTAGAAAATGAATTCGTCACAGTTCGCGACCAGCAGGTCCGACGTCGACTTCTTCACGCCGACTCCGATCACCTTCTTCGCGTTCTCGCGCAACTTCGACACGAGCGGCGAAAAATCCGAGTCGCCGCTGATGATCACGAACGTGTCGACGTGCGACTTCGTGTAGCAGAGGTCGAGCGCATCCACGACGAGCCGGATGTCGGCCGAGTTCTTGCCCGACTGGCGCACGTGCGGGATCTCGATCAGCTCGAAGCTCGCCTCGTGCATCGACGCCTTGAAGCCCTTGTAGCGCTCCCAGTCGCAGTACGCCTTCTTCACGACGATGCTGCCCTTCAGCAGCAGCCGCTCCAGCACGGGCTTGATGTCGAACTTCTCGTACTTCGCGTCGCGCACGCCGAGCGCGACGTTCTCGAAGTCGCAGAACACGGCCATGCTGACGTTGTCCAGGGGTAATGCCATGTGTACTCCAACCGGTTGGTCGCCGCGTTGTATTGCGTAGCGGCGAAAAATGCATCGCGCACATGATAGCCGGTCGGCGGGTCGATTCCGCAATCGGCGTGCGCGACGCGGCGCCGACGGGGCCCCGCGCGCGGCCGCGCCGGCAAGCCTTGTGCGCTACGGCCCTCATTACCTGCGCGCCGCCTGCCCAATTCGACATACACTTGAGTATCAGTCGTCCGTCCCTATCTGGAAGGATGACGCATCGAGCAAGGAGCGGTTTCATGACGACGAAGGTACTGCTGATTGGCGCGACCGGCCGCACGGGCCAGGCCTGCGCGGATCTGCTGCTCAAGCAGCCGGAATTCGAGGTGACTGCGCTGGTGCGCCGGCACGGCTATGCGCTGCCCGGCGCGAAGGTCGTCGAGGCCGATCTGACGGGCGATTTCTCGCACGCGTTCCAGGGCATCACGCATGTGATCTACGCGGCCGGCTCGGCAGAGTCGGAAGGCGCCGCCGAAGAGGAGCAGATCGACCGCGACGCGGTCGCGCGCGCGGCCGAGCATGCGCTCGCCTACAACGTGCAGAAGCTGGTCGTGATCAGTTCGCTGACCGCGTACTGGCCGGAGCGCACCAGCGACGCGCTGCGCCACTATTCACAGATGAAACACGAAGGAGACGAACGCGTGATCGCGTCGGGCATCGACTACGTGATCCTGCGCCCCGGCCCGCTCGCGGACGGCCCGGGCGTCGGCAAGATCGCGCTGACCGAGGAGCCGCTCGACGCGGCGCCGCCCGTGTCGCGCCAGGACGTCGCATGGGCCGCGATCGAAGCGATCAAGCTTGGCATCACGCGCAAGGTCGTCGGCTTCGTCGGCGGCGGCGTGCCGATCGAGCAGGCGTTGCGCGCGTAACGCGCCCCGCGCTGCCGCGCGTTTCCTGCTGCCGGCGGCCCGCGCTGCGGGCCGCCTTGCCGTGCGCTTATTGCTTCGGGTGCGCGTCGGCCCACGCCTTGACCACGCCGAGCGTGTTCTCGACGTGCTTGTCGGGCGACAGGCTCGTGTATTCGTACAGCACCTTCCCTTCCGGCGAAATCACGTAGGACACGCGGTTCGCGCGATCGAGCGCGGGCAGCTTCGCGTCGTATTCGCGGATGATCTTCGCGTCCGGGTCGGCCGCGACCGGGAACTTGCTGCGGCACTCGCTCACCGAGAACTTGGACAGCGTGTCGATGTTGTCTGCGGATACGCCGATCACCGTCGCGCCGTAAGCCTTGTAATGATCGACCGCATCCGCGAACGCATGCGCCTCGATCGTGCAGCCCTTCGTGAACGCGGCCGGGTAGAAATACAACACGACCGGCCCATGCTTCAGCGCATCGGCGAGCGAGTACGTGTAAGTCTTGCCGCCCAGCGACGCCTGCGTCGTAAAGCCGGGCGCCGTGTCGCCCGGCTTCAGTTCCGCCTGCGCCACGAGCGCATGACCGGCCACCAGCAGCGCCGCCGCGGCGCCCACCAACAGTTTTCGCTTCATCTGCGTCCTCATTTCTTATAAAGTCAGCCTCGATGTAGGCCACGCCGGCGTTCGACGGTCGAACGCCGGCCTGCACGACCCGGTCCGGCGGTAGCGCCAGCCGCGGCCGGCCGGCCGGTTAAAGATTCCGCGCAGCCTGCCGTTATTCCTTCCGGACAACCGGTTCCAGCCCTTCACGTCAGCGAGACACATGGAAGCCAACAGGAAACAGACGCCACGCAAGGGCTCCTGGCGCAACGCCTTGCATACGCTGCGCCGCTTCGCCTGGTCGGGCGGCGCGCTGATGCCTGCGCGCGCCGGCGCGCCGCGCCGCGACGATACCGTGCGCAACTGGCTGGAGCAGACGGTCGGCACGGTGGATTTCCTCGCCCATGTCGACCGCGAGCTGCGTTTTCTGTACGTCTCCGACGCAAGCCTGCGCTTCATCGGCTATCACCGCGACTACCTGCACACGCTGACGCTGCGCGACCTGATCGCGGAACAGGATACCGCGGTGCTCGAAGGCTTGCTTGCGCGCGCCGCGCGTTCCGGCCAGGTCGAGAAGGCGACGATGTGCATCGTCAAGTCGCTCACCTACCCGCTCGACGTCGAGGTTCGCGCGTACAAGAGCCGCCACCACGGCGTCGACGGCTTCGCGATCGCCGCGTTCGACGTGTCGGCATGGCGCGCACTCGAGGCGCGCCTGACGTACGAAATGCACCACGATCAGATGACAGGGCTCGGCAACCTGTCCGCGCTCGTGCCCGCGCTGATGCGCGCGCAGCAGGCCGCCGACGAGGCCGGCACCTGCGCGGCGCTGCTGCTGCTCGATCTCGACGACTACCAGCGTATCAACCGCGCACTCGGCTACGACGCCGGCGACGCGCTGCTGCGCGAAACCGCGCAGCGGCTGCAGGCGCTCGTCACGCCCGGCGAACAGCTCGCGCGTGTCGCCAGCGACAAGTTCGCGGTCGTGTTCACCGCGCCGAACCGCGCACGCGCAAGCGACGCCGCGGACGCGCTCGCGCGCCGGCTGCAGGCGTCGGTGCGCGAACCGTACGTGTACCAGGGGCAGACCGTGCACCTGTCCGCGAGCATCGGCATCGCGCTGTATCCCGACGAACGCGCAGCGCCGCATCGCGCGCAGCACCACAGCCCGCTGCTGCGCCGCGCCGACCATGCGCTCGCGCAGGCGAAGGCATCGGGCGGCAATGCGCTCGCGTTTCATGCGCCGGTCGACGATCCGGCCGATGCCGAGCGGCTCAAGCTCGAGGCCGACCTGTACGACGGCGTGCGCAACGGCGAGTTCTCGCTCCACTTCCAGCCGATCACGCGCAGCCAGTCGGGCGCGGTGGACGGCGTCGAGGCGCTGATCCGCTGGCGCCATCCGGTGCACGGCCTCGTGCCGCCGGCGACCTTCATTCCGCTCGCCGAATCGATCGGCCTGATCAACTATCTCGGCAACTGGGTGCTCAAGGCCGCGTGCATGCAGCTCGTCGCGTGGGACCGCCAGGGGCTCGCGCTGCAGTATGTGGCGGTCAACGTGTCGCCGCAGCAGTTCCGCGACCCGCGCTTCACGCACAGCGTGCGCGAGGCGATCGCGCTCACCGGCATCGACCCGCGCCGCATCGTGCTGGAGATCACCGAAAGCCTGCTGATGCACGATCCCGCGCAGGCGAAGGGGCTGCTCGAGGAGCTGACCGATCTCGGCATCCGCTTCGCGATCGACGATTTCGGCACCGGCTATTCGAGCCTCGCGTACCTGCAGCGCTTCCCGCTCGCGAAGCTGAAGATCGACCGCAGCTTCGTCGAGAACCTGCTGACGTCGCGCAACGATCGCGCGATCGTGTCGGCGGTGGTCGGCCTCGCGCAGACGCTCGATCTCGAACTCGTCGCCGAAGGCGTCGAGACCGAGGCACAGCGCGAACTGCTGACCGAGATGGGCTGCAACCATATCCAGGGCTGGCTCGTCTGCCAGGCGCTGCCGTCCGAAGAGCTCGCACGGCGCTTCGAGGCGCAGCAACTACGCCTGCACGCCGCCTGACGCACGCGGCGAACCGGACAAATCCGTATGTCAATCACCGAACACCTGCCCCGCTCGGCGCTGCTCGACAAGCTGTGGGCCCGGATGAACGAACGGGGCGACTTCCCGCTGCTGTCGGAATCGCTGCGCGCGACGATGGCCGCGATGAAGAACGACGACCTCGACTTCACTGCGCTCGTGCGCGTCGTGCTGTCGGACTTCGCGCTCACGCAGAAGGTGCTGCGACTCGCGAATTCCGCGATGTACATGGCATTCGGCGGCAACATCACGACCGTCACGCGAGCACTGATGGTGCTCGGCATGGACACGGTCGGCCATCTCGTCGTCGGGCTGAAGCTCGTCGACCATTTCCACCACAGCACGCCGCGCCGCATCGACGCGAAACTCGAGCTGAACCGCACCTTGCTGTCCGGTTGCGTCGCGCGCAAGCTGACCGAGCATGCGGAGTTGCGCGGCGGCGAGGAAGCCGTCGTCTGCACGCTGATGCGCCAGGTCGGCAAGCTCCTGGTGGTCTGCTATCTCGACAGCGAATGGGATCGGATCCGCCGCCGCGCCGCCGAACTGAACGGCGACGAAGAGGCGGCGTGCATCGACGTGCTGGGCGTCGGCTTCGACGAGATCGGCCTCGAGGCCGCCGCGAGCTGGCGCCTGCCCGACGTGATTCGCGCCGGGATGGCCGACGGCGACGACCAGGCCGCGCTCGCCGGCCCGCTCGACGGGGACGACGATGACGACGACCGCCGGCGCGTCCCGGACGCATCCGCCGACGACAGCCCCGAGCGCGTGCGCTGGCTGCGCGCGGTGAGCCGCTGCTCGACCGACGTGGCCAGTGCGCTCGTGATGCCCGCGAGCCCGCAGCGCGACGCGCGCATCGCGGCGCTCGCGCAGCATTACGGCACGGCGCTGGAGATCGAATCCGACGCGCTCGTCGAGATCGCCGACCGGCTCGCGAGCGAGGAAGCGAGCGACACCGTCATGCGGGAGATCGTCGAGCTGCGCGCGAACGCCGATGCGATCGCGCGGGCGCAGGCCGAGCCCGAGGCCTGCCTCGAAGCCGGCCTCGCGGACCTGCGCGCGCTGCCGTCCGAACACGTGCTGACGCCGGTGCTCGCGCTCGCGTCGGAAAGCCTGCTCGCCGGCCTCGCGTTCACGCGCACCGTGATGTTCGTGCGTCGCGACGACGGCACGTTCGCCGCGCGTCTCGGCTTCGGCCCCGGCGTCGATGCCGCGCTCGACCGGCTGCGCTTCGACGAGCGCTTCGAGCCGGACGTCTTCCATCTCGCGATCACCAACTCGGTCGGCATCTTCATCGAGCACGCGCAGGAGCCGAAGATGGTGAAGCGCCTGCCCGCGTGGTATCTCGATGCGCTGGAAGATACGCGCGCCTTCGTGCTGCTGCCCGTGCGCGTCGGCACGAAGCCCGTCGCGCTGCTGTACGGCGACTGGGCCGGCGTCCAGCCCGCGCGCAAGATCACGCAGCAGGAGATGAGCGTGCTCAACGAGCTCGCGCGGGAACTGGGGCGGTTCTTCCCCACGTAACGCAACCGGCGGGCCGCCGGCAGCGCCAACAAACGGCGCGCCCCAAAAGCAAACCGGCCGCGAAAGCGGCCGGCTGCATCGTACGACGGATCGAAACGCTTACTTGAGCGTCACCGGCACGCTGAAGTACTTCTTCGCGAGGTTGTCGATCGTGCCGTCGGCCTTCAGTTCCTTCAGCGCCTGATCGAGCGCGGTCTTCAGTGCCGCGTCGTTCTTGCGCAGGCCGAAGCCGACGCCCGAGCCGAGGATCTCGGCGTCGCTGACCGTGCCGCCGGCGAAGCCGAAGCCCTGGCCTTGCGGCTTCGACAGGAAGCCCTTCGAGCCCGCTTCCGAATCCTGGAAGGTCGCGTCGAGACGGCCCGACTTCAGGTCGGCGTAGGCCAGGTCCTGCGTCTGGTACGGCACGACGTCGACGCCTGCCGGCGCCCACTTCTTCTTCGCGTACGCTTCCTGGATCGTGCCCTGCAGCACGCCGACGCGCTTGCCCTTCAGCGCCTGCGGGGTCGGCTGCAGGCCGCTGCCCTGCTTCGCGATCAGCTGGTTCGGGATCGTGTAGATCGGATCGGTGAACGCGATCGCGTGCTTGCGCTGGTCGGTGATCGTCATGTCCGAGTTGATCGCGTCGAACTTGCGCGCCTGCAGCGCGGGGATCAAGCCGTCGAAGTCGTTCTCGACCCACACGCACTTCGTCTTCAGCTTCGCGCACACCGCGTTGCCGATGTCGATGTCGAAGCCGGTCAGCTTGCCGTCGGGCGTCTTGTATTCGAACGGCGCGTACGAGGCCTCGACGCCGAACCGGATCTCCTTCAGATCCGCAGCCATCGCGCTGCCTGCCGCCACGGCCGATGCCGCCACTACCGCGTGCGCGGCCACTTTACGCCAATCCAACTTCATCAGGTGTTCTCCTCGATACTCGAATGTTCCGGAACTACGGGCGCATGCATCATTGCAGGGTCGGATGACAACGACAATCCCGATGCCGCGCCTTGATGCGGCGCAACAGCCGCAAGGCCGCGATTGTACCAATCCGCGCGGCCCGATATGGCAAAGCGGCCGCCAATCCACGATGTTGCGCTGCGAGCACGGCGGCCGCCGGGACGTCCGTCGAACTTGCAAGACGATGTCGCAAATACGCAAGGCGCGGCGCGCGCGCCGTCTGCGCGGCATGCGGGCAGCAGCGCAACAAGAGAGCGGCTGCGCAACGATGCGCGGGCCGCGGGTCGCCACGGCCGCGCGCAAGCGTTCATTGGTCAGACGAGCGCGGCGAGCGTGTCGCGCGTCGTGTCGACGACGAGCAGGCCCGCACGCAGGCCCGGCTTCACGGTCGGATTCGGGAACACGATGCGTTCCTCGTCGTGCGTTACCGTGTAGCGGTAATCGCCGTCCTGCGCGAGCACGGTGCCGCGCGCGAACGCGGTGAAGTTCGCGACGTCGGCCGCGACGAACAGTTCCAGTGCATCGCTCTGCTTCGTGATCTGGTCGATCACGGTGAACACGCGCGGCAGCGGAGCGTCGACGTCGCGCGGCGCACCGGACACCAGCTTGCGCACCGCACGATCGGCCGGCGCGAAGCGCGACAGGTCGTTCTGGCCGAACGGCCGCACCTTGCCGAGTTCGAGCGTGCACGCGAGCGCGCCGCAATGCTCGGCCGTGAAATGCGAATACGTGTTGCCCTTCGCGGTATGCAGCAGCACGGCCGCGATGCGCGCGTCGCCGAGCCATTCGACCATCGTGCGCGTCGGCGGCGTGCCCGTGTGCGGCAGCAGCGCGAACTGTTCGAATACCGATGCGCGGATCGCCGTGTGCATGTCGACGTGCCAGCGCGCAGTGCCCGTCGGCGCGGCCGCGAAGAACGCGGCGGCCGCCGCTTCGAGCTGCACCGCGCGCGGCGCTTCGCGGCTCGCCGGCACGTGCGCGTGGCGGCCGCTGAACAGGCGGTTCAGGTCGTCGTCGAGATAGCGTTCGCCCGCGCGCATCGCCGGCACGTTGCCGAGCACGACGAGCAATCGGCACGCGAGCGGCAGCGTGCCCGCTGCAAGATCGCGCACGAGCATCGACAGCAGCTCGATCGGCGCGGTCTCGTCGCCATGCACACCGGCCGACACGAGCACGCTCGCGCGCGCCGCCGTATCCGCGGCTGCGGACGGCTCGAGTGCGAGCAGCCCGTCGCCGAGCCATTGCCAGCGCACCGCGCCGCCCGCGCATGCGCCGTCCGTCTCGGCCGGCGCACCGCCCGCGAGCGTGAACGCGAGGAAGTCGTCGAGCAGCGTGGCGGCCGGCATGCCGGGCTCAGCGCTGGAAGTCATACAGCGACCCGACGCGCAGGATCTGCGTGAGCTCGTCGAGCGCGGTGCGCGACTCGTCGAGCAGCGTCGGATCCGCGAGGTCTTCCGGTGCGAGACGGTCGCGGTAGTGCTTCTCGATCCACGCGTCGAGCGACGCGAACAGCGTGTCGTTGATCCACACGTTCGACGTGACGGCCGCACGCTCGGCGTCGTTCAGCACCACGCGCAGGCGCAGGCACGCGGGGCCGCCGCCGTTCTTCATGCTTTCGCGCAGGTCGAACACGAGCACGTCGCGAATCGGGCCGTTGCCGGCCGCGAGCTCGTCGAGATAAGCGGCGACCCTCTCGTTCTCGCGGCATTCCTGCGGCACGACGAGCACCTGCGAGCCGTCCGCGCGCGACAGCAGCTGGCTGTTGAACAGGTACGACGTGACCGCGTCGTTCACGCTCACGGCCGCATCCGGCACCTCGATCACGTTCAGCCGCGCGCCGCGCGCATCGAGCGTGGCCGTCAGCGTGTCGTAGATCGCCTGCTTGTTGACGAACGCGCGTTCGTGCGTGAACAGCGTGTCACGGTTGCCGACCGAGATCACGTCGTTGTGGAACACGCCCGCATCGATCACGTCCGGATCCTGCTGCGCATAGACCGTCGCCGTTTCGGCGAGACCGTGGCGATGCGCGACCGCGCGGCTCGCCTCGAAGGTCTGGCGCGCCGGGAAGCGCTTCGGCTCGGGGCCGCGGCGGTACTCCGCACGGCCGTACACGAAGAACTCGACGCCCGGCTTGCCGTATTCGGCGCAAAAGCGCGTATGGTTCGCCGCACCCTCGTCGCCGAGCGCCGGCGTGCCGGTCAGCGCCTCGTGCACCGCGAAGTGCGCGGGATCGGCGAACAGCGTCGACAGCGTGCGGCGCGTCGCGTCGTGCTCGATCGCGCGATGCAGCTTGCTGCACAGGTTGGCCGGCGTGAAGTGCACGCGGCCGTCGCTCGTGTCGGCCGACGGGCTGACGGTGGCCGCGTTCGCGGTCCACATCGCCGACGCCGAACTCGCCGCGGCGAGCAGTTCGGGCGCCTGCTTGGCAGCCTTCGCGATCACGTCCGCGTCCTTGCCGGAGAAGCCGAGCTCGCGCAACAGGCGCAGCGACGGCCGCTCCTGCGGCGGCAGCACGCCTTGTGCGAAACCGAGATCCGCGAGTTGCTTCATCTTGCGCAGCCCCTGCTTCGCGGCAGCCTTCGGGTTCGCGGCCGATTTCTCGTTGTTGAGCGACGCCACGTTGCCGAACGACAGCCCGGCATAGTTGTGGGTCGGACCGACGAGTCCGTCGAAATTGGCTTCTTGTGCGTTCATCGTCGTTCCCTCGATCAGAAATGCAGGCCCGGCGACAGGCTCGCGGGCAAGGTCAGTTGCGTGCTTTCCACCGACGCCATCGGATACGCGCAATAGTCGGCCGCGTAGTACGCGCTCGGTCGATGGTTGCCCGACCGGCCTGCGCCGCCGAACGGCGCGGCCGACGATGCGCCGTTGGTCGGCCGGTTCCAGTTGACGATCCCGGCGCGAATCGTGCGGCGGAAGTGCGTCCATGCGTGCTCATCGTCGGCGAGCAGCCCGGCGGACAGGCCGAATGCCGTGTCGTTCGCGCGCTCGATCGCTTCGTCGAACGTCGCGTAGCGGACGATCTGCGCGAGCGGGCCGAAGTGCTCTTCGTCGGGCAGGTCGGCCACGCCGGTCACGTCGATGATCGACGCATTCACGAAGCCCAGGCGCGGATCGCGCTGCGTCATCGCGATGATCGGCTTCGCGCCCTGCTCGATCAGGCGCGACTGCGCGTCGACCAGCTTCGCGGCCGCGCGTGCCGAGATCACCGCACCCATGAACGGCTGCGGATCGGCGTCGAACACGTCGGCCGTGATCTTCGACGTAACGTCGGCGAAGCGTGCGAGGAAGCGGTCGCCGAACGCGCCCTGCGGCACGAAGATGCGGCGTGCGCACGTGCAGCGCTGGCCGGCCGACAGGAACGCCGACTGGATCGTGTGGTGCACGGCCGCGTCGAGGTCCTCGACTTCGCCGATCACGAGCGGGTTGTTGCCGCCCATCTCGAGCGCGAGCACGATTTCCGGACGGCCGCCGAACTGCTTGTGCAGCAGCGTGCCGGTATCCGAGCTGCCCGTGAAGAACAGCCCGTCGATCTGCCGATGATTCGCGAGCGCGATGCCGGTGTCCTTCTCGCCCTGCACCAGGTTCAGCACGCCGGCCGGCAGCCCGGCTTCCTGCCACACCTCGACCGTCGCGCGCGCGACGCCCGGTGCGAGTTCGGACGGCTTGAACACGACGGTGTTGCCCGCGATCAGCGCCGGCACGATATGACCATTCGGCAAGTGGCCGGGGAAGTTGTACGGACCGAACACCGCGACGACACCGTGCGGGCGATGGCGCAGCACCGCGACGCCGTCGGCCATGTCCTGGCGCTTCTCGCCGGTGCGTTCCTGGTAGGCCTGGATCGAGATCCCGACCTTCGCGGCCATCGATGCGACTTCGGTGCGCGCTTCCCACAGCGGCTTGCCCGTCTCGCGGCCGATTGCCGTCGCGATCGCTTCCTTGCGCTCGGTGAGCAGCGCCGCGAAACGCTTGACGATCGCGCAGCGCGCTTCGAAGTCGAGCGCCGACCAGCCGGCAAACGCACGGCGCGCGCTCGCGACCGCGCGGTCGACGTCGGCCGCCGACGCGCTGTCGCCCTGCCAGGCGATCTCGTCGGTGCCGGGGTTGCGCGAGGCGAACACGGGGCCCGAGCCTGCAACCCAGGTGCCGTCGATGAAGAGTTCCGTCATGATTCGTTTATCCCTGTTTGACTTTGAGCGGCAGCACGCGGACCGGATCGCCGGCCTTCACGTCGAGCGCGGCGGCATCGTCGGCCGACAGCACGAACGCGCCGTTCGCGACCACGCCCGGCGCGACGCCGACGCGGAAATCGCCCAGCGACGTGTTCGACACCAGCGACTTCTGCGCGTCTTCCCGCACGTCCGGCACGCCGATCGTGACCGGCACGACAACGCTTTCGCGCACCGTGCGCAGGTCGTTGACGTGGCATTCGAGCACCGGGCCCGCGTCGAAGATGTCGACGTGGTTCTGGTAGCGCAGCCCTTCCGCCTCGAGCATCTTGCGGGCCGGCAGCGTATCGCGGTGCGTGAGGCCGACCGCGTCCTGCGCGTCCTGCGGCAGCAGGTCGACGTACACCGGATAGCGCGGCATCAGTTCCGCGAGGAACGACTTGCGGCCGTGCGAGCTCAGGTAGTCCGCCGCATTGAAATCGATCTGGTAGAAGTGCGAACCGACTGCACGCCAGAACGGCGACGTGCCGTCCTCGTCGAAGTGGCCGCGCAGTTCCGCGCAGATGCGTTCCGGGAAGCGCTCGCGGAACTGCGCGATGAACATGAAGCGCGAGCGCGACAGCAGGCCGCCGACGCCGCCCGTGCGATAGCGCGGGCTCAGGAACAGCGAGCACACTTCCGCGTAGCCCGTCAGGTCGTGCGAGATGTTCAGTGCGGACATCCGCGTCCACACGCCGAGTTCCTGGCTCGCGTGCACGACCGTGCTCACGCGATAGTTGTAGAACGGCTGTTCGAGGCCGACCTGGGTCTCGATCCCGCACACGCCCGCGATGTCGCCCGTCGTCGATTCTTCCATCACGAAGAAGTAGCCGGCTTCGCCCGCTGCGGCCTCGCCCTCGAGCGTGCGGCGCGTGCGTTCGATGCGCGCGGCGAGCGCGTCGCGGTCGGGCTTGAACGTGGTCAGGCCCGGCCCGGTTTCCTTCGCGAGCGACACGAGCGCGTCGACGTCGCCCGTTTGTACGACCCGAACGACGATCATGCTGCGTCTCCCTTCATATCTTCATCGTCGCGGCGGTGCAGCGGCACGCAGCGCACGACATCGCCATCCTTCACATCGAGCGCCGCGCGCACGTCGCCGGCCAGCGGCGCATCGGCGCCCCGCGCGTCGGCCGTGTCACCCGGCAGGTCGGCCAGCACGCAGCGGAACGATTCGCCGCTGCCGGTCGACACCATGTACGCGACATCGCCCTGCTGACGCGCGGCTTCGCGCACGGTGCGCTCCGCGCCGTGCTTCACGCACGCGGTGCGGTCGACCTGCGCGGTCAGCACCGGGCCCGCGTCGAAGATGTCGACGAAGCGGTCCGGCTCGAAGCCTTCCTCGAGATGGATGTCGTACGCGAGCAGCGCCGTTTCGTTCGGCTCGCCGAGCACGCGCTGCGCGGCTTCCGGCAGCAGCGGCACGTACAGCGGATAGGCCGGCATCACTTCCGCGATGAACGTGCGGCTGCGGCCACCCGACGCGATGTCGACGTCGGTGAAGTTGCGGCCGAAGAACTTGCGGCCCACTGCTTCCCAGAACGGCGATGCCCCCGTGTTGTCGCTCACGCCGAGCAGCAGCGTGAACACTTCCGGCGTGAAGCGGCGGCGGTTCGCGGCGATGTACATCATCCGCGCCCGCGAGATCAAGTGCGCGGCCGCGTCGCCGCGCAGCGACGGATCGACGTAGAAGCCGGCCAGCCGGCTCTTGCCGGTCAGCTCGTGCGACATCGTGAGTGCATGGATCTTGCGGTTCACGTGCAGCTCGCGCGACGCGTGGATCAGTGCGTCGTTGCGGAACGCGTAGAACGGTTCCGAGTAGCCGGCCGCGGCCACGATGCTCGCCGTGCCGAGCAGCTTGCCGGTCGACGAATCCTCGAGCACGAAGAGGTAGAACTCCTCGCCGGCGAAGTCGACGTCCGCGCGAAACGAATCCTCGGAGAGCGCCACGCGCGCTTCGAGCGCCGCGCGATCGTGCGGCAGCGAGTGCAGGACCGGCTGCGCGGTGCGCGCCATGTGCGCGAGCGCATCGAGATCCGTGAGTTTGCCGGGGCGAACAAATAGCATCGTCGTTCCTGTCTGCGATGGGCGCGCCGATCAGCGCGCGGTGGCTTCCTGGGCCGCGAGCACCTGCTCGACCGCCTTCTCGAAGCGCTTCACGCCTTCGTCGAGCAGGTCAAACGGGATCACGAGCGACGGGACGAAGCGCAGCACGTTCGGGCCGGCGATCAGCATGATCAGGCCGTTCTCGGCGGCGGCGGTGACGAAGTCCTTCGCGCGGCCGTCGAATGCGGCGGTGAGTTCCGCGCCGACCAGCAGGCCCTTGCCGCGGATGTCCTTGAAGATGCCGAAGCGTGCGTTGATGCGTTCGAGCGCGCCCTTCAGGCGCACGCTGCGTTCGCGCACGCCTTCGAGCAGTGCCGGGTCGCCGATCAGTTCGACGACCTTGTCCGCGATCGCCGATGCGAGCGGGTTGCCGCCGTACGTCGTGCCGTGCACGCCGACCTTGAAGTGGGCGGCCAGTTCGTTCGTCGTCAGCATCGCGCCGATCGGGAAGCCGTTGCCGAGTGCCTTCGCGGTCGTGAGGATGTCCGGCGTGACGCCCGTGTCCATGTATGCGTAGAACTGGCCCGTGCGGCCGACGCCCGTTTGCACTTCGTCGAAGATCAGCACTGCGTCGTTGGCATCGCACGCTTCGCGCAGTGCCTTCAGGAAGGCCGGATCGGCCGGGATCACGCCGCCTTCGCCCTGCACCGGCTCGACGATCACCGCACAGGTTTGCGGGCCGATCGCGGCCTTGGCGGCTTCGATGTCGTTGAACGGCAGGTGCTTGATGCCGGCCGGCACCGGGCCGAAGCCTTCCGAGTACTTCGGCTGGCCGCCGACGCTGACCGTGAAGAACGTGCGGCCGTGGAACGACTGGACGAACGAGATGATTTCGGTTTTATCGGCGCCGTGGCGATCGAATGCGACGCGGCGCGCGAGCTTCAGTGCGGCTTCGTTCGCTTCCGCGCCCGAGTTCGCGAAGAACGCGCGATCGGCGAAGGTCAGCGATTCGAGGCGCTTCGCGAGGCGCAGCACCGGCTCGTTCGTGTAGCCGTTGCCGATGTGCCAGAGCTTGCGGCTTTGTTCGTCCAGGACTTTCAGCAGTTCCGGGTGGCCGTGGCCCAGCGACGTCACCGCGATGCCGCAGGCGAAATCCACGTACTCGCGGCCGGCCGTGTCCCACACGCGGGAGCCCTCTGCACGGTCCGGCACGAACGGCGCGGGGGAAAATACCGGCACCATCACTTCGTCGAATGTCTGGCGGGTCACGGTCGAGGTCGTCATGGTCGTTCCTTTCGGTTTCGTAAGAGGGTTCAACAGGATCAAGTTTAGGTAAGGGCGACGCAAGCGTCTTGCGGATTTGCGACGGGTTCTATCGGAAGCGGATAGATCGCCTTATTTTGCCTTCCCGGCGGGGGGGGGCTTCGTGTGGTGGCGGTATTTTTTCGCGGGGGTTGGGGGTTTTGGTGGTGCGCCTGTGTTTTTCGTGAAGCACCTGTGATCTTGTCGGTCTATTCGCGTCGCCCCTGCGCGGGGCGGCGGTCACTTTTCTTTGTCTTGCCAAAGAAAAGTAACCAAAAGAAAGGCGCTCGGAAAACGCAAGACTTTCCGGTGCCGTAGCCCACGATGTGGCCCTCGCCTAAGTGTCCGCGCCAGGAACGAACCCGGAGTGGTTCGAGCAATGGTTCTGACGCGCCGCACCACCCGGCAGAGCGGTATACCGCCCGCCAGCTCCATCCTCGCTACGCTCGGCCGCAAGGTACTTCAGTCGCAATTCTTGCGCCCGTGCCCGATTCCAAAACAACCAACGATCAGTTCCCCAAATCAGTACGGGTGGTCACGTAAAGCGATTTCGATTCATTGGATTCGTATGCGATCCGGCACGATTGCGGAAACCAATCGACCGACTACATTCAGACGGGAAATAAGTGGACCTGTCGGCCGAGCGAAGCGAGGACGGAGCTAGCGGGCGGTATACCGGTCCGTTGAGTGGTGAGAGGTGTCAGAACCATTGCTCGAACCACTCCGGGTTCGCTCCTGGCGCGGACACTTAGGCGAGGGCCACTCCGTGGGCCACGGCACCGGGAAGTCTTGCGTTTTCCGAGCGCCTTTCTTTTGGTTACTTTTCTTTGGCAAGACAAAGAAAAGTGACCGCTGCCCCGCGCAGGGGCGACGCGAATAGACCGACAAGATCACAGGTGCGTCACGAAAAACACAGGCGCACCACCAAAAACAGACTCAATCCTTGGCACCGCGCTCAACAAGCGCGCCCCCGCGAGGCTCGCTGCCACCGCCCGTCTGCTTCTCGAGCCAGGCTCGCCGATCTTCCCGAGGTGTAACGCCAAACCGCTCGCGATAAGCGTTAGAAAAATGCGCAGCAGAAGAGAACCCGCAAGCAAGACTGACCTGAACCACCGACTTGCTGGTCCGCTGCAACTGCGTGCGAGCCTTGAGCAACCGAAGATTGAGGTAATACTTGGAGGGCATCGCCCCGAGATACTGCCGAAAGAGCCGCTCGAGCTGTCGGCGCGAAACGCCGACCAACCCGGCGATTTCATCGGTAGTAAGCGGATCCTCGACATTGGCCTCCATGAGCAGCAACGCATCATTCAGCCGTGGATGCCGCTCACCGGGCGCGGTCACAAAAGGAATCCGCTGCCGCTCCTCGCCGCTGCGCAGCGTGCCGGCCCCAAGCGCATCGGCAATGCGCTCACCCAGATCCGCCCCATGTTCCCGGCCAATCATGGCCAGCATGAAATCGACAGTGGCCTGCCCACCGGCACAGGTCGCCCGATCGCGATCGATCTCGAAGATCTGCTGCGTGACGATCGACCGCTCGAACTGCTCGGCGAACTGCTGATACGTCTCCCAGTTCACGCTCACCCGATACCCGGAAAGCTGCCCGGCCATCGCGAGCCACCACACGCCGTGGTGAATCCCGGTCACGACCGGCGTCCGCTGCCCGACCCGCGCGAGACTCGCGAGAAACAACCGATAATCGGCGAACTGCTGAAACCGTTCCGACACGACGATCAGCCAGTCGCACGCGATCGCATCGTTGAACGCCGCATCGGCATGCCACTGCGCCCCGCCGGCGAGCGGCACCGGCCGCCCGTCCCACGAACACACCTGCCAGCGATACAGCAACCGCCCGTCGATCTCGTTCGCGAGATTCAACGCATCGACGATCGGACCCACACCCGACATCGACACGGGCGGCAATGCAACGATCGCCACCTGCGTCGTGCGGGTGGCGCCTGCGGGACGAGACACCGGTACCACGTTCGAAACCCGCCCTTCGCGTTACTTGAGACTGCCCGACAGGAACTGCTTCAGACGCTCGCTCTGCGGACGCACCAGCACCTCCTTCGGATCGCCCTCTTCCTCGGTCCGCCCCTGATGCAGGAACATCACGTGGTTCGACACGTTGCGGGCAAAACCCATCTCGTGCGTGACGACGATCATCGTGCGGCCTTCCTCGGCCAGCTTCTGCATCACCTTCAGCACTTCACCGACAAGTTCCGGATCAAGCGCCGAGGTCGGCTCGTCGAACAGCATCACGTCCGGATGCATCGCGAGCGCACGCGCAATCGCAACACGCTGCTGCTGGCCGCCCGACAGATGCGACGGATACTGCTTCTCGACGCGCGGCGGCAAACCGACCTTCTCCAGGTACTCGCGCGCACGCTCCTCGGCGTCCTTCTTCGAAATGCCGAGCACGTGCACCGGCGCTTCCATCACGTTCTCGAGCACGTTCATGTGCGCCCACAGATTGAAGTGCTGGAACACCATCGCAAGCTTCGTGCGAATACGCTGCAACTGCTTGTGATCGGCGACTTCAAGCGCACCGGCGCGGTCGGCCTTCGTCCGCACGGCCTCGCCGTCGACGACGATCTGCCCCGCATTCGGCCGCTCGAGAAAATTGATGCAGCGCAGGAACGTGCTCTTGCCCGACCCGCTCGCGCCGATGATGCTGATGACGTCGCCGGCCTTCGCGTTCAGCGACACGCCCTTGAGCACCTCGTTATCGCCATAGCGCTTGTGAATGTCGACCGCGGCAAGCTTGACGGAAGCGGACGCGCTCGTTTGAGTGATCTCGGCCAACTGGCTCTCCTCGAAGTGAAATCAATGACGGCCGGCCGCGAGATACGCGAGCCAGTGGCGCTCCGCCCGGCGAAATGCCGCGACGAGTGCGAACGATACCGCAAGATAGATCAGCGCGGCGATCCCGAACGACTGGAACGCCATGTAGGTTGCCGAATTGGCGTCACGCGCAACTTTCAGGATGTCGGGCACGGTTGCCGTGAACGCCACGGTGGTCGCGTGCAGCATCAAGATCACCTCGTTGCTGTACAGCGGCAGCGCGCGGCGCAGCGCCGACGGCAGGATCACGCGGCGATACATCGTGAACGGCGACATCCCGTACGCACGCGCGGCCTCGACCTCGCCGTGCGGAATCGCACGAATGGCCCCCGCGAAGATCTCGGTCGTGTACGCGCAGGTGTTCAGCGCAAACGCGAGAATCGCGCAGTTGAAGCCGCTACGGAAAAACGCGTCGAGCAGCGAGTGCGAACGCACGAACTCGAGGCTGTACATGCCCGTGTACATCAGCAGCAACTGCACGTAGAGCGGCGTGCCGCGGAACACGTACGTGTAGAACCGCACCGGCATCGACACCCACTTCTTCTTCGATACGCGCGCGACCGCGAGCGGCACCGCGCACACGAAGCCGAGCGAGATCGACGCAACGAGCAGCCACAGCGTCACCGCAAGGCCGGAGAGGCGCTGGCCGTCCCAGTAAAGGAACGCCTGGCCGAATTCCTGGAGGATCTCGATCATAGTTCTGCGTGCCGCACGCCCATGGAATAACGCTTCTCGAGCTGGATCAGCACGAGGTTGGAAACGGTCGTGATCGCGAGGTAGATCAGCGCCGCAACGAGGATGAAGAAGAACATGTTGAACGTGCTCTTGCCGGCGTCCTGCGCGGCCTTCACGACATCCGCGAGACCGATGATCGACACCAGCGCGGTCGCCTTCACGAGCACCTGCCAGTTGTTGCCGATGCCCGGCAGCGCGAAGCGCATCATCTGCGGAAACATGATCCGCACGAACACGCGCACCCCGCTCATCCCGTAGGCCGCGCCGGCCTCGAGCTGGCCGCGCGGCACCGACAGGAACGCACCGCGGAACGTCTCGGTGAAGTACGCGCCGTAGATGAAGCCGAGCGTCAGCACGCCGGCAACGAACGGATCGATGTCGATCTGGTCCCAGCCGACGAGGTCGGTGAACTGGTTCAGCCAGATCTGAATGCTGTAAAACAACAGCAGCATCAGGACGAGATCGGGCACCGAGCGAATCAGCGTCGTATAACCGGTCGCGATCGCTCGCAGCACCCGGTTGTGCGACAGCTTCGCCACCGCGCCGATCAGCCCCAGCGCCACCGCAGCGGCGAGCGACAGCACCGACAGCTCGATGGTCTGCACGGTGCCGGCCCAGAGGACAGGACCAAAGCCGTAAAGGAACACGCGCGTCTCCAGTGTTGATATGGACACCGGCGCGAATACCTGTCCCACGCCGGGCTGACGCGGATAGTCGCAAGCGAAATTGATTGTCTCAAATCACCTTGCACGGGTTTGCTGCGTCGCAGCAAATCGTTCCACCATTTGCAACAGCGACCTACGTCACTGTTTCAAAAGGAAAAAAGCCGCTTCCTGACAGTCGGATGACACGCAGGGAAGCGGGCTTTTTGCAATTTTCCGGTCGCTTTTTCGATATAGCGCCGGAGGCGGGCTCACCGCCCCTTCAGGATGTCCGAGCGCGAAGTTGTGTAGACAAGCCCGTCCGGGCCGAAATGAACATTGAAGAACGCGTCGGTGTTGACGCCGTCTTCGAGCCAGCGCCAGCTCCATACCGTCTCGGGCTTCAGCGGGTACTGCGCGATGTCGCCCGGCTTGCCGAGCAGGCGCCGCACCTCGTCCTCGGTCATCCCGGGGCGCACCTTCGCGAAGTTCTCGGCGGTCAGCACCTGCGTCGCGCCCGTATAGCGCCCGCTCGCGTCGAGATCGACGAACCAGGTCTGGTTGCCCATCGGGCCGCGCGGGTATTCGAGACGCTTCGAGCCGTCGGTGAATTCGCGCTCGGTCTCGGGCTTGCCCATCGTGCCGCGCACGTCGGCCTCGGTCGACTCACCGACCTTCAGCCCCTTGAGCAGCAGCGGCGCCGGCTTGATCGCGTTGAAAAAGTCCCTGATACGTTGCACGTCGAGATTGCCTTGCTTGTCGTCGCAGCCGGTCAGCGCCAGCGCGGCAGCCAGCATCGTCACGGGAAGCAGCCGGAAACGGAAATTCATCGGTAGAAATACGCATCGAGAAAACACGCGGCAAGGATACCCGCGGCACGCCAAAAGCGCGAGACGGGCGCGTGGCCCGTCTCGTGTTCAATGCGTCGTTTCGGTTTGCGCCTCGGCCTCGCGGCGCGCCGGCTGCGGCGCGCGCGACACGGCCGGCGCCGCCTTGATCCGGCGCCGCGTGCGCACGAGTTCGGCAAGTTGCCACGAACCGAGCGCCAGGCAACCGAACAGCACCTCGCGGCCGCGCTTGACCAGCGCGAGCGACAGCGCCGTCTCGCGATCGACGCCGAACATCTGCGCGAGCAGCACGACGGTCGCCTCCTGCACGCCGAGGCCGCCCGGCACCATGAACGCCGCATGCCGCACGGCCTGCGTCATCGCTTCGATCGCGATCGCGCCGCCGATCGACACCGGGTGACCGAGCAATTCGAGCGCCCAGTAAATTTCGAGCGCGCCGAGCACATAGCCGGACAACTGCCAGAAGAAAGCGCTGAACAGCAGGGCCGTGCGCGACATCAGTGCGTCGATGTCGCCATCGAGGCGGCGACCGTCGACACCCTGCAGCAACCGGTGCGAATCGCCGAGCAGACGCCCCGCGAAACGTTCGATGGCATGGAAGATCCCGCCGCGCCGCATCAGCACGACCCCGAGCACCGGCAACGGCAGCGTCAGCAGCAACGCGAGGCCGATCGTGCCGCCGCCCATGTCGTGCGTGGTCGCGAGCAGCAGCACGAGGCCCAGCGCCGCGAACGCATACTGGACGACGATCGTCACCAGCACCTCGACGATCACCGACGCGGTCACGCGGCTCGCGTCCGGCACCTGCCAGCGCGCCATCCGGATCCCGACCAGCTCGCCGCCGATCCCGACCACGGGCAGCAGCCGGTTCACCGCTTCGCGCACGGTCGCGATCCACCACAGGAACGGCAGCGACGCGCGCCGGTCGAGCAGCTGATGCCACGCGTACGCGTCGAGCAGCAGCGGCAGCGCGTGAAACGGTACGAGCCACAGCAGCGCGAAACCGGCGCGCTCGAGCATCTGCGACACGTCGCCGACGCCTTCGTGCAGCCCCAGCGCGAGCAGGATCCCGATGCCGATCGGCCAGCCGAGCCATTTGATCCACTTGGTCATGACGGCTGCGCCCCCGGTTCGCGCGACGTGCGCGTGCCGCGCGGGGCCGCGCGCTGACCGAACACGTCCGCAAAACCGCCGGTCGCGACGCCGGCCGCCTTCAGCGCGGCGGCGACGCGCGGCGACAGCAGCGCGTCCAGTTCGTCGACCGGCCGGTAAGCGGCCATCGTCGGCGTGATCGGGCCGTCGCCGGCCTCGGCCGGATGACAGTAGATTTCGCCGACACCGGGCGGCAAGGTCGCGAGCGCATCGAGCAGCACGGCCTCGTCCATCGCGCCCGTATGCTCGATCCCGACCACGTAGTCGTTGTGCGCGAGCCCCGCGCGATCGAGCCGCGCGCGCACGAGCGCGATCCACGGCTTGAGCAGCGCGGGCGCACTGGTTTCGTACGGCAGCCGCACCGCGCGCAACCCGTAGTCGCGACCGATCTCGATGATCATCGACAGCACGGTCGGATGCAGGTGGAAATGCTTGTGCGCGTTCACGTGGTCGAGCGGCAGGCCGCTCGCCGCGAATGCGTCGAACTGCGCGCGGATCTCGCGGCGCAGCTGCGCGCGCACGTGCGGCAGGAAGAAGAAGCGACAGCCGTCCTTCGCCATCGCATCGCCGAACCGCCCGTCGGGTCCGACGAGTGCCGGTATGTCATGCGCGGGCAACGTGGCCGGCCCGTCCGCGAGGACCAGATGCAGGCCGACCGCGAGCGACGGCAGCCGCCGCGCGCGTTCGATCGCATCCTGCGCCGCGGGCGCACCGACCATCAGGCTCGCGGCGTTCAGCACGCCGTCGCGATGCGCGCGCTCGACCGCCGCGTTGACGCGCGGGTGCAACCCGAAGTCGTCCGCGGTAAAGATCAGCGCCCGCGCCGCCCGCTGCGTCGTCACGAATCAGGCCTCGTGCGCGCGCAGGAAGCGGAAGAATTCGACGCCTTCGCGCAGACGGCGCTTCATCATGTCCCAGCTCGTCAGCATCTCGCGCACGATCTCCCAGATCTTCGACGGCCGGAAGTAGAACTGGCGATAGAACTGCTCGAGGTGGTGATAGATCTCGTCGCGCGACAGGTGCGCATAGCCGATCGCCGCGAGCTGCACGCCTTCCTTGCTCACCAGGTTGATGGTCTTGTTCTCTTCCATCCAGCCGTTCTCGACGGCCTGCTTGTAGAGCGTCGTGCCCGGATACGGCGCGGCGAGCGACACCTGGATCGTGTGCGGATTGATTTCCTTCGCGTACTCGATCGTCTTCTTGATGGTGTCCTGCGTCTCGCCCGGCAGGCCGAGGATGAAGGTGCCGTGGATCTTGATGCCGAGCTTCTTGCAGTCCGCGCTGAAGCGGCGTGCGAAATCGGTGCGCACGCCCTTCTTGATGTTCACGAGGATCTGGTCGTCGCCGGATTCGAAGCCGACCAGCAGCAGGCGCAGGCCGTTTTCCTTCATGACCTTGAGCGACTTGTACGGCACGTTCGCCTTCGCGTTGCACGACCACGTCATGCCGAGCTTGCCCAGGCCGATGGCGATGGCTTCGGCGCGCGGCAGGTCGTCGGTGAAGGTGTCGTCGTCGAACATCAGTTCCTTCACTTCCGGCATGTTGTCGCGGATCCACTTCGCTTCCGCGAGCACGTTCTCGACCGAGCGCGTGCGGTAGCGATGGCCGCTGACCGTCTGCGGCCACAGGCAGAAGGTGCAGCGCGACTTGCAGCCGCGGCCCGTGTAGATCGATACGTACGGATAGTTCAGGTAGCCGATGAAGTAGTTGTCGATCTTCAGGTCGCGCTTGTAGACGGGCGCGACGAACGGCAGTTCGTCCATGTTCTCGAGGATCGGACGCGCTTCGTTGTGCTCGATCGAGCCGTCCTTCGCGCGCCAGCTCAAGCCCTTGATCTCGGGGAACGGCTTGCCTTCGGCGATTTCCTTGCAGGTGTAGTCGAATTCCTCGCGGCACACGAAGTCGATTGCCTCGCTCGCCGTGAGCGAGTTGTGCGGATCGACCATCACCTTCGCGCCGACCATGCCGACCAGCAGCGACGGCTTCATCTTCTTCAGATCCTGCGCGAACATCGCGTCGGTCGGGAACGACGGCGTGCTCGTGTGGATGATCACGAGATCGTAGTCGTTGGCGATCTTCAGCGTCTCTTCGACCGACAGGCCGTCGGCCGGCGCGTCGACGACGCGGCTGCCCGGCACGAGCGCGGCCGGCTGCGCGAGCCAGGTCGGGTACCAGAAGGAACGGATTTCGCGCTTCGCCTGATAGCGCGAGCCGGCTCCGCCGTCGAAGCCGTCATACGAAGGGGCCTGCAAGAACAGCGTTTTCATGAATGCTCCGGTAACCTGCATAGTTCGATTCGTTTCAACGATTCAGTCAATAAACCGCGGGCCGCCCTGCCGGCGCCCGCCTCTCTGTCATGTCGCGTCGCGCGGCGTTGCCGCGCGGCGCGTCTCGGCCCTCGGGCCGAATTCGATCGGGACCGGGCGCATGGCCGGTTCCCCCGGGGCGTGCCTCAGCGGCCGTCCCCGCCTTCCACCGCCGCCGCCGCGCGTTCGCCGCCGACGACCGTCATCCGTGCGCCGCGCCACACGACGTGCGTGCCGAACGCGGCCGCGAGCCATTCGAGCGCGAGCAGCGTGTCGCGCACCGCGACGAGCGGCAGATCGCGCCAGAACGCCCGCCAGCCGTCCTCGCCGCGTGCGTGCAGCACGAGCCGCCCGAACGCGCCCACGGCTGCCGCCCCCCCCGCCAGCGTGCCGGCGAAGGTGCCGTCGAGACGCAGCGCAAGCACCGCGCCGATTGCCAGCCAAGGCGCGGTAAACGTGATGAACAGAAACGCGAAGCCGGCCGGGTTCAGCGACCGGATCGTGCGCAGCCAGCGCGTCTCGCGGTGCCAGAGCGGCCCGAACGACGGCTCGATCACGTCGGTCGCGACCTCGACCTCGGACAGCACGGTGCGCCGCCCGAGGCGGCGCGGCAGCTCGGCGAGCCAGAAATCGTCGGCCAGCTCGTCTTTCAGCGCCAGAAAACCGCCGATCCGGTCAAGCGTATCGCGCGTCAGCGCGAGCGTCGCACCGAAGCCGAAACGGCTCGAGCGGCCGAGGTGCGTGATCCGCACCGACGGCGCGAACCAGGCGTCGACGAATTGTGCGCCGATCCGCGTCCAGAACCCGCCGACGCTGCGCGCATGATACAGGCACGTGACGACACCGACCGACGCGTCGGCGAGCGGCGCCGTCACGCGCTCCAGATAGTCCGGCTTCACCGCGATGTCGCTGTCCGCGATCACGATGCGGCCGTACTTCGCGCGTTCGGCGAGATTGATCAGGTTGCTGACCTTCAGGTTCTTGCCGTGCACGCGCGCGTCGATCACGAGCGTGATGTCGCATTCCGGATAGTCGGCACGCAGCCGCTCGACCACGGCGACGGCCGGATCGGCCGCCGACGCGACCCCGAACAGCACTTCGTGGCGCGGATGGCGCTGTTCGCAGAACGTCGCGAGGTTCTCATACAGGTGCGGCTCCGCGCCGCACAGCGGCTTGAGCACGCTGACGGGCTCGAAGCCGTCGCGTGCGGCGGTGCGCGGCGTGCGCGGGCGCGGCGCGAATGCCGCGACGAGCGCATAGCCGGCCGCGGCCAGCGTAAACACGATCAGGAGCCAATCGAGCAGCGTAGCGGTAGGCGTCATGCGCGACGCCCCCCGGCGACCCGGGCGTCACGCCGATCGAGCGAACCTGGTTGAACGTGATTGAGTATTCTGACAGCAACGAACGCGGGCACGACCCGACTCCTTGTTCCAGCAGCGTCTGTGTAATGGGGAGGCACGGCCCATTCCCCGAAAGCGGCCATACCCGGCTTCGTCCGGCATAGCTTCGCGCGATGCCCGAACGGGATGCGGGAAGACTCGAATGGCCACCATCGGCACAACATGGACAGGCGCCGGATTTTAGCAGCCCCCGCCAGCCCGCGCTTGGGCACCTCGCGAAACGGACTGATGCGATTTCGGCAAAGCTGTGCGGCCGGTGAACCATTCTGGTGCAACCACGTTCACGTTAGCGTAAGCGCTTTGCAGGCGTATTGCAGTCTTTAAAATCAAACGTTTCGTGCAAATTTGTGTGTCGATGCGAAGACACGCCCAATCTCGGTAAAGATCGGTAATTATTCGGCGATTAGAACGATTTTTGCAACGATTCCCGGGGTCGGCCTTACACCCCTGAAAGGCGCATGGGTATCCGTGCGTCGCCAGCGCGTTCCGGAACCCTTTGGCAAAATCGTCGGCATTTGTTGCGCATGCGCATCACCGCGCCCCTCCCTTTCGAAGGCCACCCGATGATTCCGTTTTCCGTACTCGATCTCGCCCCCATTCCCGACGGCGCCGATGCCGCACAAGCGTTCCGCAACACCGTCGATCTCGCGCAACACGCGGAGCGCCTCGGTTACCGGCGCTACTGGCTCGCCGAGCATCACAACATGCCCGGCATCGCGAGCGCGGCGACCGCAGTCGTGATCGGCCATGTCGCGGGTGCCACGAAGACGATCCGCGTCGGGTCGGGCGGGATCATGCTGCCGAACCATGCGCCGCTCGTGATCGCCGAGCAGTTCGGCACGCTCGCGTCGCTGTATCCGGGGCGCATCGATCTCGGGCTCGGCCGCGCACCGGGCACCGACCAGACCACGTCGCGCGCGCTGCGCCGCGACCTGATCGGCAGCGCCGACTCGTTTCCGGACGACGTCGCCGAGCTGCAGCGCTACTTCGCGGAACCCGTGCCCGGCCAGCGCGTGCGCGCGGTGCCCGGTGCGGGGCTCGACGTGCCCGTGTGGCTGCTGGGTTCGAGCCTCTTCAGCGCGCAGCTCGCCGCGATGCTCGGGCTGCCGTTCGCGTTCGCGTCGCACTTCGCACCGGACTACCTGATGCGCGCGCTCGAGCTCTATCGCGCGCAGTATCGGCCGTCGGCCGCGTGGCCGAAGCCGCATGCGATGGTTGGCGTCAACGTGTTCGCGGCCGATACCGACGACGACGCGCGGCACCTGTTCACGTCGCTGCAGCAGCAGTTCATCAACCTGCGCCGCGGCACGCCCGGCAAGCTGCCGCCGCCCGTCGACGCGCTCGAGGCGAGCGAATTCGAACTCGCGAACGTCGCGCATGCGCTGTCGTTCGCGGCCGTCGGCTCGCGCGACACGGTGCGCGACAAGCTGCGCGACCGGATCGCGCAGACCGGCGCGGACGAGCTGATCATCACCGCGCAGATCTACGATCACGCCGCGCGGGTGCGCTCGTTCGAACTGGCCGCGCAGATCCGCGACGAGCTCGCGAACGAAGTCCGCTGACAGGACGAGCGCAGCCACCCGCGCCGGCAGGCATGCCCGCCTTGCGTCACTGCGGGTGCACGGCCTCCATCCCGTCGAGCAGCGCCTTGTGGAACGCGTCCGGATCCTGGATCTGCGGCGCGTGCCCGAGCGCCGGGAATTCGACCAGCTGTGCGCCGGGGATCGCCGCCTGCGTGCGCTTCGCGAGTTCCGGGTAACGGCCGAGCTTCGCGTGCACGTCGGGCGGCGCCACGTCCTTGCCGATCGCGGTCGTGTCCTTGTCGCCGATCAGCAGCAGCGTCGGCACGCGGATCGCGCCGAGTTCGTAGACCACCGGCTGCGTGAGGATCATGTCGTAGATCAGCGCGGAATTCCACGCGACCGCGTCGCGCCCCGGGCCGCGATACATGCCGGCGAGCATCTGCACCCAGCGCTCGTACGACGGCGCCCACTTGCCCGCGTAGTACGTCGCCTGTTCGTAGCGGCGAATCCCGTCGGCGTTGGTCTTCTGCTCGCGTGCATACCAGTAGTCGATCGACAGCGGCGGCACGCCGAGTGCCTTCCAGTCCTCGAGGCCGATCGGGTTCACCAGCGCGAGCTGGTCGGTCGCCTTCGGATACATCAGCGCGTAGCGCATCGCGAGCATCCCGCCCGTCGAATGGCCGACGATCGTCGCCGATTTCACGCCGATCGACTCGAGCAGCGCATGCGTGTTGCGTGCGAGCTGCTGGAAGCTGTACTGGTAGCGCTCGGGTTTCGACGACTTGCAGAAGCCGATCTGGTCCGGTGCGATCACGCGATAGCCGGCGCGGCTCAGCACGCCGATCGTATCTTCCCAGGTCGCCGCGCAGAAGTTCTTCCCGTGCAGCAGCACGACGGTGCGGCCGTTCGGGTGAGCCGGCTGCACGTCCATGTACATCATCTCGAGGGTTTCGCGCTGCGACACGAACGCATAGCGGTGCACCGGCTCCGGATAGGCGAAGCCTTCCAGCCGCGGGCCATACGCCGGCCCGTCGTTGCCGGCGGGCGCCGGGACGGCAGCCGCGACCGAGGTCGCGCATGCGGCGGCGATGCCCGCGCCGAGCACGGCGGCGCGCGCGAGGGAAAACATGTTGCAAATCGAAAACATGGCGCTCACGGTAATGGGAAATGCACGCGGTCAGCCGGGCGGCTTCACGCCCCGCGATTCTACGCGGTCGGGCTGACGACGGCGCGCAACACTCGATGGCCGCACGACTTCCGCGCGCGCGACGAACTCGGGTATCGTGTGACGTGACCCTGAAACGCCTGCAGGCGAGCTCCCATGAAAAACGTCCTCAGCATTCAGTCGCACGTCATCTACGGACACGCCGGCAACAGTGCGGCCGTGTTCCCGATGCAGCGCCTCGGCGTCAACGTCTGGCCGCTCAACACCGTCCAGTTGTCGAATCACATGCAGTACGGCCATTGGGCCGGCAGCGCGATCGATGCCGCGAAGATGGAGCAGCTCGTCGACGGCGTCGCCGCGATCGGCGCGCTCAAGCGCTGCGACGCGGTGCTGTCCGGCTTCGTCGGCTCGCCGCCGCAAGCGCGCGCGACGGTCGAGATCGTGCGCGCGGTGAAGGCGATGAACCCGAACGCGTGGTACTTCTGCGATCCGGCGATGGGCCAGACGGGCGGCATCCGGCCCGAACCCGGGGTCGAGGAATTCATCGTCCAGGAAATGCCGGCGCTCGCCGACGGCATGGCGCCGAACCACACCGAGCTACAGAAGCTCGCCGGGCGGCGCATCGAGACCGTCGCCGAAGCCGTCGAAGCGTGCCGCGCGCTGATCCGCCGCGGCCCGAAGATCATCCTCGTCAAGCACCTGCACGACCGCAACAGTCCGGCCGACCGTTTCAACATGCTCGCCGTCACCGAAACCGAAGCGTGGATCGGCCAGCGCCCGCTGTACGCATTTCCGCGCCACCCGGTCGGCGTCGGCGACCTCACCAGCGCCATTTTCGTCGCGCGCCGGCTGCGCGGCGACTCGGTGCGCGCCGCGTTCGAGCACACGCTCGCGGCCGTGCACGCGGTCGTGAAGGCGACCTACGACGCACGCCGCTACGAGCTCGAACTCGTCGCCGCGCAGGACGAAATCGCCAGCCCGAGCGAGTGGTTCGGCGCGTGGGTGACCGACGCCTGACGCACCCGCATCGCCACGCCCCGGCGTGCCACGCGCGCCCCGCCTCGCCTCCCCTTCGCCTCTCCCCGCAGCACGTTCGACGCCGCAACGCCTGCCGAACACCGTCCGGTTCGCACCCGCAAACGTTTCCGGACTTCACATGAATGACACCGAATCCTCGCTATGCTCGCGGCGGCACGACCGGCGCAGCCGCATCCTGCGCTCCGGACGCGCCCGCTTGTTCTCCGCATGTCCCGCCAATCGGCTCCCCCCTTTATCGCACGATAACGACCATGACCCGATCGAACCGTCGTGACTTCCTGCGCGTCGCCGCCGGCACCGCCGGCGCCGCCGCGCTGAACCTGTTCCCGCCCGTGATCCGCGATGCGCTCGCCATTCCCGCGAACCGCCGTACCGGCACGATCCGCGACATCGAACACATCGTGATCCTGATGCAGGAGAATCGCTCGTTCGACCATTACTTCGGCACGATGCGCGGCGTACGCGGCTTCGGCGACCCGCGCCCGCTGCGCCTCGCGAACGGCAAGTCGGTGTTCCACCAGCCGGTCGGCCCGGCCGAGCTGCTGCCGTTCCACCCGGGCGCGGACAAGCTCGGGCTGCAGTTCCTGCAGGACCTGCCGCACGGCTGGCAGGACATGCACGCGGCATGGAACAAGGGCCGCTATGACCAGTGGGTGCCGAACAAGGGCACCACGACGATGGCGTACCTGAAGCGCGACGACATCCCGTTCCACTACCAGCTCGCCGACGCGTTCACGATCTGCGACGCGTACCACTGCGCGATCCCGAGTTCGACCGACCCGAACCGCTACTACATGTGGACCGGCTACGTCGGCAACGACGGCACGGGCGGCGGCCCGGTGCTCGGCAACGAGGAACAGGGCTACGGCTGGACGACCTATCCTGAAGTGCTCGAGCAGGCCGGCGTGTCGTGGAAGATCTACCAGGACGTCGGCACGGGGCTCGACGCGAACGGCTCGTGGGGCTGGACGCAGAACCCGTACATCGGCAACTACGGCGACAACGCGCTGCTCTACTTCAACCAGTACCGCAGCGCGCTGCCCGGCACGCCGCTGTACGACAAGGCGCGCACCGGCACCAACATCAGCACCGGCGGCACGCTGTTCGACGTGCTGCAGCAGGACGTGAAGAACGGCACGCTGCCGCAGGTGTCGTGGATCTGCGCGCCGGAAGCGTACTCGGAGCACCCGAACTGGCCGGCCAACTACGGCGCGTGGTACATCGAGCAGGTGCTGAAGGTGCTGGTGTCGAATCCGGACGTGTGGAGCAAGACCGCGCTCTTCATCACCTACGACGAGAACGACGGTTTCTTCGACCACGTGCCGCCGCCGTTCGCACCGCAGTCACCCGACAACGGGCTGTCGACGGTCGCGACGACCAACGAGGTGTTCGCCGGCGACGCGTCGCACATGGCCGGCCCGTACGGGCTCGGGCCGCGCGTGCCGATGCTGGTCGTGTCACCGTGGACCAAGGGCGGCTGGGTCTGTTCGCAGACCTTCGATCACACGTCGCTGCTGCAATTCATCGAGGCGCGCTTCGGCGCGCAGTACCCGGTGACCGCCGCCAACGTGTCGCCGTGGCGCCGTACGGTGTGCGGCGACCTGACCGCCGCGTTCGACTTCGCGACCTCGGACGCCGCGTGGCCGACGCTGCCCGACACGAGCGGCTATGCGCCGCCCGATCGCGCGCGCCATCCCGACTACATCCCGGTGCCGCCGGTCCTGCAGAAGCTGCCGAAGCAGGAGGCCGGGCTGCGTCCGGCACGTGCACTGCCGTACGAGCTGTTCGTGCACGGCCGCGTCGAATCCGTGAACGGCCTGTTCCGGCTGACCTTCGCGAACACCGGCCGTGCGGGCGCAGCGTTCCAGGTGCAGTCGCGCAACCGCCTCGACGGCCCGTGGGCGTACACGGTCGAGGCCGGCAAGCGGATCGCCGACACGTGGAGCGCCGCGGCGTCGCTCGGCCTGTACGACCTCGACGTGTACGGCCCGAACGGCTTCTACTGCCATTTCCGCGGCCCGTTCGCGACCGGCGTCGGCAGCGCCAACGTGAACCCCGAAGTGATCTACGGCTACGACGTCGCGAACGGCAACATCACGCTGCGCCTGATGAACCGCGGCCACAAGGCCGTCCGGCTCAAGGTGACGAACGCGTACGGCCACGGCCACGCGCGCACGTTCGACCTCGCACCGGGCGCGCACGTCGATGACTACTGGGATCTGCGCGGCAGCCACGGCTGGTACGACCTGACCGTCAGCGACGGCCGGCTGCTCGGCTTCCTGCGCCGCTTCGCGGGCCACGTCGAGACCGGCCGCCCGAGCACGAGCGACCCGGCGATCCGCGCGAACGCGTCGCACGACGACGAAGAAGCAGCGTCGGACGCCCTGTCCGACTGACGACGGCACACGCGGCGCGGCCCCGCCGGGGCTGCGCCGCCTGCCCGTCCGCACCCGCCTCCCGTCCGTTCGTGACGGGAAACTCCCGATACCGGCCGCCCGCGCACGCGCGGAAGCTATGCGCAAATCCGCACCAAATGCGCGGCAAATTGCCAAGACCCGTGCATATCGGCGACCTATATATCGAGGCGATCGGGGCTCCTCGCCGAGCCTGACGGGAGATTCTTCCGGGAATCATCAGCATGCCGACCTCCCCGCCCGATTCCGAGAAGCGGTCGAACCGCCCACCCGTCGCACGCGCCCGGCCCGCCGGATGCGTGCGGTACCCACCCGCTGGTGTAGAACAAGAGGAACGAACATGAAATTCCGTCATTCCCTGCTGTCGGTGTCAGTCGTATCCGCGCTAGCCGTCCTCTCGCAACAGGTCGCCCGGGCCGCCGACGCGACCGACGTGAAGGTCGGCTTCGCCGCGCCGCTCACCGGCGTGAACGCCGGCTACGGCAAGGATCTCCAGAACGGCGTGCAGCTTGCGCTCGACGATGCCGCCGCGCAGAAGGTGCAGATCGCCGGCAAGCCCGTGCACTTCGACCTCGTCGTGCAGGACGACCAGGCCGACCCGCGCATCGGCGTGCAGGCCGCGCAGGCGCTCGTCGACCAGAACGTGTCGGTCGTGGTCGGCCACTTCAACTCGGGCACGACGATTCCGGCATCCGTGGTCTACGACAAGGCAGGCATTCCGGTGATCGATCCGGCCGCCACCAACCCGACGCTCACGGCGCGCGGGCTCGCGAACATGTTCATGGTGATCGCGACCGACGGCCAGAACGCCGGCAACGCCGGCAAGTACGCAGTCGACGTGACGAAGGCAAAGCGGATCGCGATCATCGACGACCGCACTGCGTTCGGCCAGGGCGAGGCCGACGAGTTCGAGAAGGCCGTGAAGGCGGCCGGCGGCAACATCATCGGCCGCGAGTTCACCAGCAACCAGGCAGTCGACTTCCGCGCGCAGATCACAAGCCTGAAGGGCAAGAACCCCGACCTGATCTTCTTCGGCGGTCTCGATTCGCTCGCCGCCAACTTCATCAAGCAGATGCGCCAGCTCGGTCTGAACGCGCAGTTCGTCGGCGGCGGCGGCGTGAAGGACAACGAGTTCATCAAGATCGCCGGCCCGGCCGCCGAAGGCGCGATGGCGTGGGAATACGGGCGGCCGCTCGACGAACTGCCGCAGGGCAAGGATTTCGAGCAGCGCTTCAAGAAGCGCTTCGGCGTCGACGTGCTGTCGTACGCGCAGTTCGGCTACGACGCGGCGTGGGCGGCGATCAAGGCGATGCAGGCGGCCAACTCGACCGATCCGAAGGTCTATCGCCCGGCGCTGAAGAAGGTCGACTTCGAAGGTGTCACCGGCCGCATCTCGTTCGCGAACGACGGCTCGCTGAAGAGCGGGATGTCGACGCTGTACCAGGTGAAGAGCGGCGCGTGGAAGACCATCGTGACGAAGGGGGGCTGATCGGGCGGGATGGGCGGCCTGGATCGCCAGGCTGCCCTGGCTTGGGCGGTGGCGGGAACGCCGCCCGGCCTCCCCTCGCACGAGGCATGAACCGGCATGAACCGGCGGGATACGCGGCCGGTCGCGAAGCGATCGGCGCAATCGCGCCGACCTCATACGATGACTGATGTTGAGGTGAGATTCGTCACGACCCGCGGCAACGCGCAGGCCGTGTCGGCGGCCACGCGTCAGCTGGTCTGCGTGTCGCGCTCCGCCTCGGCGGCTTCGTGCGCACGGCGCAGCCGCTCGCGGCTGTTGGTCAGGTGCGTGCGCATCGCGGCGCGCGCGGCCTCCGGGTCGTGGCGCGCGATCGCCTCGTAGATGTCCTCGTGCTCGTGATTGAGCCGGCCGACATAGCGCTCCAGATCGTCGCCGGCGAAGCGCGCCGAATTCACGCGCGTGCGCGGGATGATCGACGCGCCGAGCTGCGTCATGATGTCGACGAAATAGCGGTTGCCGGTAGACTGCGCGATCTGCAGGTGGAACTGGAAATCGAGCTGCGCGGTGTCGCGGCCGCCGCCCGCCCCCGACGCGATCGCGTCGAGCGCGCGCCGCAGCGCGGCGAGGTCGGTATCGTTCGCGCGCTGCGCGGCGAGGCTCGCGCATTCGCTCTCGAGGCTGATGCGCAATTCGAGCACCGCAAGCACGTCGCGCAACGTCGTGATGGTCGCGGGATCGATGCCGAGCGTCTGGCGACGCGCCGGCTCGAGCACGAAGCTGCCGATGCCGTGGCGCGTCTCGACGAGGCCGCTTGCCTGCATCCGCGAGATCGCTTCGCGCACGACCGTACGGCTGACGCCCTGCGCCGCCATGACTTCGGTTTCAGTCGGCAGCTTGTCGCCGGGACGCAGCGTGCCGTTTTCGATCTGCGCGGTCAGCGCGTCGACGACATCTTGTGCGAGGCTGCGTGCGCGACGGCGCGGCGCTGCGGGAAGCGTGGGCACGGACATGAGGCCGGTTCCTTTTTGAATGATCGTAATGTGAGCCGAGGGTTTACGCGGGGTTTGAGCGAACGCCGATGATTCATTATACTGCGTCACAAGTCATCCGACGACTGATGATCGCGACACGGATCTCCTGTCGACCGCGGCCGGCGCAACAGCGCCTGCCGGGTCCCGTGGTTCGCGATCGGCCGGCATGCGCGCTTCTGCACGCCGCCGGCTCCCGGTTTCGCGGTCGATCGAAGCGCGCATTCGCGCTTGCTCCGACCCGCCGCGCCACCGGCATCGAGCTGGTCGCCCCCACCCTTTCGGGTTGCTGTCGACATGCGGGGCTTGCGCGCCGCGCACGTCGGTTGTCGAATGATCGCACCTCCCGCCGCGTGCGGCAAAGCTTTTGCCGCACGGCATCGCCCACTCTTTTGCCATCGCCGCCATGAACGCCGTCACTGCTTCGCCTTCCCACGACACGCCGCGCATCGTCGACCTGCAAGCCATTCCGGTCGCCGGCCACGACAGCATGCTGCTCAACCTGAGCGGCGCGCACGGCCCGTTCTTCACCCGCAACCTCTTGATCCTGAAGGACAGCGCCGGCCGGACCGGCGTCGGCGAGGTACCGGGCGGCGAAAGCATCCGCCGCACGCTCGACGACGCGCGCGCGCTCGTCGTCGGCCAGCCGGTCGGCAACTACCATGCGGTGCTCAACGACGTGCGGCGCACCTTCGCCGACCGCGACGCGAGCGGCCGCGGCCTGCAGACCTTCGACCTGCGCACCACGATCCACGCGGTCACCGCGCTCGAAGCCGCGCTGCTCGACCTGCTCGGCCAGCATCTCGGCGTGCCCGTGGCCGCACTGCTCGGCGAAGGACAGCAGCGCGAGCGCGTCGAGATGCTCGGCTACCTGTTCTACGTCGGCGACCGCACCAAGACCGCGCTGCCCTATCGCGACAGCCGCGGCGCGACCGACGACTGGACGCGCGTGCGCGACGAAGCCGCGCTGACGCCCGAGGCGGTCGTTCGGCTCGCCGAAGCCGCCCATGCGCGCTACGGTTTCAACGACTTCAAGCTGAAGGGCGGCGTGTTCGACGGCGCGAGCGAGGTCGAGGCAGTGACGGCGCTCGCCGAGCGCTTCCCCGATGCGCGCGTGACGCTCGATCCGAACGGCGCGTGGTCGCTCGACGAGGCCGTGCGGCTGTGCCGCGACCTGCACCACGTGCTCGCATATGCCGAAGATCCGTGCGGCGCGGAAAACGGCTACTCGGGCCGCGAGGTGATGGCCGAGTTCCGCCGCTCGACCGGGCTGCCGACGGCGACCAACATGATCGCGACCGACTGGCGGCAGATGGGCCATGCGGTGCAGCTGCAGGCGGTCGACATCCCGCTCGCCGATCCGCACTTCTGGACGATGCAGGGCTCGGTGCGCGTCGCGCAAATGTGCCGCGACTGGGGCCTCACGTGGGGCTCGCATTCGAACAACCACTTCGACGTGTCGCTGGCGATGTTCACGCACGTCGCGGCCGCGGCGCCCGGCCAGGTCACCGCGATCGACACGCACTGGATCTGGCAGGACGGCGAACGGCTGACGCGCGAGCCGCTGAAGATCGAGAACGGGCTCGTGGAAGTGCCGAAGCGGCCGGGCCTCGGCATCGACATCGACATGGATGCGGTCGCGGTCGCGCACGAGCTCTACAAGCAGCACGGGCTCGGCGCGCGCGACGACGCGGCGGCGATGCAGTATCTGATTCCGGGGTGGACGTTCAACAACAAGCGCCCCTGCCTCGTGCGCTGAGCGCGGGACGAACCGGGCGGCGGGGCCGCCCGGTCACGCGGTCATGCGGCGGATTCGCCCGCGCAGCGGCGGGTGCCTGGCGGGAAAAACCCGCGGGGGTGAAACCGGGTCCAGCTGCCCGCAGCCTCCCGTCGGGCCGGGCCGGGGATCAGTCGCCGGCCCTGGCCAGCCATATCTGCCCGCCCCGCTGTCCGGCCGCCCCTACCCGGCCACGCCAATCCCCCGCGCCATCCCCGACGCGGCAACTACGATGACCATCACGAGCACGGCCTGCCAATGGCCGATCCGCACATAGGTCCGTGCGCGGCCGAGATCGGGCATCTGCTGCTGCCGCGCGGCGATGCGCCAGCGGATCAGCCCGAGCATCGGCACGATCTCGAGCAGCAGGATCAGCACGAGCGCGGTCATCTTGAGGTGAAAGAGCGGCTCGTGAAGGTAATACGCGGCGCCTTTCTCGAAACCGCCGAATGCGCGCGCGAGCCCCGTCGCGATCAGCACCAGCGCCGACAGCCCCCAGGCCGCGTCGGCCTTGAACACGCCGGGCAGGTCGGCGGCCTGCGCCGAGGCGATGAGCCGGCGCAGCGCGCGGTTGCGCCCCGCGATCGCGGCGAACGTGACGCCGAACGCCATCAGGTGAACGGCTGCCAGCAACCAGCGGACGATCATTGCGCCTCCTTGTCGCCCGCGTGCGGCGCGGGCCGGGTCAGACGATCTGCTTGAGCGCCGCGTCGAGCGCGAGCACCGCGACGCGGTCGCCCTCGGTCGCGAGCGGCGCGCGCATCACGATCTGCCGGTTATGGCCGACGGCCGCCGGCGAATCCCACAGCAGCTCCACCTTCGGCCGCCGGAACAGGCTGCCGCGCAGCGGCGGCACGACGGCCGGCTGCGCGCCCTGCTCGCCCGCCGCGGACGCGGCCCGGCCAGGCCAGCGCACCGACAGTTCGCGCGCGTCGTACTGCCCGACCTTGCGGCTCTCCATCCAGACGATCGCGGTACGCGTGAGGGTGTCGAGCGAGATCGCGTAGCGGCCGACCGCGAAGCGGCGCGCGGCCACGTTGGTACGCCACAGCGGCCGCGGGCGGCACATCCACACGATCGCCGCATAAAGCGCCGGTGCGGCGACGAGCCAGCCGTTGGTCGCCGTCACCGCGTGCAGCGCGGGACGCCAGCCGGCCGCCCACGCGAACACGCCGATCGACCACACGGCAAACAGGAAACCGATCAGCGCGAAGACCCGCAGCGCCTGGCGCAGCCACTGCGGCAGCGGATGGAATGGCCGCTCGGCGCGCGCGACGGCGCCCGGCAGCGCGAGCAGCAGGAAGATCAGCACGAGATAGACGAACGCCCAGGGCGACGACACCATCGCCGACAGCGACGCGCGATAGCCCATCTGGGACATCGAGAACAGCCAGCGCGCGAACAGCACGAGACCGATCGCGCGCAACGCGAAGATCACGCCGGCACCGGGGGCCGGTGCTGCGCGCGTGGTTTTCGTTCTCGCCAAGACAGCTCTCCTCTCGATGTTCGTGCGGGGCCGGATTTCACGGCACGGCCATTATAGGGACATTACCGTCTGGACAGACGGCCGGATGGCGCGCCGGACCGCTTCCGGGGCCGTTCGCGGCGTCGGGCGCGGCGAGAATACAACAGATCCGCGCCGCAGATGTGACAACGCCCCGCCGGGGACCCGGACGGGGCGTCGATAAAGGCCGCATGCCGCTGCGCGGCCAGCGGCCCGGCATCAGCCTGCGTTGACTTCGCGCAGCACCGTGCGGCGCTTCTGGCGCAGCAGTTCCTCGTAACCCTTCACGTAGTTCTGGGCCATCACCTTCGACGAGAAGCGTGCTTCGAACGCAGCGCGAACCTTCTCGCGCGGCAGCGTGTCGAGTCGCTTGAGCGCCGCGACGGCCGACAGTTCGTCTTCGACGACGAAGCCCGACACGCCGTTGTCGATCACTTCCGGCACCGAGCCGCGCTTGAACGCGATCACCGGCGTGCCGCAGGCCATCGCCTCGATCATCACCAGGCCGAACGGCTCCGGCCAGTCGATCGGGAACAGCAGCGCATGCGCGTTGCCCAGGAATTCGGTCTTTTCGGACTCGCTGATTTCGCCGATGTACTCGACGTGCGGCAGCGCGAACAGCGGCTTGATCTTCTCTTCGTAGTACGCGCGGTCAGCCTTGTCGAGCTTCGCGGCGATCTTGATCGGCAGGCCGGCTTGCTCGGCGATGCGGATCGCCGTGTCGACGCGCTTCTCCGGCGAGATGCGGCCGAGGAACGCGAGGTAGCTCGGCTTCACGTTCGGGATCGGCGTCAGCAGGTTTTCCGGCAGGCCGTGGTAGACGGTCGACAGCCAGTTCGCCTGCGGCAGCGGGATGCGCTGGTTGTCGGAGATCGACACGACCGGCACGTCGCTGAATGCGTTGAAGACCGGCTGCAGTTCCGGCAGATCGAGACGGCCGTGCATCGTCGTCAGATGCGGGACCGGCTGGCGCGAGAACAGCGAGAACGGGTAGTAGTCGATGTGGCAGTGCAGGACGTCGAACTCTTCCGCGCGGCGGCGCACCTGCTCGAGGAGCAGCATGTGCGGGGCCATCACGTCGCGGATGGTCGGGTCGAGGCGCAGCGCCTGCGGCCAGCACGCTTCGAGCTTCGCGGAAGTTTGCGAATCGCCGCTCGCGAAGAGCGTGACGTCATGCCCCATCTCGACAAGTGCTTCGGTCAAATAGGACACCACTCGCTCGGTACCACCGTAAAGCTTCGGGGGGACCGCTTCGTGCAACGGAGCGATTTGGGCGATTCGCATGCGTAACTCCTAAAAAATCGGCTAAAAACCAGGTATGGGTCGGCAACCTGCCGGCGATCCGGGCTGGATGCATTTCGTCTTAAAATCGGACGAATCAGCCTGCCGGGGGCGTCGAACCCGCGCTGCTCAAGGAGCGTCGGCGACGCGACAGGCATAGAACGTTTGAAACGAAGACCCGTTGACAGGGGTTCGTAAAAACCTGGAATCGAACCCGGAGCCGATTATCTAGGGTTAGTCCTGATACGGCGCACAACATTTCAAACACTTTGCTTTGTTACAAAGCCGCAACACTTTGCAACCCGCGGACTTGGGTGTCCGTTCTAGAGTGGAAGGCCCTTTTGGCGCTCCCTGTCATCCCGTCACCGCCGGCATCGCGATTCCGGCGCATGCGGCAAGACGGGATGCCGGATTTTATCTCAAAATTGATCGCGCGCCCCTGGCCAAGGCAAGATTCGCTCAGCGCAATGCACGGCCTTGTTTACAATGCCGGATTATTCAGTCCGGGCGACCACCGGCTGCGATCCAGCCGCTCCGCTCAATCACCGAATTACCGCACGCATATTTTGGAATCTCTCACCCCTGCCCAGCGCAACGCCCACAACGCGAAGCTGTCGAGCTACGCGCATCGGCCGATCGCGTTCCTGTTCCGCTACATCCGCCTGCATCCCGTCGCGCACCTGATCGTGCTCTGCAGCGTGCTGGCCGCCGTCGGCTGCGCGCTCGGCTCGCAATACGCGATCAAGCACCTGATCGACGTGCTCGCGGCCGGGCGCCATCATCCGGGCCCGCTGTGGAGTGCCTTCGCGCTGCTCGTCGGGCTGATCGCGGCCGACAACCTGCTCTGGCGCGTCGGCGGCTGGGTCGCCGCGCACACGTTCGTCGCGGTCACCGGCGACCTGCGGCGCGACCTGTTCCAGTATCTGATCGGCCATTCGCCGACGTACTACTCGGAAAAGCAGCCGGGCACGCTCGCGAGCCGCATCACCGCCACATCGAACGCCGTCTATACGTCGGAGAACACGATGGCGTGGAACGTGCTGCCGCCGTGCATCGCGGTGATGGGCGCGATCCTGATGATCATCGTCGTGAACCCGCTGATGGCCGCCGGCCTGCTCGGCTGTTCGGCCGTGCTTTCCGTCATCCTGTTCAAGCTTGCCGGGCGCGGCTCCGCGCGCCATCACACGTTCGCGGCGAAGGCCGCGGCAGTCGACGGCGAACTCGTCGACGTGATCGGCAACATGGGCCTCGTGCGTGCGTTCGGGATGACGCTGCGCGAACAGAAACGCTTCGGCGCGACGGTGAAGGCCGAGATGGACGCGCGCCAGCAAAGCCTGCTCTATCTCGAGAAGCTGCGCCTGCTGCACGCGGTGATCACCGCGATGCTGTCCGCCGGCCTGCTCGGCTGGGCGCTGTGGCTGTGGGACCAGGGCCGCGCGACGTCGGGCGACATCGTGCTCGTCAGCTCGCTCGGCTTCACGATCCTGCACGGCACGCGCGACCTCGCGGTTGCGCTCGTCGACGTCACGCAGCACGTCGCACGGTTGTCCGAAGCCGTGAAGACGCTGCTCGAGCCGCACGGGATGCCGGACCGCTCCGACGCGCAGCCGCTGTCGGCCAAGGGCGGGCGCGTCGACTTCGAACGCGTGACGTTCGCGTATCCGCATCGCCGCGCGATCCTCGACCACTTCGATCTCCATATCGAACCGGGCCAGCGCGTCGGCCTGATCGGCAAGTCGGGCGCCGGCAAGTCGACCGTGCTCGCGCTGCTGCAACGCTTCTACGACACGCAGGACGGCGCCGTGAAGGTCGACGGCCAGGACGTCAAGGCGATCACGCAGGACAGCCTGCGCCACGCGATCGCACTCGTGCCGCAGGATATCTCGCTGATGCACCGGACGATCTACGACAACATCGCATACGGCCGTCCCGACGCAACCCGCGAGGAAGTGCTCGCCGCCGCGCGCGACGCACGCTGCGCGGAGTTCATCGAAGCGATGCCGGAAGGCTATGACACGATCGTCGGCGACCGCGGCGTGAAGCTGTCGGGCGGCCAGCGCCAGCGCATCGCGATCGCGCGCGCGATCCTGAAGGATGCGCCGATCCTGTTGCTCGACGAAGCGACGTCGGCGCTCGACAGCGCGTCCGAGGAAGCGATCCAGAGCGCACTCGACCGCCTGATGGTCGGCCGCACGGTGATCGCGATCGCGCACCGGCTGTCGACGCTGCGCAACTTCGACCGCATCATCGTGATGAGCAACGGCAAGGTGATCGACGACGGCAGCCCCGACGTGCTGCGCAATCGTCCGGGCCTGTACCGCGACCTGCTCGCGAAGCAGCACGGCCGCCATCACGCACCCGACGGCACCACGCCGACCGGCGAACGCGCGGCCTGACGCAGCGCCGCGCAGCCGATAAAAAAGCCGCCGTGCTTCACGCACGGCGGCTTTTTTCATCCTGTCGCGCGACTCGCGCGGCGCAGCACCGGCTACCCGCGCTGCAGGTCGCGCAGGAAATTGTCGCGCCACACCGACACGTTGTTCTCGCGCAGCTGCGCGATCATGTCCACATAACGCGCGCGCCGCTCGGCGAGCGGCATCGTCAGCGCCAGCGACAGCGCATCGGCCATTCCGTCGATGTCGATCGGATTGACGATCAGCGCGCCCGTCAGCTCGCGCGCGGCCCCCGCGAAACGCGACAGCACGAGCACGCCCGGATCGTCCGGATCCTGCGCGGACACGTACTCCTTGGCGACGAGGTTCATCCCGTCGCGCAACGGCGTCACGAAGCCCACGCGCGCCAGCCGGTACAGCGCGGCCAGCACCTGCCGGTCGTACTGGCGGTGGATGTAGAGGATCGGCGCCCAGTCGAGCTCCGCGTAGCGCCCGTTGATGCGCCCCGACTCCGCCTCGAGCTGCAGGCGGATGTCCTGGTACGCGCGCAGGTCCGCACGCGTGGACGGCGCGATCTGCAGGAACGACACGCGATTGCGGATCGACGTCTGGTGTTCCAGCAGTTTCTCGAACGCGCGGAATCGCTCGACGAGCCCCTTCGAATAATCGAGCCGGTCGACGCTCATGATCAGCTGGCGGCCACGCAGCGACGTCGCCAGCGTGCGCACGGCCTTGCCGTTTTCACCCGCCTGCGCGAGCGACGCGATCTCGTCCGGGTACACGCCGATCGGATAGGCGGCCGCACGCAGCGTGTTGCCGAACGCGTTCACGCGCATCGTGTGGCCTTCGCGCGTCACTTCACCGCCGGCCTCGAACTCGACGTAGTCGCAGAACGCGCGCAGGTCGGGCTCGGTCTGGAAGCCGAGCAGGTCGAACGCGCACAGTGACTCGACGAGCTCGCGATGCGGCGGCACGTTGACGAGCACCTGCGCGGCCGGAAACGGGATATGCAGGAAAAAGCCGATGCGGTTCTTCACGCCGGCCGCGCGCAGCGCACGCGCGAACGGGATCAGGTGATAGTCGTGCACCCAGATCACGTCGTCGTCCTGCAGCAGCGGCACGAGCTGCTGCGCGAGCCAGTCGTTCACGCGGCGGTAGCCTTCGAACTCGTGCCGGTCGTACTGGATCAGGTCCGCGCGGTAGTGGAAAGCCGGCCACAGCGTCGCGTTCGAGAAGCCGCGGTAATACTGGTCGTAATCGCGGCGCGACAGCCCGACGGTCGCGAACGTCACGGGCCCGCGCTCCTCGATACGGATCTGCGGCGCACCGGACGCGACCACCTCGCCGCTCCAGCCGAACCACATGCCGCCCGTCTCCTTCAGCGCGTCGTAGACGCCGATCGCGAGGCCGCCCGCCGCCGGTTCGCCTTCCGAAATCGGGGCGACGCGGTTCGAAACGATGATGAGTCGGCTCATGCGCCCGGCAGCTCCACGCCGAGCCAGCGGGCGATCTGCTCGTGCAGCGCGTCGACCGAGTCGAGCCGCGTCCGGGCCGACGTCTCGCCCGCGCCGACCTTGATCGACAGGCCGCCGCGCGCGTTGACCACCGCGAAGCCCTTCTCGTCGGTCAGGTCGTCGCCCGCGAACAGCGGCACGCGCCCCGCGAACGGCGGTTCGTCGAGGAACGCGGCCAGCGCGCGCCCCTTGTCGACGCCCTTCGGCTTGATCTCGAACACCATCTTGCCGGGCTGCAGCACGTACGCATCCGCATATTCGGCGACGAGGCGCTCGGTCGCTTCACGCGCGACCGGCTCGCGCTCGGGCGAGTTGCGGTAGTGCAGCGCGACGGCCGCCCCCTTGATCTCGAGCAGCATGCCCGGATAGCGGTCGACCACGGACGCGAGCTCGCGCTCGATGCGCAGCAGCCGATCGTCGTTGAAGCCGATGCGCTGCGTGTCGCCGTTCGCATCGCGACGCTCGGCGCCGTGCAGGCCGGCCATCGGCAGGTCCGGCATGTTCAGGAACATGTCGAGGTTGTCGATGCCGCGACCCGACACGATGGCGACCGCGCCGTGCGAGCGGCGCCGCAATTCATCGAGCAGCGTCAGCAGCGACGGCGGGACGTGAATGCTGTCGGGCGTGGGCGCCAGCTCGACGAGCGTGCCGTCGAAGTCGAAGAAGAACGCGGTATCGGTCAGGGACAGGGAAGCCGGAACGGATTGCATCGATTCGATAGTCTGAGGAGCGCCTGCAAACGCGGGGCCGCCGCAGCGAGAATGGAATTGTGCGCATCTTACCGCGCCTGAGTGCCGGGATGGGCGAAACCGTTGCACGACGGACCTCGCACCGCGTCCGTCGTCAACTGCGACATATTGCCCCGCTCGCCCGCGCCGTACCAGTTTCGAAAGGACATGGGCGCGGGAATTGCGCTACAGTCGCAACCGCCGGCCGCGCGACGCATGGCGCCGCGCCGGCCGACGACCATTCCGTCCGATCGAGCCCCAGGATGTCGTCTGCCCGTCCCGCGCCGCACCGGCGCCGCTTCAGCTTCACCCGCTTCGCCCGCACGGCCGCCGCGCTGGCCGCCGCCGTCGCGCTCGCCGCATGCACGCACGACGAGCCGAACTGGCACCTGACCAACGTCACGGGCCACCTGCCCGACCTGTCGTTCACGCTGACCGGCGGCGACGGTCGCCCGGTCGACGCGAACGCGTTCCACGGTCGCATCGCGCTCGTCTACTTCGGCTACACGCACTGCCCGGACGTCTGCCCGGAAACGATGGCGCGGCTGATGGAAGTGCTCGCGAAGCTCGGCCCGCAATCGAACGACGTCCGCATCCTGTTCGTATCGGTCGATCCCGCGCGCGACACGCCGCAGGCGATGCAGTCATACGTCGCCGCGTTCGATGCCGCGCACGCACGCGGCCTCACCGGCACCGACAGCCAGATCGAATCGCTCGCGAAACGCTATCGCGTCGCGTACCAGATGGAACAACGCGATCCGGCCGGCGGCTACGAGGTCACGCACAGCTCGGCCGTCTACATCTTCGATGCGAACGGCCGCGCGCGCCTGCTCGCGACCGACAGCGACTCGCCCGACGCCATCGCCGCCGATGTGCGCCGGATCATCGACACCGCCTCCACCACCTGAATTCCGACATGAAGACGACTCTCAAGACGTTCGCCCTCCTCGCCGCGTTGTGCACCGGCGCGCACGCGTACGCCGCCGGCGCGATCACCGCGCAGAACGCGTGGGTGCGCTGGCTGCCGAACCAGCTGCCCGCGGGCGGCTACGTGACGCTCGTCAACACGGGCGACAAGCCGGTCGATCTCGTCGACGTCGACAGCCCCGACTACGGGATGGCGATGCTGCACCAGACCGTGTCGAACGGCTCGACCCAGAAGATGGAAATGGTCGACAAGCTGACGATCCCCGCCCGCGGCAAGGTCGACATCGCGCCCGGCAGCTACCACTTCATGCTCGAGGAACCGAAGCACGCGATCAAGCCCGGCGACACCGTGCGCCTGCGCCTGAAGTTCTCCGACGGCGAAACGGTCGACACGCCGTTCGCCGTGAAATCGCCGGCCCAGGCAAAGTGATGCGCGCGCGATGAACGTCCTGTACTGGCTCGATCCGTGGGAACCGTCGCCGACCGTGGTCATCGCGGTGCTGACGGCCGCCGTGCTGTTCGCGCGCGGCGTGAAGAAGGCGCAGGTGTCGCCGCTGCGGCAGTTCTCGTTCTGGCTCGGGCTGACGGCGCTGTATATCGCGCTGCATACGCGGCTCGACTACTTCTTCGAGCACGAATTCTTCATGCATCGCGCGCAGCACCTGGTGCTGCACCACCTCGGGCCGTTCTTCATCGCGCTGGCATACCCGGGCGCGGCGATCCGCGCGGGCATTCCGTTTCGCTGGCGGCAGCGCTTCGTGCGCCCCGCGCTCGCGTGGGCGCCCGTGCGCGCGACCCTCGACGTGGTGTTCCATCCGGTCGTCGCGGTCGTGCTGTTCGTCGGGCTGATCTATTTCTGGCTGCTGTCGCCGATCCACTTCATCGCGATGCTGGACTGGCGTCTCTATCGCGTGATGAACTGGAGCATGGTGATCGACGGGCTGCTGTTCTGGTGGCTCGTCGTCGATCCGCGTCCCGCGCCGCCCGCGCGGCTGTCGCCGGGCCGCCGGATCCTGATCGTCGTCGCGGCGATTCCGCCGCAGCTCGCGCTCGGCGCGCTGATCTTCTTCACGCCGCACGAGCTGTATCCGATCTACTCGATCTGCGGACGCGCATTCACGTGGCTCAGCCCGCTGCGCGACCAGCAGATCGGCGGCTTGCTGCTGTGGATTCCGGGTTCGATGATGAGCGTGATCGGCGCGCTGATCGCGCTGCGGCACTGGCTGCGGCTGTCCGCGCGCGGCCGCTTGATCGAAGAGCGGGCGGCCGCCCCGCGTACGGAGCGCCCGTCGGTGACGCGCGCCGCCCACTGACGGCGCGGCGCGCGGTGCGTCAGCCGCGCGCGCTGCTCATCCAGACGTGCGGAATGCCGTCCTCGTCGTGCACGTCCGAGCTCGGCGTGAAGCCGAAGGCCCCGTAGAAACGCTGCAAGTGGGCCTGCGCATGCAGGCTCACGGGCGTGTCCGGCCACTGCGCGCGGATGTGCTCGAGCGCATTCGACAGCAGCGCGTTGCCAAGGCCCGCGCCGCGAAACGCGGCGGTCGTTAGCACGCGGCCGATGCGCACATCGGTGTTCCGCGCATCCGGCAGCAGCACGCGCAGGTAGCCGGCCAGGCGGCCCGCCGGATCGTACGCGGCCAGGTGCCACGCAGCCTGGTCCGCATCGTCGATGTCGCGATACACGCAGTTCTGCTCGACGACGAACACGGCGCTGCGCGCTTCGAGGATCGAATAGATTTCGCGCGCCGTCAGCGCGTCGAAGGATTTCCAGCGCCAGTCGAGATCGGCGGCGCTCGGGGATGCGGCGGGTGCGGAAGCGGTCATGTCGGTCCTGATTCGGGCGCGCCGGCCGGCGCGCGGCAACCGTCGATTATGCCTCGAAGCGCACGCGGCGCGCGACCGCCCTTCCGCGCATGAAAAAGGCCCCGCATTGCGCGGGGCCTGTCCGTCAGGCCGGCATCCGGCCGAAGCGGCCGCTGTTGAAATCGTCGATCGCGGTCCGGATTTCCTCTTGCGAGTTCATCACGAACGGCCCGTATCCGACGACCGGCTCATCGATCGGCTCGCCGCTCAGGATCAGCAGCTTGGCGTCGCTGTTCGCTTCGATCTCGACATCGCGGCCGTCGCGGCTCAGTTGCACGAACTGCGCTTCGCGGGCAACCGTATCGCCGTTCACCATCAGCGTGCCGTTCAGCACGACCACCGCAAGCGTCCGACCTTCGGGGACCGGGAACCGCGCATGACCGCCTGCCACGAGCCGCACGTCCCACACGTCGATCGGCGTGTGCGTACGGGCCGGGCCGCGCCGCCCGTCGAGTTCGCCCGCGATGATCCGCGCCCGACCTGCGCCGTCCGGCAGTTCGACCACCGGGATGTCCGCGTCCAGCACCGTCTGGTAGCCGGGCGCACCCATCTTGTCAGCGGCGGGCAGGTTCACCCACAGCTGCACCATCTCGAGCGGACCGCCACGCTTCGTGAATTCCTCCGAGTGGAATTCCTCGTGCAGGATCCCGCTCGCGGCGGTCATCCACTGCACGTCGCCCGGGCCGATCACGCCGCCCGCGCCGGTCGAGTCGCGGTGCGCGACTTCGCCGTCATAGACGATCGTCACCGTTTCGAACCCGCGGTGCGGGTGCTGGCCCACCCCGCGCGGTGCCGAAGCCGGCTCGAAGTTCGCCGGTCCCGCGTAGTCGAGCAGCAGGAACGGGCTCAGGTGCGTGCCGTGAGACTGATAGCTGAACATCGAGCGCACCGGGAAACCGTCGCCGACCCAATGGCCGCGCGGCGCACTGTAAACACCCTGGATCTTCTTCATTTGCCTTCTCCGAATTGCGGCGAAACACGTGTTTCGCATCCTGAGTAGGAATATAGAGGTGGAACGATCGATCCGGTAGACTGCCAAATTCGCACTCAGCGTTCTATTTCATGAACGATAACGAACGGGATCTGAACGATCTCTATTACTTCGTGCAGGTTGTCGAGCACGGCGGCTTCGCGCCGGCCGGACGTGCGCTGAACATGCCGAAATCGAAGCTGAGCCGCCGCATCGGGCTCCTCGAGGCGCGGCTCGGGATGCGGTTGATCCAGCGCTCGACGCGCCGCTTCACCGTCACCGACGTCGGCCAGACCTATTACGCGCATTGTCGCGCAATGCTCGTCGAAGCGGACGCCGCCGACGAGGCGATCGCGCTGCTGCACGAGGAGCCGCGCGGCATCGTGCGCGTCAGTTGCCCGGTCGTGCTGCTCGATTCGCTGGTCGGCACGATGATCGCCGCGTTCATGGTCGCGTGCCCGCGCGTCGAGATCCACCTCGAGGCGACCAACCGGCGCGTCGACGTCGTCGGCGAAGGGATCGACGTCGCGATCCGCGTGCGCCCGCCGCCGCTCGAGGACAGCGATCTCGCGCTGCGCGTGCTGGCCGAACGCGGCCAGTGCCTCGTCGCGAGCCCCGCGTTGCTGCGCGAGCTCGGCGTGCCGGCCGTCCCCGCCGATCTCGCCCGCCTGCCGAGCCTCGATCACGGCGTGCCGCAGGCCGCGCACGTGTGGCGGCTGCGCGGCCCCGACGGCGCGCAGGCGGAAATCCACCACCAGCCGCGCCTCGTGACGGGCGGCATGCTCGCGCTGCGCGCGGCGGCCGTCGCGGGCGTCGGCGTCGTGCAGTTGCCGACGATGATGGTGCGCGACGAAGTCGCGCGCGGCGAACTGGTGACCGTGCTGCCGGACTGGGCGCCGCGCCGCGAGATCGTGCACGCGGTGTTCGCGTCGCGGCGCGGGCTGCTGCCCGCGGTGCGCGCGCTGCTCGACTTCCTGGCAGAGCGGTTCACCGAACTCGAACCCGATTGAGCGGCGTCGCGGGCGCCTGCACCGCGCGTTCGGCACGGCGCCCGCGAACCACGCGCTGCAAACCGGCGTCGCGTGCCGTAGACTGCGGGACGCGCATCGCGCTTTTCACAACCCTTATCGCATTTCAGCCATGTTCACGCTGTCCAACGACCCTCACGCCTCCAAGGCCGAACTCTATGCGACGCTCGTCGAGCAGGCACGCGCGCTCGTCGAATCGGAACGCGACCTGACCGCGAACGCCGCGAACTTCTCCGCGCTCGTCTACCACTCGCTCGACCGCCTCAACTGGGCCGGCTTCTATTTCTTCGACGGGTCGGAACTCGTGGTCGGCCCGTTCCAGGGCAAGCCCGCGTGCGTGCGGATCGCGCTCGGCAAGGGCGTGTGCGGCACGGCCGCGCAGACCCGCGAGACGCAGGTCGTGCGCGACGTGCATGAATTTCCGGGCCATATCGCCTGCGATGCCGCGTCGGAATCGGAAATCGTCGTGCCGCTGGTAGCGGCCGACGGCACGCTGATCGGCGTGTGGGATGTCGACAGCCCGGTCGCCGCGCGTTTCGACGATGAGGACCGCAACGGCATGGAAGCGCTGTGCCGCGTGTTCGTCGAATACGCATGGCAGAAGGCGCGCGGCTAAGCCGCGTCACGCTGCCGGTCGCGCCGCGCGACTGACCGAAAATGACACGGGCCCCAACGTGATGAACGGGGCCCGTTTTCGTTGCGCCGCTGCGCGCGGGTGGCCGCGCGTCAGGCCGCGTGCGTGCCGGAAAGCGCCGCGAGCGCCGGCGGCTTCACGTCGTCCGTCAGCACCTCGAAGCCCTGCTCCGTCACCACCACCATGTGCTCCCATTGCGCGGACAGCGAATGGTCCTTCGTGACGACCGTCCAGCCATCCGCCAGCACGCGCGTGTCGCGCTTGCCTGCGTTCAGCATCGGCTCGATCGTGAAGATCATCCCCGGCCGCAGCGGCACGCCGGTGCCCGGGCGGCCGTAGTGCAGCACCTGCGGCTCGTCGTGGTACACGTCGCCGATGCCGTGCCCGCAGTACTCGCGGACCACGCTGAACCCTTCGCGATGCGCGACCTGCTGGATCGCATAGCCGACGTCGCCGAGCGTCGCGCCCGGACGAACCGCGCGGATGCCGGCATGCATCGCCTCATAGGTCGTCGCGACGAGGCGCCGGGCCAGTTCGCCCGGCTCGCCGACGAAGTACATGCGGCTCGTGTCGCCGAACCAGCCGTCCTTGATCACCGCGATGTCGAGATTCACGATGTCGCCGTCGCGCATCGGCCGCGACGACGGAATGCCGTGACAGACCACGTGGTTGACCGACGTGCACAGCGTCTTCGGATAGCCGTGATAACCGATGTTCGCCGGAATCGCGCCGAGTTCGTCGACGATGTATTCACGGCAGCGCGCATCGAGCTCGTCGGTGGTGACGCCCGGCCTCACGTGCTCGGTGATCATCGTCAGCACCTGGGACGCGAGCTTCGCTGCCTCGCGCGACTTGGCGATTTCCGCGTCGCCGCGGATCGGGATTTCGCGCTTCGCCATTACGCCACCTGCTCGATGCCGTGGGCCACCGACTCCGTCGGACCCGCGTCGCCGCGTGCCTCGGCCTCGATCAGCATCCGGCAGATGTCGCCGTACGACACCGACGGATTGAGTTCCGCCAGCATCCCGACGCGCAGCCAGTGCTCCGCCTGAGCATTGATCGAGCGGCTCAATGCGGTACTGGTCGAGCGGAGCCGTTCGTGCATCTGCTCGGATATCTTGATGATTCCCATATGTCTCTAATTAAACGAAATATAGCTGTTTCGTATATTACGCTCGACCCACGCGCCGGGCAAGCGTTCGGCCGCCATCGAACCGTCCGCCGGGGCAGTACGAATCCCGTTGACATCGAATTCCAATTTGCTGGAAAATAAATCCACCATGCAAGAATCGATCAACGCCCCTGCCGACGACACCGGCATCAACGAACGCATCGCCCGGCGCGTGCGCGACTTGCGCACCCTGAGAGGCTACACGCTCGATGCGCTCGCCGCGCGTTCCGGCGTCAGCCGTTCGATGATCTCGCTCATCGAGCGTGCGTCGGCGAGCCCGACGGCCGTCGTGCTCGACAAGCTCGCGGCGGGCCTCGGCGTGTCGCTGGCCGGGCTGTTCGGCGGCGATCGCGACGACGCACCCGCGCAACCGCTGGTGCGGCGCGCACAGCAGGCGGAATGGCGCGATCCGGCGTCCGGTTATGTGCGGCGCAATCTGTCGCCGCCCGGCTGGCCGTCCCCGATCCAGCTGGTCGAGGTCGATTTTCCGCCCGGCGCGCGCGTCGCGTACGACTCGGGCGGGCGCGAAAGCGCACTGCATCAGCAGGTATGGGTCGTCCACGGGCGCGTCGACGTCACGTTCGGCGACCAGCTTCACGAACTTCACGAAGGCGACTGTCTGGCCATGCGGCTCGATCAGCCGCTGATCTTCAGCAACCCGTCGTCGCACGTCGCGCGCTACGTCGTCGCGATCTGCGATGCATCCGCCGCCGGCGCGCGGCAAGTGTCATCCGTTCAAAGCCGACCGGCGCAGGAGCCCGTATGAATTCCCCGAAACAGCGCGACGACGTGCGCCTGATCGATTGCAGCGAGGCCGAGCATGCCGCGGCCATCCTCGAGATCCTGAACGATGCGATCGTGAACTCGACCGCGCTGTACGACTACCGGCCGCGCCCGCCGGAAGCGATGGTCACGTGGTTCGCGACCAAGCGCGCCGGCGGTTTTCCGGTCGTCGGCGCGGTGGATGAATCGGGCACGCTGGTCGGCTTCGCGAGTTGGGGCACGTTCCGCGCGTTCCCGGCGTTCAAGTACACGGTCGAGCACAGCGTCTACGTGCACCGCGATCATCGCGGCCGCGGGCTCGGCGAGTTGCTGCTGCGCGAGTTGATCCGGCGTGCGCGCGAAGCCGACGTGCACGTGCTGGTCGGCTGCATCGACGCGACCAACGGCGGCAGCGTCGGGCTGCACACGCGGCTCGGCTTCGTGCACTCGGGAACGATCACCGAAGCGGGCTTCAAGTTCGGCCGCTGGCTCGATGCGGCGTTCTATCAGCTCAGGCTCGACACGCCGGCGCAGCCGGTCGACGGCTGATCGGCATCGCGGCGCTGTTCGGCAATTTCTCCGTGGCGGGGGCGGCACAGACGGCCCTCGCCACCGCCATCACCTTCCCTGCAGCGACAACGTGCGATCGCGCCACCGCACCGCGTTCTCGCACATCCTCCAGGCGCCACACCCATCCCGGGCCACGGCCCCGCACCTTTGCCCCGTGACCGCGAATGTGACGTTCGCCGCATTCTGGCGTGAGAACGGTAGCGATACGGTATTCCCCAGCGGCCGCACCACGGTCGCATACCGATCCATCACTCGGAGGATGCCGTATGAAAACGCCCCATGACTTGCCGCACCATCCCGGGTCGCAACGCGATGCCGGCCTCGCGCGACACGCGGTTCGATACGTTGCGTTGTCGCTTGCCGCCCTCCCGCTGTTGTGCGGGCAAGCGTTCGCGGCCGGTGCGTGTCCGACGCCGTTTACGTTGAGCGGCAACACCGATCTGCTGTGGAAGGAAGTCACCAATAACCAGTGGCGCAACATGCTGCCGCGCGGCTGGACCGACAACGGGTTTCATTTCTACAGCCGGGTACGGAGCCGTGGCCCGGAGAACGGCATCAATACGCCGTCGGACCTCGAGTCCGAGATGCGCAAGCAGGTCTCGGACGAACCGGCCGGCGGCAACAACCCGGATCGCCGGGCGATCACGCTGCCGATCGCGAACAGCCGAGGCCAGCATCTGCTCGCGATCTACGACTACGACGGCAAGCGCACGTCGAAGTGCGAACTGGTGACGTTGACGTATCCGGCGGAGTAGACGCGCCGGTGAAGAACCCATCAAGTCGTGACATAGGGTGACAATTGTTGCCCGCTAAAACGCCCGATGCACCGCATCGGGCTTTTGCATTTGAGGGCGACATGCGACCGCATCACGGCTCAGGAATCCTGCCCGGTCCGTATCGTGACCAATCGAACGAAATCGGAAATATTCAGGCGAACAGTATCCGCCTTGGCACTCGAGCGCGTCTGCCGGGCAACGCCCAGGATCGGGTCCAGGTTTTCATAAAAGCACTCGAGTTGTCGCGCGTCGGATGCCAATCGCCCTAGATCAAGCACCTTTTCAAGAACCATCCTCGCAATATGAAAGCGCTGAAGTCCGGGCCCCACGCGAAGCTGAAACACCACGCCATCACTGTTATGCGGCACGCCGACCCACACAAGCGAACTGCCATCCATGCAACCCCCGGACAATCACAATCGTCCTATCAATATGCCAGTCAGCCCTCAAGTGCACATCAATATTTCAAAATTGTGATGCTCGGCACATCGTTCTTTTCGTAACAACCCCGATATTGCATCGCAACATGGATGCCAGTAAGCTGAATTTTCATCTTCAAAGTAATCGCCCTTCAGTCCCCCCCGTGACGGGAGAGCACGCCATGACGACATCCTCATCGACGCTGAGCCAAGCGCCCCCCGCCCTCCATGTATTCGAACAAGATGGAGGTTGGCATTGGGGTATCACCATTCCTCGCTCCATGGGATCCGGCTTCAAACTGATCGCATTCAGCGAGCACGCCTTTTCCACTGAAGACACTGCCCAACGCGACGGCAATCGAGCGCTGAGCACCCTGGTGATCAGTCACGGAACCTGAACTTGGCGTATTGGGGAAGTACAGTCTCCTTGAGTTTTCGCATCAGGATGCAATACTCCTAGCACCTTTCGATACGAGACCACTCTTCACGCACCATGACTGACCCCGCTACTACTTGCCTGACACACCCGGTCGTCTGCAACGATCTGAGCCTGTCGTTTTCTGCCTATGGCCCCGGCTGGGGGTATGTTGCGATCAGGCTCCCGGTGGACGTCATTCGAGAAAAGCTCGGCGCAGAGTCGACGACTCCCGAACAGTTGCTCGTAGCATTCGAAAGCAATCGCGACAGGATCACTGGCGCGGTGAATCGCCGTACGTTGCCGAACGACGGCCGCCACATCCAGCTCGACAAGTCTGACTTCCTGGACATCTGACCGCTGCGACCCGACCAGCAGCGGCACAAATACGTCGTCGCACGTCACGAAATGCACACAAGCCGGCAGTAGCGTGTTAACCGGTATATCGACAGGGGACAGGAGGCGTCACATGAACATGCCGAACATGCTGAACATGCGGATCTTGGTTCCCTGCGCGCTGGCCCTTGTTGCCGTCGCCGCTCAAGCTGCCGATGTCACGGGCGCAGGCAGCACGTTCGCGATGCCGATCTATACGAAATGGGCCGCTGACTATCAGCAGTCCGGCGGCGCGAAGGTGAACTACCAAGGTATCGGCTCGTCGGGCGGCCTGAAGCAGATCAAGGCGAAGACGGTCGATTTTGCCGGCTCGGACGCTCCGCTGAAGGATGAAGAGCTCGCGAAGGAAGGCCTGTTCCAGTTCCCGACGGTGGTCGGCGGCGTGGTGCCGGTCGTCAACGTGCCGGGCGTAAAGGCCGGTGAACTGACGCTGTCGGGCCCGGTGCTCGGCGACATTTACCTCGGCAAGATCAAGAAGTGGAACGCCCCGGCGATCGCCGCGCTGAACCCGAAGGTCAAGCTACCGGATACGGACATCGCGGTCGTTCGCCGCGCTGACGGTTCGGGCACCAGCTTCATCTGGACGAACTACCTGTCGAAGGTCAACGACGAGTGGAAGTCGAAGATCGGCGAAGGCACGACGGTCAACTGGCCGACGGGCACGGGCGGCAAGGGCAACGACGGCGTCGCAGCCTTCGTGCAGCGCCTGCCGGGCGCGATCGGCTACGTCGAGTGGGCGTACGCGAAGAAGAACAACATGATCTACACGGCGCTGAAGAACTCGACGGGCACGGTGGTCGAGCCGAAGACCGAAACGTTCAAGGCTGCTGCCGCGAGCGCGAACTGGTCGAAATCGTTCTACCAGATCCTGACGAACCAGCCGGGCAAGGAAGCATGGCCGGTCGTCGGCGCGACCTTCGTGCTGCTGCACGCGAAACAGGAGAGGCCGGCGCAGGGTGCGGAAACGCTGAAGTTCTTCGACTGGGCGTTCAAAAATGGCAATCAGGCCGCCACGAATCTCGACTACATCTCGCTTCCCGATCCAGTCGTGTCCGAAATCCGCAAGCAGTGGAAAGCGAAAATCAAGGACACCTCCGGTAAAGCGCTGGTCGATTGAGTGCGCCGGGTGGTTTGAGGCGACTCTGCAGCACGCCAGACGGCTTTCTCCGGAAGCAGAATGGAGAGTAGAAAAAGAAAAGCCCCGCCGAAGCGGGGCTTTTTCTCGTGCTACCTGGAGGCGCGAACCGGAGTCGAACCGGTCTAAACGGCTTTGCAGGCCGCTGCATAACCGCTTTGCTATCGCGCCAAAAGCGGACTGTCCGGATGCCATGGAGGCAAGCGACAGATTTTTTATTCGAGGACCGGAGGTCCATCAAATAAAAAGGGAAGCGTGGCTTCCCCATTACCTGGAGCGGGAGACGAGTCTCGAACTCGCGACCTCAACCTTGGCAAGGTTGCGCTCTACCAACTGAGCTACTCCCGCATTGTCCTGCACCTGCAGCGCTTTGCCGTACCACACGCTGCCAGAAAAAATCTGGAGCGGGAGACGAGTCTCGAACTCGCGACCTCAACCTTGGCAAGGTTGCGCTCTACCAACTGAGCTACTCCCGCATGGGTCCTGCATCTGCAGCGCTTTGCCGTACCACACGCTGCCAGAAAAATCTGGAGCGGGAGACGAGTCTCGAACTCGCGACCTCAACCTTGGCAAGGTTGCGCTCTACCAACTGAGCTACTCCCGCGTATTGCGCTACTGCTTCCCCGTCGCACCTGCTTCGTTCGTCGTGCAGCGGAGAAGCGAGATTATGTCGAAGGCACATTCGTATGTCAAGGGCTTTTCCAGCCCTTTTTCCAAAAATCTGCGCGACCGAGTCGCGACGTGCATCACGCGCCGCCGCGCTCGCGAATCTGCGGCCATGCGAGCTTCATGTAGTACAGCATCGACCAGATCGTCAGCACCGCCGCGAGATACATCAGCCACTCGCCCCACACGCGCGTGTCGATCGTCGCGATGCCGAGCGGCAGCGGGCCGTAATACAGCAGCATCGGGATCGCGACCATCTGGCACGCGGTCTTGAACTTGCCGAGCTGGTTCACCGCGACGCTCTTCGATGCACCGATCTGTGCCATCCATTCGCGCAACGCCGAGATCGCGATCTCGCGGCCAACGATCACGAGCGCGATCGCCGCGTCGACCCGCGAAATCTGCACGAGGATCAGCAGCGCGGCCGTCACCATCAGCTTGTCCGCGACCGGATCGAGGAATGCGCCGAACGACGACGTCTGGTTCCACTTGCGGGCGAGAAACCCGTCGAACCAGTCCGTCAGCGCGGCGAGAATGAAGATCGCCGCTGCCGCGAGATTGCGGTGCGCGCCGCCCATCACCGTGTCCGGCAGATAGAACACGCCGACGACGAGCGGGATCAGCACGATCCGTACCCACGTCAGGAAAATCGGGAAATTGAACGGCATGGCATGCGGGTCAGTAAAGGATTCGCAATTGTGCCGTGTCGACCGGCCTGCCACAAGAACGCGAGAACGCGGGCAGCCGGTCGCACGGCCGCGTCAGTGAAGCTGCTTGTAGATCTGCTCGGCGAGCGCATGCGAGATGCCGTCGACGCTCGCGAGTTCCTCGACACTGGCAGCGACGACGCCGCGCAGCCCACCGAACCGCGCGAGCAGCCGCTGCCGGCGCTTCGCGCCAACCCCTTCGAGCTCCTCGAGCCGCGAGGTCTGGCGCGCCTTCGCCCGCTTCGCGCGCATCCCGGTGATCGCGAAGCGGTGCGCCTCGTCGCGGATCTGCGCGACGAGCATCAGCGCGGCGCTCTCCTTGCCGAGTTCGAGCGGCGTGCGGCCGTCCGCGAACACGAGCGTCTCGAGGCCGACCTTGCGCCCCTCGCCCTTCGCGACGCCAACCAGCATCGACGTGTCGAGCCCGAGCTCGGTAAACACCTGGCGGGCGATCTCGACCTGGCCCTTGCCGCCGTCGATCAGCACGATGTTCGGCAGCAGGCTCGACGCCTCGGCCTGCCTCGTCGATTCGCCGTCGATGCCGGCTGCGTCGTCGGCGGCCGCCGCCTGCGCGGCCTGCTCGACCATCTTCTCGTAACGGCGCGTGAGCACCTGCCGCATGGCCGCGTAATCGTCGCCCGGCGTGATGCCGGTGATGTTGTAGCGACGGTACTCGCCCGACTGCATCTTGTGATGGTGGTAGACGACGCACGACGCCTGCGTCGCCTCGCCCATCGTATGGCTGATGTCGAAGCACTCGATCCGCAGCGTCGCCAGATCGTCGCATTCGAAGCTGAGCGTCTCCGCGAGCGCGCGTGTGCGCGCCTGCTGCGAACCCTGCTCGGACAGCAACCGCGCGAGCGCGAGCTGTGCATTCTGCTCGGCCATCGACAACCACGCACGCCGCTGTCCTTGCGGCTGCCGCACCAGCGACACCTTGTGGCCGGCCTGTTCGGACAGCAGCTCGAGCAGGTCGCGGCTCGCGGGCGCATGGCTCACGACCAGCACGGGCGGCACGCGGTTGCCGAGATAGTGCTGCGCGATGAACGCATCGAGCACCTCGGCCTCCACCGACGCCCCCGCATCGCGCGCGCCGGCACCGTCTCCTGCTGGCTGGTCGGGCTGCACCGCGGCGGTGTCCGGCGCCTCGGCCTCGTCCCCGAGACCACCTTCGGCAAGTGTCAGCGCGCTTTCGACGTGCGTCGGGAAATACGCCTTGTCGCCGAGATGCCGGCCGCCACGCACCATCGCGAGGTTCACGCACACGCGCCCACCCTGCGCAACGACCGCCAGGATGTCGACGTCGCTGTCGCTGCCGACCTCGATCGCCTGCTGGTGCAGCACCGTCGCGAGCGAGCTCATCTGGTTGCGCACGGCGGCCGCCTGCTCGAACTTCAGCTCGGCCGCGAACGCGTGCATCTTCTGCTCGAGCTCGTTCATCACTTCCGACTGCCGGCCAAGCAGGAAGCGCGCGGCGTTCGACACGTCGATCGCGTAGTCGTCCTCGGATATCGCGCCGACGCACGGCGCCGTGCAGCGCCCGATCTGGTGCAGCAGGCACGGCCGCGTGCGGTTGTTGAAGACCGAGTCCTCGCAGGTGCGCAACTGGAACACGCGCTGCAGGATCTGGATGCTCTCGCGCACGGCCCACGCGCTCGGGAACGGGCCGAAATACTGGTTCTGCTTGTCGACCGAGCCGCGGTAGTAAGCCATGCGCGGGAAGCGGTGCGCGGTGAGCTTCAGGTACGGATACGACTTGTCGTCGCGAAACAGGATGTTGTAGCGCGGCGCGAGCGCCTTGATCAGGTTGTTCTCGAGCAGCAGCGCCTCGGCCTCCGAGCGCGTGACGGTCGTCTCGATGCGCGCGATGCGCGTGACCATCATCGCGATGCGCGGCGACAGCTGCGTCTTCGTGAAATAGCTCGATACGCGCTTCTTCAGGTCGCGCGCCTTGCCGACGTAAAGCACGGCGCCCGCCACGTCGTAGTAACGGTAGACGCCCGGCATGTGCGGCAACTGGGCAAGGATCTTCTTCGGTTCGAACGGGGTGTCGGCGGCTTCTGGGGATGTCATGCGTGATCCGGGTGCCTTGTGGCGCGGAACGGGTCCATTAGAATCGCCAGTTTAGAGCATTCACCGGCCCGCTTCGATGCCCCGCACCGCCCCCACCTCCCCTGCGCCGCTCGCGCCCGACGAACCCATCGCCTGCGACCTCTTCTGCACCGTGATCGACAACTTCGGCGACATCGGCGTGTGCTGGCGCCTCGCCCGCCAGCTCGCGCACGAGCACGGCTGGCAGGTACGCCTGTTCGTCGACGACCTGCACACCTTCACGCGGCTGCTGCCGGGGGTCGATCCCGATGCCGGCCGGCAGACACTCGACGGCATCGTGGTCGAACACTGGCATGCGGAAGTCGGCGATGCGCTGGAGATCGCCGATGTCGTGATCGAGGCGTTCGCGTGCGAGCTGCCTGGCGCGTACCTCGCGGCGATGGCGCAGCGCGCGCGCCGCCCCGTCTGGATCAATCTCGAATACCTGAGTGCCGAGGACTGGGTCGCCGATTTCCATTTGCGCCCGTCGCCGCATCCGCGCTACCCGCTGCTGAAGACGTTCTTCTTCCCGGGACTGTCGGCCGGCACGGGCGGCGTGCTGAAGGAGCGCGACCTCGACGCGCGCCGCACGGCGTTCGAAGCCGACGCGGCGGCGCGCGCCGCCTGGTGGCAGCGTGCGACCGGCGACATGCCGCCGGCGCCCGGCACGACGATCGTCAGCCTGTTCGCGTATGGAAACCCGGCCGTCGACGCACTGCTCGCGCAGTGGCGCGACAGCCCGTCGCCCATCGTCGCGCTCGTGCCGGCGGGCCGCGTGTCGCCCGCGCTTGCCCGCTTTTTCGGGGTCGAATCTTTCGATGCCGGCGCACGCGCGCGCAGCGGCAACCTGACCGCATACGGGCTCGCGTTCGTCCCGCAGGCCGACTATGACGCGCTGCTGTGGGTGGCCGACGTCAACTTCGTGCGCGGCGAGGATTCGTTCGTCCGCGCGCAATGGGCGCGCAAGCCGTTCGTGTGGCACATCTACCCGCAGGCCGACGATGCGCACCTGCCGAAGCTCGATGCCGCGCTCGCACACCTGTCGGCCGGCCTCGCCGACGCGCCGCGCGCGGCGCTCGAGCGCTTCTGGCATGCGTGGAACGGCGCCGGCACGCCCGACTGGGCCGATTTGCTGCAACATCGTGCCGTGCTGGACACCAACGCGGCCCGCTGGGCCGACGCGCTGGCGAGCGTCGGCGATCTCGCCGGAAAGCTGGCGGAATACGCAAAATCTCAGTTAAAATAAGCGGTTATCCGACGGCTGACCACGCAAGCGCACGCGTTTGAGCTTTGGGCGCCCACCGGAACGCACCCTCGCTTGCGCCGTCAGCCGTTGCGCAACGCTCAGGCACCTATTTATTTGATTGGATCAGGACAGTTTTTATGAAGACCGCACAGGAACTCCGCGTAGGCAACGTCGTGCAGATCGGCAGCGAAGCATGGGTCATCGCAAAGGCGGAATACAACAAGTCGGGCCGCAACTCCGCCGTCGTCAAGATGAAGATGAAGAACCTGCTGTCGAACGCAGGCCAGGAATCGGTCTACAAGGCTGACGACAAGTTCGAAGTCGTCATGCTCGACCGCAAGGAAGTGACGTACTCGTACTTCGCCGACCCGATGTACGTGTTCATGGACGCCGACTACAACCAGTACGAAGTCGAAGCGGAAATGATGGGTGAAGCGCTGAACTACCTCGAAGACGGCATGGCTTGCGAAGTCGTGTTCTACAACGAGAAGGCGATCTCGGTCGAACTGCCGACGGTCCTGGTTCGCGAGATCACCTACACGGAACCGGCCGTCAAGGGCGACACGTCGTCGGGCAAGGTGCTGAAGAACGCGAAGCTCGCGACGGGCTTCGAACTGCAAGTGCCGCTCTTCTGCAATACCGGCGACAAGATCGAAATCGATACGCGCACGAACGAATACCGCAGCCGCGCGTAATCGTCTGCGACTTTCGCATCGAACAAAGCGCCCTTCGGGGCGCTTTTTGTTTGCCCGGCGCCAACAGCGGTCGCGCGCTGCCGCCATATGCAGCACAAAATCCACCGGTAAAGATATTCAATTTGTATCATCGGTAACTGTTTTACAGCGCTGGCGAAATAATGCACGTTACGCGTTCAGCGGGGCATAAAATCAGTTTTTAATCTGACATGCGGCTGCGGCCGGCTCGATGGCCGACAGCCCGCCTCTCACTCGACTCGCGTTCACCATGCCACACGCCCTGATTGTCGAAGACGATCCCAACAGTCTGTCCGGCCTCACCGCGCTGCTTGCCGCAGATGGCTTCTCGGTCGACACGGCCACGTCGCTCGCCGAAGCGCGCACGGCACTCGGCCGCTCGATTCCCGATGTCGTCCTCGTCGATCTGAACCTGCCGGACGGCAGCGGATTCGATCTGCTCCAGCACCTGCCGCAGCAACAGCCGAACGGCTCGCTGCCGGTGATCGTACTGACGGGCAATGCGACGGTCGAGAGCGCGATCGAAGGCCTGCGTCACGGCATCTGGGACTACCTGCTGAAGCCGATCAACATTCCGCGCCTGCGCAGCCTGCTGGCCCGGATTCCGCGCCCCTACGAACTGATCGACGAAGTGCAGGCGCTGCGCGCGTCGCTGCGCCACCTCGGCCGCTTCGGCGCGCTGGTCGGTCGCAGCGAGGCAATGCAGCACGTGTACGACATGATCGAGCACAACGCACGCACCGAAACGGCCGTGCTGTTCGCGGGCGAAGCCGGCACCGGCAAGAAGCTGGCCGCACGCACGCTGCACGACCTGAGCCGCCGCCGCAAGGGGCCGTTCGTGTCGTTCGACTGCCGCACGATCGCGCAGGCCGGCCGTCACGGCGCATCGCTCGACAGCGTACTGTTCGGCCATGAACGCGGCGCGTTCGACGGCGCCGAGCGGCGCGAATCGGGCCTGTTCGAACAGGCCGGCGGCGGCACGCTGTTCCTCGACGAGATCACCGCGCTGCCGCTCGTGCTGCAGGAGGCGCTGCTGCATGCGCTCGACTCGCAGAACTTCATGCGCATCGGCGGCACGAGCTCGATCGCGAGCGACTTCCGGCTGATCGCGACCACCCGCCGCCCAGCGCGCGAAGCAGTCGCGAGCGGCATGCTGCGCGAGGATCTGTGGCTGCGCCTCGATGCGGCTTCGATCACGATGCCGCCGCTACGCGAGCGTGACGGCGACGCGCTCGCCATCGCGGACGCATTGATCGACGAACTGAATCGCGAAGCACGCGCTACCGGCCGCAGCACGACCGACAAGCGCACGGCGCCGGGCTTCGTGCGTGAATGCCTGTCCTACGAGTGGCCCGGCAACGTGCGCGAACTGCAGGAGCGCGTGCGCTTCGCCTACGACGCGTCCGGCGATTTCATCGAGACGCTGCGCGCGGGCGAAGCAAGCTTCGCGGCCGGCGCCGCGCTGAACGGCAGCAGCGTGCAGATCAAGGTCGGTACCCCGCTGGCCGACGTCGAGGATCTGCTGATCCGCGCGACGCTCGACGCGGTCGGCGGCACGCGCCATCGCGCAGCGACGCTGCTCGGCATCAGCCCCAAGACCCTGTACAACAAGTTGCAGCGAATGAAGGTCAACTGAGCGGGCGGCGCTTGTCGGGGGCGCTGCCCGGGCTTGACGGTTAGTTGCATAAGACACGTCGCGTCGCGCGTCCCGCCGCCATGAAAAAAGCCGCGCAAGAGCGCGGCTTTTCGTTTTCGGCAACCGGCATGGCGCGATATCGCGCCGCCCTCCCCGGTTACGCCAGTGCGCTGCTCAACAGCGCTTGCGCACGCACATACTCGGGCTGCGCGATCAGCTTGTCCCACTTCAGCGCCTTGCCACGCGCCCGCATCCGCTTGATGCGTCGCACCGACTCGACCGACGCATGCGCCTTCAGCCCGTTCAGCACGACCTCGGCCGCTTCCGGCTGGTTGCAGACGAGCACCATGTCGCAGCCCGCGGCGAGCGCCGCGTCGGCCGCCTGCGTGAGCGTGCCGCCTTCGCGCGCCGCCTCCATCGACAGGTCGTCACTGAAGATCGCCCCCGTGAAGCCGAGTTGCCCGCGCAGGATGTCCTGCAGCCACACGCGCGAGAAGCCGGCCGGCCGCTGGTCGACCTGCGTGTAGATCACGTGCGCGGGAATCACGGCGGACAACGACAAGCCGAGCCAGTCGTACGGCGCGACGTCCTGCTTGAGGATCGTGTCGAGCGGCCGGTCGTCGGTCGGCAGCGCGACGTGCGAATCGGCCTCCGCGAAACCGTGCCCCGGGAAGTGCTTGCCGCAGTTCGCCATGCCCGCGAGCGCCAGCCCGTGGTTCAGGCTCTTCGCGAGCAGCGTGACGACGCGCGGGTCGCGATGAAACGCGCGATCGCCGATCACCTTCGAGTGTCCGTAGTCGAGGTCGAGCACCGGCGTAAAACTCATGTCGATCCCGCATGCGCGCAGTTCGGCAGCGAGGATGTAGCCGACCGCGGTCGCGACCTCCGTCGCGAGCAGCACGTCGCGGTCCCACAGTTCGCCGAGGCGGCGCATCGCGGGCAGCACGGTGAAACCATCGGTGCGGAACCGCTGCACGCGGCCGCCTTCGTGATCGACGGCGATCAGGATGTCCTCGCGCACCGCGCGGATCGAGTCGGTCAGCGCGGTCAGCTGCGCGCGGTTCTGGAAATGCCGCGCGAACAGGATCACGCCGCCGGTGTTCGGATGCGCAAGGCGCCGCGCATCGTCGCGCGACAGGGCCGTGCCGACGACGTCGAGCATGACCGGGCCGGGAGTCGTTTTCATCGAATCGGGAATTCCGTCAGGGAGTGGTTCGGGAAACAAGTGCGGGCGCAGGCGGCGGCGCGGCGTCGGTCTCGGCGATCACGAACGACACCGCGTAGTCGCGTTCGTCGCTGACCGTCACGCGTGCCGTGATGCCGCGCGCGGTGAGCCAGTCGGCCAGTTCGCCCGACGCGACGACGTACGGCTCGCCGCTGCGCTGATTGAGGGTCTGCAGCGCGCGCCAGGTCATCGGCCAGTGCATGCCGAGCCCGATCGCCTTCGAGAACGCTTCCTTCGCGGAAAAGCGCGTCGCGAGAAACGCGATGCCGCGTGCCTCCGAGCGCGCGCGGCGCGCATGGAACACGCGCAGTTCGTCGGGGCCCAGCACCTTCTCGGCAAACCGGCCGCCCGTGCGCTCGAGCACGGCCGCGATGCGGCTCACCTGGACGATGTCGGTGCCGATACCGTAGATCGCCATGTCAGCGCCCGCCGCGATGCGCAGACGATGCCGGGAGACGAGCGAAGCGCGCGCGCACGGAATGCATCGTCAGCGCACGCCGCCGTGCAGCGCGGCGACACGCGCCGCGACCATGATCGCCTTCATCTCGCGCACCGCGTTGTCCCAGCCCGCGAAGATCGCGTGCGCGACGATCGCGTGGCCGATGTTCAGTTCGACGATACCGTCGATCGCGGCGATCGGCTGCACGTTCGTGTAATGCAGACCGTGACCGGCGTTGACCTTCAGGCCCAGTTGCGCACCGGCCTGCACGCCCGCGACGACGCGCTCGTATTCGCGCTGCTGCTCGGCTTCGTCGTGCGCATCGGCGTAACGGCCGGTATGCAGCTCGACCACCGGCGCGCCGGCTTCGTGCGCGGCGCGGATCTGCGTCTCGTCCGGATCGATGAACAGCGACACGCGCACGCCGGCGTCGGCCAGCTGCTTGCACGCCGCGCGCACGGCCTCGAAGCGGCCGGCAACGTCGAGACCGCCTTCGGTCGTCAGCTCCTCGCGCTTCTCGGGCACGAGGCACGCGTCGTGCGGGCGCACTTCGCATGCGATGTCGAGCATCTCGGCCGTGACCGCGCACTCGAGGTTCATCCGCGTCTTCAGCAACGGGCGCAGCTTGCGCACGTCCGCATCGACGATGTGGCGGCGGTCCTCGCGCAGGTGCAGCGTGATCGCGTCCGCCCCGGCCTCTTCGGCGGCGAGCGCCGCGCGAATCGGATCGGGATAGCTCGTGCCGCGCGCGTTGCGCAGCGTCGCGACGTGGTCGATGTTCACACCGAGGTCGATGACGGTGGGCGTTGTCAGGAAGAAGCTCATAGGTTTTGCAGGTCGATCAGGATCTGACGCGTGGCAAGCGGCGTGCCGCCGAGATAGGTGTTCAACAGGAAGCGCATCAGCGTCTTGCTTTGCGCGACCGTCTGGGCTCGATGGTAATCGTCCTGCTCCATGTCGAGCAACGTCTGTCCGGTAATCACCGGCCAGTGCGACGGCACGTCGTCGTCCGCATTGCGCACGCCGCGCTCGGGATCGAACACATAGCGGCGATCGGGTTCGACCGCGCGCCGGGCGACCGTGCGGTTCAGCGCCATCGCATAGCCGGTCTCGCGCAGCAGCACGCGCTCGAACGAGCGCAGCACCTGCACTGCCGGTTCGCCGTGCGCGAGGCGCGTGAGGGTCAACACGTAATGATTGAAGAGCGGCGGCTGAGGATCCTCGCGCGCGCAGAATTTCACGAGCAGTTCGTTCGCGTAGAAGCCGCACAGCAGCCCGTCGCCGCCGAGCGGCAGCATCCCGCCCACCCACTCGGCACCCGTCAGCGTGCGCACTTCGGATTTGCCCGACCAGGACAGCAGCAGCGGCTGGAACGTCTGCAGCACGCCGCGCAGCGCGGAGTGCGGGCGCTTCGCGCCCTTCGCGACGAGTGCAAGCCGGCCGTGATCGCGCGTGAGCACGTCGATGATCAGGCTCGTTTCCCGGTACGGATAGCTGTGCAGCACGAATGCCGGCTGCTCGGCGACGCGGAAATCGGACGTGCGAGACGTCGCGCGCCGCGCCTTGCGACGCGGCGGTTCGGGCGGTGCCGGCAACGGCGCGTCGTTCGCGCCGGCCGTCACCGCGTCTTCGGTCGACGTCAGCGCGTCATTCGTACCCATAGGCGCGCAGCCCCGCCTCGTTGTCGGCCCAGCCGCTCTTCACCTTCACGAAGGTCTCGAGATACACGGGGCCGTCGAACAGCTTCTCCATGTCCATCCGCGCCTCGGTGCTGATCTGCTTGAGCTTCTCGCCCTTCTTGCCGATCACCATCGCCTTGTGCGAATCGCGTTCGACGAGGATCGTCGCGAAGATGCGCTTCAGGCGCCCTTCCTCCTCGAACTTGTCGATCAGGACGGTGCTCGTGTACGGCAGTTCGTCGCCGGTCCAGCGGAACACCTTCTCGCGCAGGATTTCGGCCGCGAGGAAGCGCGAGCTTCGGTCGGTCAGCTCGTCCTCGCCGTAGATCGGCTCGCCTTCCGGCAGGTACGGCTTGATCGTATCCAGCAGGCGCTTGATGTCTTCCGGGCGCTGCGCCGACAGCGGCACGAGTTCGGTGAATTCGCGCAGCCCGCTCATCTGCTGCATGAACGGGAACAGCGTCGCCTTGTCGGCCACGCGGTCGATCTTGTTCGCGATCAGCAGCGTCGGCATGCCGGGCGGGATCAGGTCGAGCACCTTCTGGTCGTCAGGCCCGAAGCGGCCGGCCTCGATGACGAACAGGATCACGTCGACCGACGTGAGCGTCGACGTGACCGCGCGGTTCAGCGAGCGGTTCAGCGCGGTGCTGTGGCGGGTCTGGAAGCCCGGTGTGTCGACGAACACGAATTGTGCGTCGTCGAACGTATTGATGCCGGTGATGCGATGGCGAGTCGTCTGCGCCTTGCGCGACGTGATGCTGATCTTCTGGCCGACGAGTGCGTTCATCAACGTCGACTTGCCGACGTTCGGGCGGCCCACGATCGCGATCATGCCGCAACGGAAACCGGTAGGAGCGGGAGTGTTCATATCGTTTGGGAGACAGGTTCGGAACCGGCCGCGCGGCGCGCGGCACGATCGATGGGCAATTTAGTGGTCGGCATCGGCCACGCGCGCCTGGGCGGCAGCGAGGCTCGCGCCGGCCGGCGGCGTATCGGTGTCGGGCGCCGCGGCGTCGCGGGCACGCGGCGCCGCACGTGCGGCGGCGTCGGAACCGGCAGCAGGCTTTTCAGCGGACGAGGCGGCCGAATCCGTTGCATGGCCCGCCGGCTTGTCGGCTGCGCGAGGTGCGGCCTCCGCGGGCTTGTCGGTACGCTCGGCCGGCTTGTCCACGGCGCGCGATCCGGCTTCGCCGCGATCCGATGGTTTGTCGGACGCCGGCTTCGCCGCCCGCTCACCCTTGTCCGGCGTCGCTTCCACGTGCGCCGCGCGAATCGCGGCCAGCGGCGCCGGAGCTGGCCGCTCGGCGTCGGACGGGGCAGCAGAGGCCGCCTTCGCGTCGCGCGCCGCCGCACGCTCCTTGCGCTCCGGGGAACGCAGGTCGAGCGCTTCCTGCACACCCTTCACGCCCGGCACGATTTCGGGTTCGACATGCTTCGACCCGCGCGCATTCTTCGAACGCTTCGGCTTCGCGGCCAGCATCGGCGCGGCCGCCAGCACCTCGTCGAGGGCCTTCTTCGCGGCAGCCTGCTCGGCCGCACGCCGGCTCGCGCCGGAGCCCGACACCTTCACGTCGAGCTTCGGCACCGTGCATTCGACCTCGAACTGCTGATTGTGCGCAGCACCATGCGTCGCCACGACCGTGTAGGTCGGCAGCGCGATCTTGTGCCCCTGCAGGTACTCCTGCAGCAGCGTCTTCGCGTCCTTGCCGAGCGTGCGCGGATCGATGTGGTCGAGAATCGGGATGTAGAGGCGCTTGATGACCCCTTGGGCGGCTTCGAAGCCGCCATCGAGAAACACGGCCCCGATGATGGCTTCGAATGCGTCCGCGAGGATCGACGGGCGGCGGAAGCCGCCGCTGCGCAGTTCGCCCTCGCCCAGCCGCAACCCGTCGGAGATATTAAGGGCCTGAGCAATTTCGTACAGCGACTGCTGCTTGACGAGGTTGGCGCGCACGCGCGACAGGTCGCCTTCGTCCAGCTTGCTGAAACGCTGGAACAAAAGGGCGGCCACCGCGCAATTCAGAACGGAGTCGCCGAGAAACTCGAGCCGTTCGTTATGCGTGGCACTGTGACTACGATGGGTCAAAGCCTGGCGCAACAATTCCGCATTGCGAAATTCGTAGCGCAGCCGGCTTTCCAACTGGGATAGGGGCATGTGCAGGAGTATAACGCGAGCGCCGGTCGGGCCGAAACGGCACGTCCGGACGCGAAAAGGCGTGACGAGGCGGTGTTACCGCCGGTTCTTAAAGTCGTTCGGCAATACGCGACGCGGCCCGTGCGTCGCGCATTGCGTGCGCGTCGAACGCGATCAGTTGAAGGAACCGATGCGCTTGAGGTCGCTGAAGTTCATCCAGATGAAGAACGCGCGGCCAACGATGTTGTTGTCCGGCACGAAACCCCAGTAGCGGCTGTCCGCACTGTTGTCGCGGTTGTCGCCCATCATGAAGTAGTGACCCGGCGGCACCTTGCAGATCACGCCGCGGCTGTTGTACGTGCAATTGTCGCGATACGGATAGTCGTATGCGCCCATCACGAACGGCGGCACCGCGGGATTGTTGAGGATCGCGTTCTTCTTCGTGCCGATGGTTTCCTCGAACTGCTTCGCGTAGTTCTGGCGCTCGTCGTCGAAGAAATCGGGCAGCGGCGTTTCGGGCACCGGCTGGCCGTTGATCGTCAGCTGCTTGTCCTGGTAAGCGACCGTGTCGCCCGGCAGGCCGATCACGCGCTTGATGTAGTCGACCGACTCGTCCTTCGGATAGCGGAACACGACGACATCGCCGCGCGACAGCGGGCTGCCCTGCGTGATCTTCGTGTTCGTGACGGGCAGGCGCAGCCCGTATTCGAACTTGTTGACGAGGATGAAGTCGCCGACCAGCAGCGTCGGCACCATCGAGCCCGACGGAATCTTGAACGGCTCGACGACAAACGAACGCACGACGAACACCGCCAGGATCACCGGGAAAAAGCTCGCGGTGTACTCGAGCCACCACGGCTGGCGCAGCTTTTCGTCGCGCAGCTTCGAACGCGTCTGCACGGCATTTTCGTCCGCGAAACGCTTGTCGACGCGCGACTGCTGGCGATCGAACTCCTCGATCGCCACGTCGGCCGCCTTGCGTCGCCGCGGCAGGAACACCAGCTTGTCCAACACCCACGCTACGCCCGTCAAGACGACGAGCACAAAAAGAATCAGCGCAAAATTCATAAAAGGATCAGTCCTGTTATTTGTCTTCGACGCGCAAGATCGCGAGGAACGCTTCCTGCGGAATCTCGACCGAACCCACCTGCTTCATGCGTTTCTTACCTTCTTTCTGCTTCTCGAGCAGCTTCTTCTTCCGCGTGATGTCGCCGCCGTAGCACTTCGCGAGCACGTTCTTGCGGAGTGCCTTGATGTTCTCGCGCGCAACGATGTGCGCGCCGATCGCGGCCTGAATCGCCACGTCGTACATCTGGCGCGGGATGATCTCGCGCATCTTCGCGGCAACCTCGCGACCGCGGTATTGTGACTGCGACCGGTGCACGATGATCGACAGCGCATCGACCTTGTCACCGTTGATCAGCATGTCGACCTTCACGACGTCCGACGAACGGTATTCCTTGAACTCGTAGTCCATCGACGCATAGCCGCGCGACACCGACTTCAGGCGATCGAAGAAGTCGAGCACGATCTCGGCCATCGGGATTTCGTACGTGAGCTGCACCTGACGGCCGTGATACTGCATGTTGATCTGCGAGCCGCGCTTCTGCTCGCACAGCGTGATCACGGAACCGACGTAGTCCTGCGGCATGTACAGGTTCACGGTGACGATCGGCTCGCGCACTTCGGCGATGCGGCCGGGCTCCGGCATCTTCGCCGGGTTCTCGACCATGATCGTCGAGCCGTCGCTCTGCACGACCTCGTAGACGACCGTCGGTGCGGTCGTGATGAGGTCCATGTCGAACTCGCGCTCGAGTCGCTCCTGCACGATTTCCATGTGCAGCAGCCCGAGGAAGCCGCAGCGGAAACCGAAGCCGAGCGCCTGCGACACTTCCGGCTCGTACTGCAGCGACGCATCGTTGAGCTTCAGCTTCTCGAGCGATTCGCGCAGCGCGTCGTACTGGTTCGCCTCGACCGGATACAGCCCCGCGAACACCTGCGGCTTCACTTCCTTGAAGCCCGGCAGCGGCTCGGCAGCAGCCTTGCTCACGTGCGTGACGGTATCGCCGACCTTCGCGGCCGTCAGTTCCTTGATGCCGGCGATGATGAAGCCGACCTGCCCTGCCGACAGCGAATCGAGATTCCGCGACTTCGGCGTGAACACGCCGACGTGCTCGACCGGATACTGCGCGCCGGTCGCCATCATCTTGATCTTGTCCTTCGGACGCAGCGTGCCGTTGACGATCCGCACGAGCATCACGACGCCGACGTAGTTGTCGAACCACGAGTCGATGATCAGCGCCTGCAGCGGCGCGGCCGGATCACCCTTCGGCGGCGGCACCTTCGCGATCAGCGCTTCGAGCACGTCCTCGACGCCAAGACCCGTCTTCGCGCTGCAGCGCGTCGCGTCGGTCGCGTCGATGCCGATCACGTCCTCGATCTCCTCGATCGCGTTCTCGGGGTTCGCGGCCGGCAGGTCGATCTTGTTCAGCACGGGCACGACCTCGACGCCGAGTTCGATCGCCGTGTAACAGTTCGCGACCGTCTGCGCCTCGACGCCCTGGCTCGCGTCGACCACGAGCAGCGCGCCTTCGCACGCGGACAGCGAACGGCTGACCTCGTACGAGAAGTCGACGTGCCCCGGCGTATCGATCAGGTTGAGGTTGTAGACCTTGCCGTCGCGCGCGCGATAGGACAGTGCAGCCGTCTGCGCCTTGATCGTGATGCCGCGCTCTCGCTCGATGTCCATCGAGTCGAGCACCTGCGCTTCCATTTCACGGTCGGCGAGACCGCCGCATACCTGGATGATGCGATCCGCGAGCGTCGACTTGCCATGGTCGATGTGCGCGATGATCGAGAAATTGCGAATATGATCCATTCAGTGCCGATCAAGCGAAAAAGGCGCGCTCGACGACTGCGAAGCACGCCTTGTAAGTCGGTGAAAAAACGGCTTATTTTAGCCGAAAAGGCCATTGCCGGGCGGTAATTTGGGGCGCCCGGCTAGGGGCGCCCGGCCAGGGGCGCCCGACCGGCGGCGCCCCGCCGAAGGCCCCCGCCGCCGAAACCCGCGCGGCGGCGGCCGGTGCCCGGGCCGGGTTCAGCGCCGCGCCATCAGCGCGCCGCGCACCCTCGCCTCGTCGAACCGGTGGCGGCACACTTCCGCGCCGTCCAGCAGCAGCACGGGCACGTCCTCGTCGTAACGGGCGACGAGCGCCGCATCGGCGTCGATGTCGACATAGTCGACTGCGACACCGAATTCGGCCGCCAGCGGCGCCAGCGCATCGCGCATGTCGTCGCACAGGTGGCACCAGCCGCGACCATAGAGCGTCAACATCGGCCGCGTTACTTCTGGCTCGGGCGCGGGCGCACCGGCACGAACTGCGTGTTGTCACCGCGCCGCACAAGCACCGCCACCGTCTTCTGCGGGTCGAGCTGCGCGCTCACTTCGGCGAACTGCTTCGCGCTCGTGATGTCGGTGTCGCCGACGCGCAGCACGATATCGCCGCGCTGCAGGCCCGCACGGGCCGCCGGGCCGTCGACGCCGTCGATCTGCACGCCGTTCTTCAGCTTCAGCGACTTCATCTGATCCGCCGTAATGTCGCTGACCGTCAAACCGAGCGAATTGGTCTGGCGCGGCTTCTGCGGCACGTTCTTGCGCTGCTCGGCCTTCGCCGTCGTCTCCGCCGGCGTCTCGGCGATCGTGATCGGCAGATCGCGTGCCTGACCCTTGCGCCACACGCTGACGGTCGCCTTGGTGCCCGGCTTCGTGTCGCCGACCATGCGCGGCAGGTCCGACGCCGTATCGACCGACCGGCCGTTGAACTTCAGGATGATGTCGCCCGGCTGGATGCCCGCCTTGTCGGCCGGGCCGCCCGGCTCGACGCTGCTGACCAGCGCGCCTTCCGCCTTCGGCAGCCCGATCGAGTCGGCCACGTCCTTCGTCACCTCGCCGATCGCCACCGCGATCCGGCCGCGCGTGACCTTGCCGGTCGCCTTCAGCTGGTCGGCCACGCGCATCGCCTCGTCGATCGGGATCGCGAACGAAATGCCCATGAAACCGCCGGTGCGGCTGTAAATCTGCGAGTTGATGCCGATCACCTCGCCCTGCATGTTGATCAGCGGGCCGCCCGAGTTGCCGGGGTTCACCGCAACGTCGGTCTGGATGAACGGCAGGTAGTCGCCCGTATTGCGGCTCTTCGAACTGACGATGCCGGCCGTCACGGTGTTGTCGAGGCCGAACGGCGAACCGATCGCGACGACCCACTCGCCGACGCGCACCTTGGTCGAATCGCCGATCGCGACGACCGGCAGGTTCGATGCCTGGATCTTGACGACCGCGACGTCCGTGCGATCGTCGACGCCGATCAGCTTCGCCTTGAATTCGCGCTTGTCGGTCAGCGTCACGTAGATGGTGTCCGCATCGTCGACGACGTGCGCGTTCGTCATCACGTAGCCGTCCGCCGACACGATGAAGCCCGAGCCAACGCCGCGGTTCTGCTCGGTATCAGGCGGATTGTCCGGCGCCGGCGCGTTCTTGGGGGTGCCGTTGCCGCCGCCATTACCGCTACCGGGCGCCTGCGGCAGCGGAATGCCGAAGAAGCGCCGGAAGAATTCCGACATGTCGCCGTTGTCGAAGCCCGGCGGGAGCACGCCGCGCGGGCCTGGCGTCGGCACGTTCGCGGTCGTCCGGATGTTCACGACGGCCGGGCCGACCTTTTCGACCAGATCGGCGAAATCGGGAAGGCTGGCAGCGGGAGCCGTGGCAGCGGCCGCGGTATGCGGGACGAGCGGCAGGCAGGCAAACAGCGCCGCCGCCGCGAGCCATTTGCGCAGCGTGAGTTTCGTCATGTCGGAAGCCGTAGCGTTACTTGGAAGCCTTGTATTCTATGGCAGACGCGAACTGCTGCAACGTGGCCGGCGGCACTTCGCCGAGCACGGTGATCCAGTAGTCGCCGCGACGCTTCACGAGAACGTGGGTCGCGCCGGTGCTGCCCGCGCCTTCCTTGCGCGTATTCTTTTCGGCAGGCTCGATGAAGACGGAGATCGTCGCGAGGCCGTCGGTAAACACCGCCTGATCGACCGCGATCGGCGGATCGCCCGCGTCACGCGCGGCCATCGGCCGGCGGACCTCGCGAATCTTCCGGAATCCGGCGATGTTCGGCGCGATCTGCCAGCCCTGCGCTTCCATGTCGACCGACGCGACCGGCGGGCGGACGACCGTCCAGCCGCTCAGGTTGCGCATGCCGGCCGCGATCGCGGACTTGTCGCCGGCCGATCCGCCCGTCTGCAGTTGCGAGAATGCGACCTGCTCGAGCACGTGATCGCTTGCGTCGAGCGTCTGCGAACGCAGCAGCAGCCCAGTGCGGGCATCGGCCCACAGCTTGTACGTGAAGCGGTACGCATCCTTCGGCACGAGCTCGACGACCTGCGCGTCGATCCCCGCCACGCGGTCCTTGCCGAGCAGCTTCGCGTCATAAACGGACATCACGTGCTCGCCGCCCGCGCCGAGCAGCGCGGGGAACGAATCGCGCGTCTGGCGGCGCTCGACCACGCACAGCTTGCGCTCGGGCACGAATGTGTACAGCTCGTCGTTATGTCGCAGTACCTTGCGCGGCTTGCCGTCGAGCGACTCGATCCGCTCGAACTCGCCGTCCCGGGACGCGACGTGCGCGATGCGCGACGACTGGACATACCCGCCGCGCTGGTAGACGAACGTGCCCTCGTAGCTCTGCTGCTGCGCCGCCTGCTGGACGCGGTCGAGCCAGTCCGCCGCACCCTTGCGGGTGGCGACGGGATCGTCCGGTTGCTGGGCGCTGGCAGGGAGAGATTGGACGGACAACAGGGCGGCTGCGCAAAGCAGGAGGGCCGGCAGCCGCTTCCATCCGGAGATGGCGTGATTCAACTGCAATGTCCGCATCGGGTTTATTGGCCTGGCGTGGTGGTCACGGCAGCGCGGATCAGCGGCATCGAGCCCGTGACGACGGGCTGCTGCGCGAATTGCTGGTGCGCTTCAAGGTATTGGTCGAGACTCGCGTCGCGAATGATGTTGCCGTCCTGCAGGCCCGGCTGGGCCGACGCCTGCGCGACCGTCACGCGCTGCAGGTTACCGCTCTGCGGCGCGCCTGCCGACGCGACCTGGACGGCACCCGGCGAACCGGCCGTCTGCATCTGCGGGACGACGATCCACGTCAGCGTGGCCGCCGCGGCAGCCACAGCGAACGCGGGCACGACCCGCCGGCGCAGCGACAACAGCGTGCGCGCGACCGGCGCGGCAGCCGGCGCGAGCAGGTGCGGCTCGCTTGCGAGCGCGGCCGACATGCGCGCGGTGAACGCGACGCTCAGCGCGGGCGACAGCGCGAGCTCGTCCGAGCGCAGCGCATCGCCGATCAGGTGGTAATGGGCCCACGCAGCGCGATCCGCGCGGTCGAGCTCAGCCAGAAACTGCCCGTGATCCGGGCCGTCGAACAGTTCACCGTCGACCAGAGCGGAAAGGCGCTCGCCGCGCGAGCACGCTTGCGACTGCGTATTGACCGACCCCATGATGCTCCCCATCTTGCACACACCCCGTCGTGATTTCACGACTCTATCCGTAACTAGACCCCGACCCGCGTCGTTGCACCCGACACGCTTACCAGCGCTTGCCTTCGGGTGTATCGAGCAGCGGACGCAATTTCGCAGCGATCGCCTCGCGCGCCCGGAAGATCCGCGACCGGACCGTCCCGATCGGACAGTCCATCATTTCCGCGATCTCTTCGTAGCTCAGGCCCTCGATCTCGCGCAGCGTAATCGCCTGGCGCAGTTCTTCGGGCAGCAAAGCCATGGCAGCGTTGACCGTCTCGGCAATCTGCTTGCTCATCAACATCGACTCAGGCGTGTTGATATCCCTTAGTTGGTCTGCGTCGGAGAAAGTTTCCGCTTCCTCTGCATCGGCCTCCGTCGAGGTCGGTGCCCGGCGGCCCTGCGTCGCAAGGTAGTTCTTCGCCGTATTGACGGCAATCCGGTACAACCACGTGTAAAACGCCGACTCGCCGCGAAATTGCGGCAGCGCACGATACGCCTTGATGAACGCGTCCTGGGCCACATCCTCGACCTCGGCGGGATCCCGCACGAGGCGCGAGATCAGCCGAATGATCTTGCGGTGGTATTTGGAGACCAGGAGTTCGAACGCTGCCTTGTCGCCCTTCTGTACGCGCTCGACCAGAGCCTGATCGATTTCTTTTTCACTCACCTGACAAATCCGTTAACTAGGGATGCAACGCGGAGCACTATTGTAGCGTTCCGGCGCCGGCCGCTGGTTACGGTCGGTAACCGCGCCGCCGTCATGCCTGCCCCGCCGTGCCCGCGGTACGCGCCAGCACGGACAGCGCGCTGAACGACGCAGCATCGAGCGCGTCGGCCGGAATCAGCAGCGGCCGGGCCCGCCGGGCGCCCTGCCCGACCGACAGCACGAGCAGCAGGCTGCTCCAGTGCGCATGGCCCGTCACGCGGCCCCGGGCCAGCAGCCGCCCGGTGCGGCCAAACGCCGCGACCTCCCCGAATGCATCGATCCGCAGCTCGGCCGGCAGCCGACGGGCACAGGCCCGCGCGGCGCACGTGGCAAGCAGCGCAGCGGTCGCCACTGACACGCACGCGCCTGCGGCGGCACCCGAGCGCGGCGCCCAGAACAGGTACGCGGACGCGGCAGCCGCCGCGACGAACGCGGCCAGCACGAGATACGACACGGCCGGGGCCCGCAACGCAAAGCGCTGCGGACGCCCGGCCGGAGCATCGATTGGATTCGTCAAGCGATCCTGCGTCAGACGCGCTTGAACACCAGCGTGCCGTTGGTACCACCGAAGCCGAAGTTGTTCTTTACGGCCACGTCGATCTTCATGTCACGCGCGGTGTTCGCGCAGTAATCGAGATCGCACTCGGGGTCCTGGTTGAAGATGTTGATGGTCGGCGGCGACACGTTGTTGTGCAGCGCCAGCACCGTGAACACCGATTCGAGGCCGCCCGCGCCACCCAGCAGGTGACCCGTCATCGACTTCGTCGAGTTCACGACGAGCTTGTACGCATGCTCGCCGAATGCCGCCTTCACCGCGTCGGACTCGTTCTTGTCGCCGAGCGGCGTCGACGTGCCGTGCGCGTTCAGGTACTGGACCTCGTCCGCGTTCACGCCGGCGTCGCGCAGTGCCGCAACCATGCAGCGGCGCGGACCGTCCATGTTCGGCGCGGTCATGTGGTACGCATCGCCCGTCATGCCGAAGCCCGAGACTTCCGCATAGATCTTCGCGCCGCGCGCCTTCGCCGATTCGTACTCTTCGAGCACCATCACGCCCGAGCCCTCGCCCAGCACGAAGCCGTCGCGGTCCTTGTCCCATGGACGGGACGCGGTGGCCGGATCGTCATTGCGGGTCGACAGCGCACGCGCGGCCGCGAAGCCGCCGATGCCCAGCGGCGACACCGTCGATTCGGCACCGCCCGCGACCATCACGTCGGCATCGCCGGCCTGGATCAGGCGCGCCGCGAGACCGATGCTGTGCAGACCGGTCGTGCAGGCCGTGACGGCCCCGAGATTCGGGCCCTTCAGGCCGAACATGATGCTCAGGTGACCCGAGATCATGTTGATGATCGAACCCGGCACGAAGAACGGCGAAATCCGGCGTGCGCCGCGATCGACGTAGGTCTGGTGCGTGTCTTCGATCATCGGCAGGCCGCCGATGCCGGAGCCGACCAGCACGCCGATGCGTTCCGCGTTGGCTTCGTTCACTTCGATGCCGCTGTCCCGGATGGCCTGGACGCCGGCTGCGATGCCGTAATGGATGAACGTATCCATGTTGCGGGCTTCCTTCGCCGGGATGTACTCTTCGGCGCTGAAACCCTTCACTTCGCCCGCGAAATGGCAGGCGAGGTTCGACGCATCGAACTTCGTGACGGTGGCGATGCCGGACTTGCCGGCGACGAGATTGGCCCAGCCGTCGGCAACATTATTGCCAACAGGCGAAATCAGCCCCAGGCCTGTAACAACAACACGACGGCGGCTCACGGTAACCTCTTTTCCATTATTGGATGACAAAAACAAAAGCCACAGTGGCCACAGGAACCAGCCCTGCGAGCCCTGTGGCTGTTAGTCCGTCCGGCGCGAAGCCGGCAGATTGGCGCGTCAATCGCGAAGATCGCGGCGACGTGGCGGACAAGCGCGAAACGCGCTTACGCCTTGACGTTTGCGCGAGCGTAGTCGATCGCTTGCTGAACGGTCGTGATCTTCTCTGCTTCTTCGTCCGGGATTTCCATGCCGAACTCGTCTTCCAGAGCCATCACCAGTTCGACCGTGTCGAGCGAGTCCGCGCCCAGATCGTTCACGAACGAAGCTTCGGTCTTGATCTCGGCTTCTGCGACGCCCAGTTGCTCAGCGACGATCTTCTTGACACGTTGTTCGATGTTATCCATTACCCCTCCGAGGGAAAGTTCAGATTTACAAGTGCGCGCATTTTATCAGGTTTGCTGACGCCAAAACGCGCGTTGGCTTGATGGTCGATCAAGCGCCGATCCGCCTGAAAAACGGGATACGGCGCGGATGGTAAACGAAATCCGTTACGACATGTACATGCCGCCGTTCACGTGCAGCGTCGTGCCGGTAATGTAACCGGCCTGCGGCGATGCGAGGAACGCGACGGCATGGGCGATGTCTGCCGGGCTGCCGAGGCGGCCGAGCGGAATCTGGGTCTTGAGCGCGACCTGCTGTTCTTCCGGCAGCGTCTTCGTCATGTCGGTGTCGATGAAGCCCGGCGCGACGCAGTTCACCGTGATGCCACGGCTGCCGATTTCGCGCGCGAGCGCACGGGTCATGCCCGCCACGCCGGCCTTTGCGGCCGCGTAATTGACCTGCCCCGGGTTGCCGGCCGAGCCGACCACCGACGTGATGTTGATGATGCGGCCGCCGCGCGCCTTCATCATCGGGCGCAGCACCGCGCGCGACAGGCGGAACACCGACTTCAGGTTGGTGTCGATCACCGCGTCCCAGTCCTCGTCCTTCATCCGCATCGCGAGCTGGTCCTGCGTGATCCCCGCGTTGTTGACGAGCACGTGGAGTGCGCCGAATTCCTTCACGGTCGCGTCGATCAGTGCTTCGGCTGCCGCCGCGTCGTTGACGTTCAGCACCGCACCGCGGCCCGTCACGCCCGCTTCCGCAAACCCGGCGGTAATCGCGGCAGCGCCCGATTCGCTCGTCGCCGTGCCGATCACCGTCGCGCCCAGGCGCGCGAGTTCGAGCGCGATCGCCCGGCCGATGCCGCGCGATGCGCCGGTCACGATCGCGACCTGTTTATCGAGAGTCTTTTCCATGAATCGAATATCCGTCTCTTGAGAAAAGGCGCCGCGTCAGGCGGTCGCCAGCTTCAGCGCTTCGTCGAGCGAAGCCGGATCGAACACCGATGCGCCGACCAGGTTGCCGTCGATGCGCTTCGTCAGGCCTGCCAGCACCTTGCCCGGACCGCATTCGATCACGTGCGTGACGCCCGTGCCCGCGATGTGCTGCACACATTCGACCCAGCGCACCGGACCCGCGGCCTGGCGCACCAGCGCGTCCTTGATCGCGGCCGGATCGCTGACCACCGCGACGTCGATGTTGTTGACGACCGGAATCTGCGGCGCCTTCACGTCGACGCTCGCGAGATAGTCGCGCAGCTGATCCGACGCCGGCTTGAGCAGCGACGAATGGAACGGTGCCGAGACCGGCAGCGGCAGCGCGCGCTTCGCGCCCTTCGCCTTCGCGATCTCGCATGCTTTCTCGACGGCCGCCTTCGCGCCCGCGATCACGACCTGCGCCGGCGCGTTGAAGTTCACGGCTTCGACGACGCCCGCTTCCGCGGCTTCGGCGCACACCGCGCGCACCGTGTCGTCGTCGAGGCCCAGGATCGCGGCCATGCCGCCCTGGCCGACCGGCACGGCCGTCTGCATCGCCTGCGCCCGGAAGCGCACGAGCGGCACCGCGTCCTTGAACGCGATCGCGCCCGCGGCGACGAGCGCCGTGTATTCGCCGAGGCTGTGGCCCGCGACGATCGACGGCGCCGGGCCGCCGGCCTGCTGCCACGCGCGGTAGCACGCGTAGGCGGCCGTCAGCATCACGGGCTGCGTATTGGTGGTCAGATTCAGCTCTTCGGACGGACCTTCGGCGATCAGCTTGCCGAGATCCTGATTGAGTGCATCGGATGCTTCCTGGAGCGTCTCGCGCACAATGGCCAGATCGGCGAATGCGTTGAGCATGCCGACCGACTGCGAGCCCTGCCCCGGAAAAACGAATGCAAATTTCATATCGTCCCCAATTGAATCGATTCGGACGGCGCGCACGAACGGCGCGCCGGATTGGGATCCGCGCGCAGCAGTCGCGCGCTGCGGATCAGAAGCGGAAGACCGACGCGCCCCAGGTGAAGCCGCCGCCAACGCCTTCGATCAGCACGTGCTGACCGCGCTGGATGCGGCCATCGCGCACCGCGGTGTCGAGCGCCAGCGGGATCGATGCAGCCGACGTGTTGCCGTGCTGATCGACCGTCACGACCATACGCTCCTGCGGCAGGCCGAGCTTGCGGCAGGTGCTGGTCATGATGCGGATGTTGGCCTGGTGCGGAATCAGCCAGTCGACCTGCTCCGGGGCGAGATTCGCCTTGGCAAGCGCCTCGATCGCGACCTTCTCGAGCACGTTGACCGCGAGCTTGAACACGGCCTGCCCGTCCATGTACAGGAACGCGCTGCCGTCGATCACGCCGCGATTGACGTTGCCCGGCGTGCAGAGGATGTGCGAATAGCTGCCGTCCGCATGCAGCGCGCTGCCGAGCACGCCCGGCTCTTCCGAGGCGGACAGGATCACCGCGCCCGCGCCGTCGCCGAACAGCACGCAGGTCGTGCGGTCCTTGAAATCGAGAATGCGCGAGAACGTCTCCGCGCCGATCACGAGCGCCGTGCGGTGCTGGCCGCTGCGGATGAAGCTGTCGGCCGTCGCCATCGCGTACGCGAAGCCCGAGCACACAGCCTGCACGTCGAATGCCGCGCCGCCGTTCTTGATGCCGAGCTTGTTCTGCAGCAGGCATGCCGTGCTCGGGAACACGAAATCTGGGGTCGAAGTCGCGACGATGATCAGGTCGATCGACTGCGGATCGATGTCGGCCGCCTCGATCGCGCGGCGCGCTGCCTCGAGCGCGAGATCGCTCGTCGTGACGTCCGGTGCGGCGAAATGGCGCGCATGGATGCCCGTGCGCGCAACGATCCACTCATCGCTCGTCTCGATGCCTTCCTTCGCGAGACGATCGGCGAGTTGCTGGTTCGTGACGCGGTCGGGCGGCAGGTAGCTGCCCGTGCCGAGCACGCGGGAATAGAGAGTCGATTGGGCCATTTATGCTTTAGAGGATTGCGCAGCGGAAGGTTCGGCGTGTTGGCCTGCGGCCGGGCTCGTCTGGCCCGCGCCGCCCGCGTCGTGTTCGCCGTCGCCGAGCGACACCGAATTGTCCGCCATCGCACGCGTCAAGCGCTCCAGCACGCCGTTTTTGACGGCATCATAACCCCGTTTGATCGCCCACTCAAACGCGTAGGCATCGGCCGAACCGTGGCTTTTGATCACGAGGCTCTTCAGCCCGAGCAGCGCCGCGCCGTTGTACTGGCGGTGGTCGACGCGCTTCTTGAAGCGCATCAGGACCGGCAGCGCGAGCAGCGCCATCAGCTTCGACATCAACGAACGGCCGAACTCCTCGCGGATGATGTCGGACAGCATCTGCGCGAGCCCCTCGGACGTCTTCAGAGCGACGTTGCCGACGAAGCCGTCGCACACGATCACGTCGACCGTGCCCTTGTAGATGTCGTTGCCTTCGACGTTGCCGCGGAAATTCAGCGTGCTGGCGCGCAGCAGTTCACCTGCGCGCTTGATCGTCTCGTTGCCCTTGATGACTTCTTCGCCGATGTTCAAGAGGCCGATCGTCGGACGCTCCTTGCCTTCGAGCGCAGCGACCAGCGCGTGCCCCATCTCCGCGAACTGCAGCAGGTGCTGCGGCTCGCAGTCGACGTTCGCACCGAGGTCCAGCATCATCGTGTAGCCGGTCGGGTTCGGCAGCGCGAACGCGATCGCAGGCCGCTCGATGCCGGGCAGCGTCTTGAGCACATAACGGGAAACGGCCATCAGCGCGCCGGTATTGCCGGCGGAGATGCAGGCCTGGGCCGCGCCTTCCTTGACGTGGTTGAGCGCGACGCGCATCGAAGAATCTTTCTTCTTGCGCAGCGCCACTTCGACAGGGTCGTCCATCGCCACGACTTCGGTGGCGGGCACGATGGTCAGCGCGGGATCGTCGAGGGCTTTCAGCTTTTTCAGCTGCGCGCGGATCGCGCCTTCGATGCCGACGAGCATCAGGTGCGCATCGGGATGCGCGCGGACGAACTTGACTGCCGCGGGAACGGTCACGGACGGGCCGTGGTCGCCTCCCATGCAATCGATTGTGAGCTTTACGGTCATGGAATGCGACGAATTTCAGGCACAAAAAAGCGGCAGTTGAATGCCGCCTTTTTGTCGAGCCAGGAAAGTGTCAAGCGAACCAGTTGTCACGCGAACGGCGATCGTAGCGCGCAACGCGTGACTTGACGCTTAGTCGTTCTTCGTCTTGACGACTTTCTTGCCGCGATAGTAGCCGTTCGGGCTGACGTGGTGACGCAGATGCACTTCACCCGTGCTCGGCTCGACTGCCAGCGGCGCTGCCGTCAGGAAATCGTGCGAACGATGCATGCCGCGCTTCGACGGCGACTTCTTGTTTTGCTGGACTGCCATGACTAACTCCTAAATAATTTTCCGGATTCTAACACAGCCCGATCCGGCGCTTAACTACCCTGGCCCAAAGCCCTTACGCCTTCCCGCGCCACAACTGCTTAGTGTTTCTTGCTGCCGTCCCCGTCCTTCTTCAACGCTTCCAGCGCTGCGAACGGATTCGGCCGTTTGCCTTCGTCCTCGTCTTCGACGGACTCATCGTCCGCTTCTTCCGAAGGACCGCTCGCACCCGACACGAGGCTTTCGTGGACTGCCGGGCAAACCTCGTGCTTGGGCACGAGCGGCAACGAAAGCAGCAACTCCTCTTCGATCAAGTCGACGAGATCGAACTGGCGTGAGCCCACGATCACATCGGCTTCATCGTCGTCGAGCGGAAATTCTTCAGCTTCTTCTTCGGTCGCGACGACCCGGTACGTCATGTCGACGCCGAACGTCTGGTCGTACGGGGTCATGCAGCGCTGGCACGTGAGCCACGCATGACCATGGACCGCAAGGCGCAGATACGGCTGCTGCCCATCGGCGCCGTCGTCCTGCAACTCCTTCTGGGTGAACCCCTCGGCCTGCCACGTGAACACCGTGTCACGATCCGGCGCATCTGCCGGCACTTCGTTTAACATGCGCGGCAGTTGCGAGAGACGCACCGCACCCGCTGCCTGCCGCCCGCTGCGGGCGAATTCGAACAGGTCGACTGCGTGCGGATCAAGCGCTGCCGCAGGCTTGCCAGAAGAAGTGTTCATGTGCGCTCCTGCCTACAGGCTGACTTGCGGGATCCGGCTTTTGGCACCGCTCACCGTACGCGGCCTGTGCCACGTACCGCCGCGTACCCGTACCGTACCATTACGTACTTTACTTCCGAAGACGCGACAGGCGCCACCACAACGAAAGCCTGCCGACGAAAAGCGGGAAAGCATACCTGTTTTACCTTTTGCGGTCAATCACTTAAGCTTGCGTCCGCGCAACGCCGCTTTACACCTGACGACTCACCGACCCAACCGACCATGCCGGATACCGTTTGCCGCCCGCCGCGGCTGATTCTCGCCTCCAGTTCCCGCTACCGCCGCGCGCTCCTCGAGCGCCTCGCCGTGCCGTTCGACGTCGCGTCGCCCGACCTCGATGAAACCCCGCTCGCCGGCGAAACGCCGGCCGCAACCGCGCTGCGCCTCGCCGGCGCGAAGGCGCGCGCCGTCGCCGCGATGATCGACGCGCCGGACGGCGTGCTTGTGATCGGGGCGGACCAGGTCGCAACCTTCGACGGCCTCCAGATCGGCAAGCCCGGCACGCACGAACGCGCGCTCGCGCAGCTCGTGTCGATGCAGGGCCGCGACGTCGAGTTCCACAGCGCACTCAGCCTGTACGACAGCCGCACGGGCGAAACGCAGAGCGAGGACGTCGTCACGCACGTCCGCTTCCGCTCGCTGCCCGAAGCCGAACTCGATGCGTACCTGCGCGCGGAAACGCCGTACGACGTCGCCGGCAGTGCGAAGTCCGAAGGGCTCGGCATCGCGCTGCTCGACGCGATCGACTCCGACGACCCGACCGCGCTCGTCGGCCTGCCGCTGATCGCGCTCACGCGCATGCTGCGCGCCGCCGGCTATCCACTGTTCGCTACCCAAGGAGTCCACGCATGACGGCCGGCACGCTCTATCTCGTCCCGAATACCCTCGGCGAAGGCGATGCCTCGATGCTCGCCGCTGTACTGCCCGCAGCCGTGCAAGCACGCGCCGGCACGCTCGGCTATTACATCGGCGAAAACGCGAAGACGACCCGCGCGTTCCTGAAGAAGATCGGTACGACGCGGCCGATCCAGGAAATCGAAATCCGCGAGCTGAACGTCAACACGCCGGCCGGCGAGATCGACCGGCTGCTCGCGCCCGTGCTGGCGGGCGCGGACGCCGGACTCGTGTCCGAGGCCGGCTGCCCCGCCGTTGCCGATCCCGGCGCGCTGCTGGTGCGCCGCGCACACGAGCGCGGCGTGAAGGTCGTGCCGCTCGTCGGGCCGAGTTCGATCCTGCTCGCGCTGATGGCGTCGGGCCTGAACGGCCAGAGTTTCGCGTTCAACGGCTACCTGCCGGTCGACGCGGCCGCGCGCGCGAAACGCCTGCGCGAACTCGAGCAGTTGTCGCGCAAGGGGCGCCAGACGCAGATCTTCATCGAGACGCCGTACCGGAACCACGCGATGCTCGACACGCTCGTCGCGACCTGCGCGCCGTCGACGCAAATCTGCGTCGCAGCCGACCTGACCCTCGAGACCGAGACGATCGCAAGCCGCACGGTGGCGGACTGGAAAAAAGCGCCTGCGCCGAATCTGCACAAGCGCCCTGCCATCTTCCTGCTGCTCGCGAACTGAGACCGCGCTCCGGCGGCGGCGCAGCAACGGGGCGCATGGCCCCGTGCGCCGCTCAGCGCAGGCTGAACGACGTGCCGCCCGCGGTGAGCGCCTTCATCGCGGCGCCGCCAACGGCCGCGCCGAACTTGCGCGCGACGCGGTTCGTCAGGCTTTCCTTGACCGTGTAGTCGACCAGATCGGGCGCCTTCAGCACGTCGCGCGCGACCGTGTCGGTCGTGCCGTAGCTGTCGGCGAGCCCGAGTTCGACGGCTTTCTCGCCCGTCCAGAACAGGCCCGAGAACATGTCGGGCGTTTCATGCAGCCGCTTGCCGCGGCCATCCTTCACCGCCTTGATGAACTGCGCATGGACCTGGTCGAGCAGCGCCTGCGCATGGGCGTCCATCTTCGGCGTCTCGGGCGAGAACGGATCGTAGAAGCCCTTGTTTTCACCCGACGTGTGCAAGCGGCGATCGACGCCGAGCTTGCCCATCAGGCCCGTGAAGCCGAACCCGTCCATCAGCACGCCGATCGAGCCGACGATGCTCGCCTTGTCGACGAATATCTTGTCGGCGGCCGACGCGATGTAATAACCGCCCGATGCGCACATATCGGTCACGACGACGTACAACGGCTTGTCCGGATACTTCACGCGCAGCCGGCGGATCTCGTCATAGACCATGCCGGCCTGCACCGGGCTGCCGCCCGGACTGTTGATCCGCAGCACGACGCCTGCCGTGCCGTCGTCCTCGAATGCGGCGTCGAGTGCCGTGTTGATGTCCTCGGCGTTCGCGTTGACGCCGGCCGCGATCTCGCCGTCGATCGTCACGAGTGCCGTATGCCGGCCGCTCGCCGCGAACTTCGAATCGCTCGAGAACTCGATCAGCGCGAACGCGAGCAGCACGAATACGCCGAGGAACGCGAAGCGGAAGAAGATCTTCCAGCGCCGCGCCGCGCGCTGTTCCTTGACGGCCGCGAGCGCGATCCGCTCGAGCACCGCGCGCTCCCAGTTCGGTTCGCGGCTGTCGGGACGGGACGAGGAATCGGGGAAATTCGGTTGGTCGGCCATGCAGTGGTGTCGTCAGTCGGTCGTGGCGGGAGTGGTCGGTGCAGCGGGACCCAGGTCGGCGTCGGGCACCCAGAATACCGCACGCCCGTCGGAGGTGTCGCGCTCGTCGACCTCCACCGGCCGCAGGCGGCCGCCGCGGCACGGGCCGCCGACACACTTGCCGGTATCCGGCGCGTAGATCGCGCCGTGCGTCGCGCACATCAGGTAGAGACCCGACGACTCGAAGAACTGCCCTTCGGCCCAGTCGAGCTCCATCGGCACATGCGCGCAGCGGTTCAGGTAACCGTACGCACGGCCTTCGTAGCGCACGAAGAACACGACCGCCTGCTCGCCGCGCAGCGTCGCATCGACGCGCACGCCGGCACCGCCGTCGGCCAGCGCGTCCGATGCGCACACGCGCACGGCTTCGGGCGCCGCGCTCATGCGTGCTCCCGCAGCCACGCCGCCAGCGCGACGACGTCCGGCGCGACGAAGCGCGGCGTCAGCGCGGCCAGCGCATCGGCCGTATGCGCGCCGTACGAGACGCCGATGCCGGCCGCCCCTGCGCTCGCGGCCATCTGCAGGTCGTGCGTGGTGTCGCCTATCATCACGGTACGCGCAAGATCCTGCCCCAATTCGCGGGACAGTTCGTGCAGCATGGCCGGATGCGGCTTCGAGAACGTCTCGTCCGCGCAGCGCGTTGCATCGAACACGCTCGTCAGCTTCGACTGGTCGAGCACGCGGTTCAGCCCGACCCGGCCCTTGCCGGTCGCGACCGCGAGCAGGTAACCCGTATCGCGCAATTCCGCGAGCAACTCGCGCACGCCGGCGAACAGCTCGATGCGCTCGTCGTCCAGCAGGTAGTGATAGCGGTAGCGCTCGGCCAGCCGCGGATAGTCGGACGGATCGAGGGTCGGAGCGGTAATCTGCAACGCATCGCGCAGGCCGAGCCCGATCACATAGCGGGACGCCTCGTCGGACGGCGTGGGCAGGCCGAGATCGCGGCAGGCCGCCTGGATGCTGTGCGCGATGTGCGCAGTCGAATCCATCAGCGTGCCGTCCCAGTCGAAGACAATCAGATCAAATTGCTGTCGGGCCATGCGATTCAGGCGGTATCGCGCAGAGCGCTGAGTTGATCGAGGAAGCGCCGGCATTCGTCCGGCAGCGGCGCGTCGAACTGCAGCGCCTCGCCGGTCAGCGGGTGCGCGAGCCGCAGCCGGTACGCATGCAGGAACATCCGTTTCAGGGATGGCTGCGCGTTCGCGCGCGCCAGCGCCTTGTTCAGTGCGAAATCGCCGTACTTGGCGTCGCCGGCGATCGGCAGGCCGAGATGCGCGAGGTGCACACGGATCTGATGGGTCCGACCCGTTTTGAGTTCCGCTTCGACCAGCACGTAGTCCGGCCAGCGCTCGATCAGGTTGAACACCGTGTGCGACGGCAGTCCGTCGTCCTGCACCCGCACCCGGCGCTCCCCTTCCGGGGTCGAATACTTGAACAGCGGCGCCTTCACCGCGCGGCGGCGGCCCCAGTCGGGCTGCCATTCGCCGTGGCCGCATGCAAAGTAGCGCTTGTCCATCCGGTTTTCGCGAATCTGCTCGTGCAGGCCGACGAGCGCCGTGCGCTTCTTCGCGAGCATCAGGATCCCGGAGGTCTCGCGGTCCAGCCGGTGCACGAGTTCGAGGAATTTCGCGCGCGGGCGCGCCTGGCGCATCTGCTCGATCACGCCGAACGCGACGCCGCTGCCGCCGTGCACGGCGACGCCGGCCGGCTTGTTGATGACGAGCATCGCGTCGTCCTCGTACAGCACGTCGAACTGCGCGGGCGGCACGATCGGCGTGTCGGCGCGCGCGAGGTCGGCCGCCGCCACCCGCACGGGCGGCACGCGGACGATGTCGCCGAACGCGAGGCGATACTGGGCGTCGACCCGGCCCTTGTTTACGCGCACTTCGCCGCTGCGCAGGATCCGGTAGATATGGCTCTTGGGCACGCCTTTACAGACGCGCAACAGGAAGTTGTCGATCCGCTGACCGGCCGAGTTTTCATCGATCTCGATCATCGATACCTGACCGCTTGCAACTGAATTCTGGGATATTTTGCCTAACTCATTCATACTGAATATAATTTTGCCCAGCCTGACGTTGAGGGTGGCCTGACAGGCCGGCCCCGACCGAGTCGGGCAAGGCGCAAGCGCAAACCGCTATTTTACTTGCGCCGGGGGTCTGCTGCTCGCCCCTGATCAAAGAGATGCAGCAAGTTGCACGCACGGCGCCGCCCGTCGGCAAGGATCGCGCCCACAGGCGGATTCGGTCGACAAGGCGCCGCGGTAACGGAAAGTTGGTTGAAAAGAATTTGATCGGCAGCCCGACGGCGCGAAGTGCGTCCGCAGGCTGCCGGTTGCGAAAATTACGGCGTTGCGCCCGATTTGGCCCCGCGAAGCGTGCGGGGCTTGGCGACGTCAAACCAGGGAAGTACACCCCAAGCGGGAAAGTCGGGCTGGATTCGATACTCCCCGCTGCGGCCCAAGCCGCAGCATCTGCCGCCCGTCGGCGCGCGCGACACATTGCGCGCGCCCGTGGCAATGCCCGGACTCAGGCTTAGCGCGCTTTTGCAGCGTGCGGTGTGTGAACGCCGTGCTTTGAAACCGTATTCGCAGGTGCCCTACGGCCGCCGGCCCCGTCTTTCGGGCCCAAGCGCCTCTTCAGGCAATTCTCCCCGCCATCGTTCCCGCTCCAGCGTGCTCGTGACAACACAACAAGGTGCGGCCTGCCGTCGTTCCCGCCCTCGCGACTGACAACCGCGAGGCGCCGGCAGCGGAGCCGCCTGGAGCCGTTCATGAAACGCATGCTGTTCAATGCGACGCAGCAGGAGGAGCTGCGCGTCGCCATCGTCGATGGGCAGAAGCTCATCGACATCGACATCGAGACCGCCGGGCGCGAACAGCGCAAAGGCAATATCTACAAAGGTGTCATCACCCGTATCGAGCCGTCGCTCGAAGCGTGCTTCGTCAACTACGGCGAAGACCGCCACGGCTTCCTGCCGTTCAAGGAAGTCGCCCGCCAGTACTTCAAGGAAGGCATCGACATGCGCTCCGCGCGCATCCAGGATGCCCTGCGCGAAGGCCAGGAACTGATCGTCCAGGTCGAGAAGGAAGAGCGTGGCAACAAGGGCGCCGCCCTGACGACCTTCATCTCGCTCGCCGGCCGCTATCTGGTACTGATGCCGAACAATCCGCGCGGCGGCGGTGTGTCGCGCCGGATCGAAGGCGACGAGCGCCAGGAACTGCGCGAAACCATGGCGCAGCTGCAGATTCCGGACGGCATGAGCATGATCGCCCGTACCGCGGGCATCGGCCGCAGCGCCGAGGAACTGCAGTGGGACCTGAACTACCTGCTGCAGCTGTGGCGCGCGATCGAAGCGGCGTCGCAAAGCGGCAACGCCGGCCAGCCGATGCTGATCTATCTGGAATCGAGCCTCGTGATCCGCGCGATCCGGGACTATTTCCAGCCCGATATCGGCGAAATCCTGATCGACACGACCGAGATCTACGATCAGGCCCGTGCGTTCATGGACATCGTGATGCCGGACAACGTGTCGAAGGTGAAGCGCTACCACGACGACGTACCGCTCTTCTCCCGCTTCCAGATCGAGCACCAGATCGAGACCGCGTACTCGCGCACGGTGCCGCTGCCGTCGGGCGGCGCGATCGTGATCGACCACACCGAAGCGCTCGTCGCGATCGACGTGAACTCGGCGCGTGCGACCAAGGGCGCGGACATCGAGGAAACGGCAACCCGCACGAACCTCGAAGCAGCGGACGAAGTTGCCCGCCAGCTGCGCCTGCGCGACCTCGGCGGCCTGATCGTGATCGACTTCATCGACATGGAGTCGGCGAAGAGCCAGCGCGAAGTCGAGCAACGCCTGAAGGACGCGCTCAAGCACGACCGTGCGCGCGTGCAGATGGGCAAGATCTCCCGCTTCGGCCTGATGGAACTGTCGCGCCAGCGCCTGCGTCCGGCGCTGTCGGAAGGCAGCCACGTGACGTGCCCGCGCTGCAACGGCACCGGCCACATCCGCGACACCGAATCGTCCGCACTGCAGGTCCTGCGGATCATTCAGGAAGAAGCGATGAAGGAAAACACCGCGGCGATCCACTGCCAGGTGCCGGTCGAGGTGACCGCCTTCCTGCTCAACGAAAAGCGTCAGGAAATCAACAAGATCGAGTCGCGCTTCAAGGTCGGCATCGTGCTGATCCCGAACAAGCACCTCGATACGCCGCACTACAAGCTCGAACGCCTGCGCCATGACGACGCACGCCTCGACGATCCGCGCGCGTCCTGGAAGATGGCCGAGGAAGCCGCCCGCGAACTGGAGTCGGAAACCGGCTACAGCAAGCGCGCAGCCGAAGTGAAGCCGAAGCAGGAAGCCGCAGTCAAGGGCATCACGCCCGAGCGCCCGGCCCCGAGCCCGGCGCCGCAGCGCCCGGCCGAACCGGTTGCGGCACCCGCCCCGGTCGCCGTGGCAAGCGGCGGCTTCATCGGCTGGCTGAAGGGCCTGTTCGGCATGTCGCCGGCTCCGGCGCCCGCGCCGGTTGCACCGGCACCGGCGAAGGAACAGGCTGCCCGTCCGGCCCGCGAGCGGACCGAGAAGACCGACCAGCGCGGCGGCGATCGCAACCGTAACCGTCGCGGCGGCGCCCAGCAGGCTCAGGGTGGTCGCGACCAGGCAGCGGCAGGCCGTGGCCAGCCGCAACGCCAGGAGCGCGAAGGCAAGGAACTGCGCGAGCCGCGTGAACCCCGCGAGGGTCGTGAACCGCGTGAGGGTCGCGAACTGCGCGAGGGTCGCGAACCGCGTGAAAGCCGCGAGGGCCGCGAAGGTCGTGAGGGCCGTGGCCCGCGCGAAGGCCGCGAAGGCCGCGAAGGCCGCGAACCACGCGAGCCGCGCGAAGGCCGCGAACCGCGCGAGCCGCGCGAAAGCCGTGAGCCGCGCGAGAACCGCGAACCGCGCGAGCGCACCGAGCAGTCGGAAGCCGTCGAGGCTGCCGGCCGCGGCGAGCGTCGCGAGCGCGGTGAGCGCCGCAAGCCGACGCAGCATGCGGCTACGCTCGAGACCGTCACCCGTGGCGAGAACCATCCGGAAGCGGAAGCCGACCAGGCCGCAGTGGCTGCCCTGCCGGGCGACGATGTGGCTGCCGACGCGGAAGCCGGCGCACGTGACGGCGAGGAACGTCGCCGTCGCCGCCGTGGCCGCCGCGGTGGTCGTCGCGAGCGCGAGGACGAAGGCGCAGCCGTCGACCACGCCGAACAAGACGCGGACGGTGAAGCGGCAGTGCAGGCCGTGACGACGGAAGCCCAGGGCGCGGGCGAGCCGGCCCATGCGGCCGCCGTGGCAGCCGTAGCCGCGGCAGGCGCCGTCGTTGCCGAAGCAGCAATCGAGCAACGTGCCGAACCGGTTGCACCGGCCGCGGTCGAGCCGCAACCGGCGCCGGTTCGCGTCGAAGCGACACCGGTCGCCCCGCTCGAGCCCGCCGTGGTCGCCCAGGCAGCCGAACCGGCACCGGTCGCACCGGCCTCCGCTCCGGAAGCCGGCCCGGCTCCGGTCGCGGTTTCGCCGACCGATGCGTTCGAAGTGCCGGCCGTGCCGGCTGCCGTCGAAGCGCCGCAGTCCGCGCCCGTCGAGCAAGCCGCACCGGCACCGGTCGTCGCAGTCGAAGTGGCCCCGGTAGCCGTCGAACCGGCTCACGTCGAAGCTGCACCGGTCGAAGCCGTTGCCGCACCGGTATCGGCACCTGTACAGCCGGTCGCTGCGCCCGCCTCGGCGAGCCTCGATGTCGTGCTGGAACAAGCCGGTCTCGTGTGGGTGAACACGGACGCCGACAAGTTCCGCGCTGCTCAGGAAGCCGCGTCGCACCTGCCGCGCACGGCCCGCGTGCCGCGCGAGCGCAAGGCGCTGCCGCCGGTCGATTCGACCCCGATGCAGCAGGTCGAAACGTCGCACCATTAAGCGACGCATCGCCCGACCAGGAAAAGCCCGCCTCCGGCGGGCTTTTTCGTTTCCGCGCTGCGGGTTTCCGCCCACCGGCCCGACAAGCCGCTTGCGGCTAAAATACAGGTCTGGCTCGCACTTCTTTCAACATGTCCCGACGCATCATTCCTCTCGCCGACGTCAGCGGCATGCCGGATATCTCCGGCGCCGCGCTCGCCCCTGACGGCGCCCTGGCCGACAAGTTCGCCAGGCCGCTGCGCGACCTGCGCATCTCGGTGACGGACCGCTGCAACTTCCGTTGCGTGTACTGCATGCCGCGCGACGTGTTCGACAAGAATTATCCGTTCCTGCCGCACAGCGCGCTGCTCACGCACGAAGAGATCGAGCGCGTGGCGCGGCTGTTCGTCGCCCACGGCGTCGAAAAGATCCGCATCACAGGCGGCGAGCCGCTGCTGCGCAAGAACCTCGAATTCCTGATCGAGCGCCTCGCGCGCCTGACGACCCATGACGGCCGCCCGCTCGACCTGACCCTGACCACCAACGGCTCGCTGCTCGCGCGCAAGGCGCGCGCGCTGAAGGACGCCGGACTCACGCGCGTGACGGTCAGCCTCGACGCGCTCGACGACACGCTGTTCAAGCGCATGAACGACGCCGACTTCGCAAGCGCCGACGTACTCGACGGCATCTTCGCCGCCCAGGCCGCAGGCCTCGCGCCGGTCAAGGTCAACATGGTCGTGAAGCGCGGCACCAACGACAGCGAGATCCTGCCGATGGCCGAGCGCTTCCGCGGCACCGGCGTGATCCTGCGCTTCATCGAATACATGGACGTCGGCACGTCGAACGGCTGGAACATGACCGAGGTGTTGCCGTCCGCGGACGTCGTCGCGCGGATCGCCGAACAGTTCCCGCTCGTACCGCTCGAGGCCCACACGGCGGCGGAAACCGCGCAGCGCTGGGGCTATGCGGACGGCAGCGGCGAGATCGGCGTGATCTCGAGCGTCACGCAGGCATTCTGCGGCGACTGCACGCGCGCACGGCTGTCGACCGAAGGCAAGCTGTACCTGTGCCTGTTCGCGTCTGCGGGGCACGATCTGCGCGCGCTGGTGCGCGGCGGCGCAAGCGACGCCGAGATCGCGACCGCGATCGCCCGGATCTGGCAGGCCCGCACCGACCGCTATTCGCAGCTGCGCGGCAGCGCAGCCGGCGACACCGCGCCCGACAGCGCGGGCAAGCGCGTCGAAATGTCGTACATCGGCGGCTGACGCGCCCCGACTTCCCGTGATGCCCGCTTCCGCGTCGCCCTCCATTGCCGGCCTGCTGCTCGCGGGCGGTCGCGCGACCCGCATGGGCGGCGCCGACAAGGGCCTGCAGCTGCTCGACGATACGCCGCTCGCGCTGCACGTACTGCGCCGGCTGTCGCCGCAGGTCGACGAGACGCTGATCAGCGCGAATCGCAACGCCGATCGCTACGCCGAGCTCGGTGCGCCGTTCGACGCGCGCGTCGTGCCGGACGAAACACCCGATTTTCCCGGCCCGCTCGCGGGCCTGCTCGCCGGCATGCGGGCGGCGCGCGCCCCGCTCGTCGTGTGCTCGCCCTGCGATACGCCGTTTTTGCCGGCCGACCTGGTCGCGCGCCTGCACGCGGCGCTCGACGCGCAGCAGGCCGACATCGCGATGGCGGTGACCGTCGACGCGCAGCAGGCACGCTCGCCGCAACCGACCTTCGCGCTGCTGCGCACGTCGCTCGCCGACGATCTCGCCGCCGGGCTCGCGGCCGGCGAGCGCAAGGTGCGTGCGTGGTACGCACGCCACAAGACGGTCGAAGTCGAGTTTCGCGACGAGCGTGCGTTTTACAATGCCAACTCCCGGCAGGAACTCGCCGCGCTTGCCCGCCGCTGACGGCACCGGCACCGTTCCCGCCCACCGCATGCGCCTCCGCGCTCAGGCGCCCTCTTCGCGCCACCGGCCACGAACCCGATACGCCTTGCGGCGCAGTCCGACTGATGATCACGCAATCCACGCCCGCCTCCCGATCCGCACCCGATTCCGATGCTCCGCTGTCGCTCGCCGACGCGCAGGCGCTCGCGTGCCGTTTCGCGGTACCGGTCGACGCGTGCGACACGGTGTCGCTGCATGACGCGCTCGATCGCGTGCTCGCGGCCGACGTGAATGCGCCGTTCGACATTCCCGCGTACGACAACTCGGCGATGGACGGCTACGCGTTCGACGGCAGCGCAAGTGCGCCCGTATCGGCCGGCGATATCACGCTGACGGTCGCCGGCACGGCATTCGCCGGTCATCCGTTCGACGGCGCCGTGGCGCCCGGCGCGTGCATCCGCATCATGACCGGCGCGCCGATGCCGGCCGGATGCGATACGGTCATTCCGCAGGAACGCGTTCGCATCGACGGCGATGTCATCCGCTTCGCCGCGCATGACGCCGCGCGCGGCGCAAACTGCCGCAAGGCCGGCGAGGATCTCGCGCGCGGCGCCTGCGCGCTCGCCGCGGGTCGCATCCTGCGCCCGTCCGATCTCGGCCTGCTCGCGTCATTCGGGTGCCGCGAGGTCACGGTGCGCCGCCGCGTGCGTGTCGCCGTGTTCTCGACCGGCGACGAACTGCGCGAACCCGGCGAGCCGCTCGATCGCGGCACGCTGTACGACAGCAATCGCGGGATGCTGATCGCGATGCTGGAAAGACTGCACATCGACGCGCTCGATCTCGGCATCGTCCGCGACGATCCGGCCGCGCTCGAACGCGCGCTGCGCGATGCCGTCGCCGCACAGGCCGATGCGGTGATCACGTCGGGCGGCGTGTCGGTCGGCGAAGCCGACTTCACGCGTGACGTGATGGCGCGGCTCGGCGACGTGACCTTCGCGAGCCTCGCGCTGCGGCCCGGCCGGCCGCTCGCATGCGGCACGCTCGCGCGCGCGGCCGACGGCGCCGGCAGCGTGCTGTTCTTCGGGCTGCCCGGCAATCCGGTCGCCTCCGCCGTGACGTTCAATGCGATCGTGCGTCCCGCGCTGTTGACGCTGGCCGGCGCGCACACGCCGCCGCCGGCGATGTACACGGCGCTCAGCACCCAGGCACTGAAGAAGCGCCCGGGCCGCACCGAGTACCTGCGCGCCATCGCGACGCGCGCCGCCGATGGCCAATGGCACGTCGCGCCGGCCGGCTCGCAGAGTTCCGCATCGCTGAGCGGCCTCGCGGCCGCCAACTGTTTCATCGTCCTGGGCCACGATACCGCGGCAGTCGACGCGGGCGCCCCGGTCGACATCCTGCCGCTCGACGGCCTGATCTGAATTCCAATCGGTATATCTCTACGGGGGCAATCCGCACATGAAAAAACAAATCTCGTCGATCGCCGCGGGGCAAACCGCGAAGGCGCTGATCCTCGTCTACCTGACGTTCAGCGTGCCGATCGTGCTGCTCGGCATTCTGGTCGCATACATCCGCTACGGGATGGTCGAACTGAGCACGATCCTGAGCGCGCTGCTGCTGAACGCGATCCTCGGGTTCGTGCTGCTGTGGATCGCATGCCACGCGTACAACTGGGTCGCCTCGCGCTTCGGCGGCATCGAGATCGTGCTGTCCGATCCGCCGGAGGAAGCGTGAGCGGCGCGCCGCTGATCCGCACGGCCGAAGCGCGCGACGTCGGCGCGATCCTCGCGCTGATGCGCGAACTGGCCGAGTTCGAGAAACTCACGCACCTGTTCGTCGCGACCGACGCCGATCTCGCCGACGCGCTGTTCGGCGAGCGGCCCGCCGCCGAAGCGCTGGTGGCCGAGCTCGACGGCGCGATCGTCGCGTATGCGTTGTTCTTCCACAACTATTCGACGTTCCTCGGCCGTCGCGGCCTGTATCTCGAGGATCTGTACGTGCAGCCATCACAACGCGGCACGGGCCTCGGCACCGCGATGCTGCGGCACCTCGCGGCACTGGCCGTCGAGCGCCGCTGCGGCCGCTTCGAATGGTCGGTGCTCGACTGGAACCAGCCGGCGATCGACTTCTACGAGAAGATGGGCGCGACCGTGCTGCCGGAATGGCGCATCGTGCGCGTAACGGACGACGCGTTGCGCACGCTCGCCGGAAACTGAGCGCAGCCCGGCCACGCCGGTCGCTGCTTCAAAAGAATACGGGCGCCGCGGCGCCCGTATTCGTTCCCGTCAGTTGCGGCCGAATTCGGCCCCACGCGTCATGCGTCGTCCGCATCGGCGCCGTCCGCGCCTTCCGCGCCGAGCAGCCCGGCCGCCGTCTCGCCCGGCAACGCCTCGACCTGCTTCAGCTTGCGGTTCATCACACGGGTGCGCTGCTCGGCGGCCTCGATCGAACGCGTGACCGTTTCGAGCTGCGCCTTCGTGCGCGCGAGCACATCGCCGAACTTGCCGAACTCGGTCTTCACCGCCCCCAGCACCTGCCACACTTCGCTCGAGCGCTGCTCGATCGCCAGCGTGCGGAAGCCCATCTGCAGGCTGTTCAGCAGCGCGGTCAGCGTCGTCGGCCCGGCCACCGTCACGCGATAGTCGCGCTGCAGCAGGTCGGTCAGCCCCGGGCGGCGCAGGATCTCCGCATAGAGCCCCTCGGTCGGCAGGAACAGCAACGCGAAGTCGGTCGTATGCGGCGGCGCGACGTACTTCTCGGCGATCGTACGCGCCTCCATCCGCACGCGCGCTTCGAGCGCACGCGCCGCTTCCTCGACTGCCGCCGAATCGGCGCGCTCCTGCGCATCGATCAGCCGCTCGTAGTCCTCGCGCGGGAATTTCGCGTCGATCGGCAGCCACACCGGCGGCGCGTCACGCGTGCCGGCGTCGCGGCCCGGCAACCGGATCGCGAATTCGACACGTTCGCTGCTCTTCGGCACCGTCGCGACGTTCTTCGCATACTGGTCGGGCGTGAGCATCTGCTCGAGCAAGGCCTCGAGCTGTACCTCGCCCCACGTGCCGCGCGTCTTCACGTTGGTCAGCACCTTCTTCAGGTCGCCGACGCCGGCCGCGAGCGTCTGCATCTCGCCGAGCCCGCGATGCACCTGCTCGAGCCGGTCCGACACGAGCTTGAACGATTCGCCGAGCCGCTGTTCGAGCGTCGCGTGCAGCTTCTCGTCGACGGTGCGGCGCATCTCCTCGAGCTTCGCCGCGTTGTTCGTCTCGATTTCCTTCAGCCGCTGCTCGAGCGTCGCCCGCACTTCGCCGATCCGGCGGTCGTTGGCCTCGGTCAGTTGCGTGAGCTGCCGGTTCAACGTGTCGCCGAACAGCCGCAGCGCGACCGTCTGCTCTTCGCGCGCCTGCTGCGCCTGGCGCTGCACGCTCTCGCGCATCGCATCGAACTGCTGCGCATTGCCGGCGACGAGCTTGCCGAGCTGCTGCGCGAAACCCTCGATCTGGTTGTTCTGCACGGTCGCGATGCTCGTCAGCTGCGTCGCGAGCGTCTGCTGAAGCTGCGAGAAACTGCCCGCCAGCTCGGTGCGCGAGCCGCGCGCGTTCTCGACGATCTCGCCGCGCAACTCGCGTTCGAGCCGCTCGACCGCGCGTGCCTGCGCGTGCGCGGCGTCCTCGATCTGGTCGCCGAGCACCACCGCATCGTCGCGGCTGCCGCCGCCGCGCATGAGCGCGACGACGGCCACCGCCAGCGCGACGGCCAGCACGACGACCGCCGCCAGCAACAACGTCGTCATCATGCGCGCGGCTTCCCGATCACGTCAGGGTTGATCGGGTTCGGCGGCTGCCCCGCGCGCGGCCCTTCGCCCAGCGCGGCAATCAGGTTGTCGGCGGCGAGGTTCGCCATCGCGCGGCGCGTCTTTTCGGTCGCGCTCGCGATGTGCGGGGTCAGCACGACGTTCGGCACCTCGAGCAGCGCCGGATGCACGCTCGGCTCGCCTTCGTATACGTCGAGGCCGGCCGCGGCGATCGTCCCGTCGCGCAGCGCGGCGGCCAGCGCCGCGTCGTCGACGATGCCGCCGCGCGCGATGTTGGTCAGCGTGGCGGTGGGCTTCATCTGCGCGAGCTCGGCCGCGCCGATCGTGTGATGGTTCTCCTTCGTGTACGGCAGCACCAGCACGACGTGATCGGCGCGCGACAGCAGCGCCTCCTTCGACACATACTCGGCGTTCAGTTCGGCCTCGATCTCCGGCGCGACCCGCGACCGGTTGTGATAGATCACCTGCATCCCGAAGCCGCGCGCGCGCCGCGCGAGCGCCTGGCCGATGCGCCCCATCCCGATGACGCCGAGCGTCGAGCCGTAAATGTCGCTGCCGAGGAAGCCGTCGTACGCCCACTTCTGCCAGTGCCCGGCGCGCAGCCAGTGCTCGGACTCGGCGATCCGGCGCGCGGCGGCCATCATCAGCGCCCAGCCGAAATCGGCGGTCGACTCGTTCAGCACGTCGGGCGTGTTGGTGCCGAGCACGTTCGCCGCGTTGAACGCGGCCATGTCGAAGTTGTTGTAGCCGACCGCCATGTTCGACACGACGCGCAGGCGCGGGGCCGCCGCGAGCGCGGCTGCGCCGACCGGGTCGCCCGCCGTCAGCGCGCCGTCCTTGTCGGCGAGACGCGCGGCGAGCGCGTCGGGGGCGAGCGCGTCGCCGTTGTTCCAGTCGACTTCGAAATATTGCTCGAGCCGCTCGATGACGTCCGGAAAAATCGGACGTGCGACCAGGATCTTTTGCATCGCCATCTCCGCATGCCGCGGCCGGAACGCGGCGCATCGTGCGCCGTCGGGACCGTCCGCGCTTGGTTGAAAATCGTCAGCCTACGCCGTGAAGAAAATCCACGACGTCAGCAGGAATATCGGTACCAGCACGACGAGCGCCCAGCCGAGATACGCGAAGAAGCTCGGCATCTTCACGCCGCGCGATTCCGCGATCGCCTTCACCATGAAGTTCGGCGCATTGCCGATGTAGCTGTTCGCGCCCATGAACACTGCCCCCGCGGAAATCGCGGCGAGCGTCGTCGCGCCCGTCGTCATCAGCGACTGCGCATCGCCGCCCGCGAGGTTGAAGAACACGAGGTAGGTCGGCGCATTGTCGAGGAACGACGACAGCAGGCCGGTCGCCCAGAAGTACATCGCGTCGATCGGCTTGCCGTCGGGCCCCGTGACGAGATGGACGATCTGCGCGAACGCACCGTCCGCGCCCGCGCGCAGGATCACGATCACCGGCGCGATCGTCACGAAGATCCCCGCGAACAGCTTCGCCACCTCCTCGATCGGCGCCCAGTTGAACGCGTTGCCCGCGCGTGCCGAACGCGGTGTCAGCGCGAGCGACGCGAGCGCCACGACGACCAGCGCGACGTCGCGCACGAGATTCTGCAGCGCGACGTGCGTGCCCCACACGTCGAACGTGATGCCCGGTTTCCAGATGCCGCTCATCAGCACGAGGCCGATCACGGCCGCGAGCAGCGCGAAGTTGACCTTGCCGTCGATCGACAGCGCGGCGCCGTCGGGTGTCGGATCGAGCGCGGCCGGCCGCACCTCGCCGCCCTTCCGGTAGAAGTACGTATCGAGCAGGAAGAACAGCGTCAGCAGCACCGCGCAGATGAACAGCATCGGCAGCGCGAGATGCGTGGTCGTCCAGAAGAAGCTCACGCCGTTCAGGAACCCGAGGAACAGCGGCGGATCGCCGAGCGGCGACAGCGAACCGCCCGCGTTCGCGACGAGGAAGATGAAGAAGATCACGACGTGCACGACATGTTTGCGGTTGTCGTTCGCGCGCAGCAGCGGCCGGATCAGCAGCATCGCGGCGCCCGTCGTGCCCATCACGCTCGCGAGCAGCGTGCCGAGCGCGAGGATCGCGGTATTCAGCTTCGGCGTGCCGTGCAGGTTGCCGTTCACGCAGATGCCGCCGGCGACCGTGTAGAGCGCGGTCAGCAGCACGATGAACGGGATGTACTCCTCGAGCAGCGCGTGCACGAGCGTGCCGAACGCGGTGCCCGCGCCGAACGCGAGTGCGAACGGGGCCAGGAATGCGATCGCCCACGCCGCGGCGATCTTGCCGAAGTGGTGATGCCAGAACACCGGAGCGACGAGCGGGAACACCGCGATGGACAGCAGGATCCCGGCGAACGGGATGCCCCAGAGCGCGGACAGCGTGGCACCGTCGAGCGTGGCGGCCGATGCGAGCGCGGGAACGGCGCCAAGCGCGGCTCCCGACGCCATGCCCGCCCAGGCGGCATGTCGTTTCATGCAGAACTTCCTTGTGCGAGTGAGTCGAGTCAGTCGAGTGCGGAGGGATCCGGCGGGCGCGTCATGCGCCCCGCACGACGATCGCGTGAACGCGATACGGGCCGTGTGCGCCCAGCACGATGGTCTGCTCGATGTCGCCCGTGCGCGACGGGCCCGATACGAAATTGACCGCGCGCGGCAGTTCGCCGCGCTCCGCGCGAATCAGCGCGAATGCGTCTTCATGACCCGCGACGATCCGCGACGCCGGCACGATCGCGATGTGCGTCTCCGGCAGCAGGCCGGCCGATGCATAGGTGTCGGGGCCGGACAGCAGCACCAGCGAACCCGTTTCGGCGGTCGCGCAGAAGCAGCCGGTCAGGCCGACGAGATCGCCGTCGCGCGGCTTGCGGCATTCGACCGACAGGCCTGCACCGGCCCAGTCGAGCTCGGACAGCGTGCGCCATGCGACGGCCTGCATCGGCAGGCCGTGGGCGGAAAGATAGCGGGCAGCGGCGGCGGGCGCGTCGGCAAGTGTCGCGACTTCGTCGACCGTGGTCGACAGGCGCGCCGCTTCCTCGACGAATGCGGCGACGAGGTCGGCCGGCAGCGGCGGGCGTGGCCCCTCGGGATGACGGGCGAGATAGTCGTCGACGCCGTCGCGCTCCGCTGCATCGGGTTCGGCCGCGCGCCCTTGCGCCGCGCGAATGCGTGCGAGGATCTGGCGACGGGCAGCGGAAGTGTCCATGAACGGTCCTCGTGACGTTGGCGTGCAATACCGTCCGATTATACCGGCCGCCCTCGCCGCGACGCACCTGGCCGCGCGGCCGATGCTTACTTCGATGCGCCGTCGTCGACCGGCTGTGGGATGCCGAACACCTGGCGCAGGTAGGCGAGATACGCCTTGTCGTCGCACATGCTCTTGCCCGGCGAATCCGACAGCTTCGCGACCGGCTGCCCGTTGCAGCGGACCATCTTGATCACGATCTGCAGCGGCACGTAGCCGAGATCGTTCGTGAGGTTGGTGCCGACCCCGAACGCGAGCTTGCAGCGGCCGCGGAACCGTTCGTACAGTTGCATGACCCTCGGGATGTCGAGCGCGTCCGAGAACACGAGCACCTTGGTGCGCGGGTCGCAGCGATTCGCCTCGTAGTGGCGCAGCATCCGCTCGCCCCACTCGAACGGATCGCCCGAATCGTGGCGCGCACCGTCGAACAGCTTGCAGAAGTACATGTCGAAGTCGTTCAGGAACGCGTCCATCCCGTAGACGTCCGACAGCGCGATCCCGAGGTCGCCGCGATACTCCTTCGCCCACATCTCGAAACCGTAGGTCTGCGAATCGCGCAGCCGCGGGCCGAGCGCCTGGCACGCCTGCAGGTATTCGTGCGCCATCGTGCCGAGCGGCGTCAGGTCGTGCTTCATCGCGTAGAACACGTTGCTCGTGCCCGCGAACTGCGGCCCGAGCCCGTCGCGCAGCGTCAGCGCGACCTCCTCGTGCCACACCTTCGAGAAGCGCCGGCGCGTGCCGTAGTCGGCGATCTTGCAGTCCGCGAACTCCGGCTTCGCGCCGAGCAGCTTGACCTTCTCGCACAGCCGCTCGCGGCCTTCGCGATAGTCGGGCTCGCGCTGCGTGTTGCGGAAATAGACCTCGTTGACGATCGCGAGCACCGGGATCTCGAACAGGATCGTGTGCAGCCACGGCCCCTCGATCACGATGTCGATCTCGCCGTTGCCCTTCGGCGAAGGCGTGATCGAGATGTACTTCTCGTTCAGGTGGAACAGCGCAAGGAAGTCGACGAAATCGCTCTTGATGAAGCGCATCCGCCGCAGGTAGTCGAGTTCGACGTCGGTGAAGCGCAGCGCACACAGGCCGCGCACCTCGTCGCGAATCTCGTCGATGTACGGGACGAGATCGACGCCGGGCGTGCGGCACCGGAACCGGTATTCGACGTTTGCGGCAGGAAAGTGATGCAGGACGACCTGCATCATCGTGAACTTGTAGAGATCCGTGTCGAGCAGCGAAGTGATGATCATGATTACGGCACCGCCAATATCGTGACAGGGCCCCGGCGCACCGCGCGCCGCCCGGTCTGCGGCCATGTTACCCGAATGCGGGCCCGACCATCATGAAACCGCCCCCCGCCCTGCCCGGCCCCGACGCGCCGGCGCCGCGTGCGCGGCATCCGCCGTCGGCCCCATAAACTAATCACGAAACGATATAAGCCGGATAGCCGACCACGCCATGCGGGTTTTGCGCTTCAGTTACAATGCCGCTTTTGGCGCAAACGCCACCCCATATATACCGCCAAGCAGGAGCGTTTTAATGACTCACGTTGTGACCGAAGGCTGCATCAAGTGCAAATACACGGACTGCGTGGATGTGTGCCCGGTGGATTGCTTCCGTGAAGGTCCCAACTTTCTCGCCATCGATCCGGACGAGTGCATCGACTGCGCCGTGTGCGTCGCCGAGTGCCCGACCAATGCGATCTATGCCGAAGAAGACGTTCCGGGCGACCAGCAGCAGTTCACCGAGCTGAACGCCGAGCTGGCGAAGAACTGGCCGTCGATCACGAAGACCAAGCCGGCACCGGCCGACGCGGACGAGTGGAAGGACGTGCAGGAAAAGCTGCACCTGCTCGAGCGCTGATCGTGCAGCGGTGCCATGAAAAATTTTTTGTGCACCGCCGCCCAAAAGTGTTGACAGGTTAGCGAACACTCCATACAATCTCGTTTCTCTGCTGTTGTTGTTTGTTCCCCGATAGCTCAGTCGGTAGAGCGCCGGACTGTTAATCCGTAGGTCCCTGGTTCGAGCCCAGGTCGGGGAGCCAAAAAGCAAAGGCCCGTTGAAAGTGGACGGGTTTTTTGTTGGTAACCGAACAAGCAAGCAGATGTACCGATTTATTCCCCGATAGCTCAGTCGGTAGAGCGCCGGACTGTTAATCCGTAGGTCCCTGGTTCGAGCCCAGGTCGGGGAGCCAGACAGCGAAAGGCCCGTCATTCGACGGGCCTTTTGTTTTTCCGGCACCCGTCGGCCACCGACGCGCATGCTAGAGTCTCTGTCCCGCATTCGCATCCGGTTCCGTCGATGAAGCACCGCCTCCTTTCCGCCGCGCCGTTCGCCCTGCTGTTCTCCGCCTTTGCCACCGCGCCGCTCGCGCACGCGGAGGAAGTCGGCAGCGTCAACACCCACTTCCGCGTGACGGGCTCCGACCGCGTGGTCGTCGAAGCGTACGACGATCCGCTCGTGACCGGCGTCACTTGCTACGTGTCGCGGGCGCGCACCGGCGGGATCAAGGGCACGCTCGGCGTCGCCGAGGATCCGAGCGAAGCGTCGATCGCATGCCGGCAGGTCGGCCCGCTCAGCTTCAAGGAGCCGCTCAAGCAGCAGACGGACGTGTTCAGCGAGCGCATGTCGTTCATCTTCAAGACGCTGCACGTCGTGCGCGTGGTCGACAAGAAGCGCAATACGCTCGTCTACCTGACCTACAGCGACCGCATTGTCAGCGGCAGCCCGAAGAACGCCGTCACCGCGGTACCGATGCCGGCCGGCACGACGATTCCGGTCAAGTAAGCCCGCGCCGGCCGGGCGCGCGAGCGATACACTGTCGATTCGACCGCCCTCGCGCCCGACCATGTCCGCCACCCGTCTTCTTCCGGACTCCGCACGCTACTGGCGCACGCCGCTGTTGCCGGACGCGGATCTGCTCACGGCCACCTATCGCGACCATACGTTCGCGCCGCATTGGCACGACGCGTACACGATCCCCGTGATCCTCGAGGGTGCGGAGCGCTACACCTGTCGCGGCAGCGGCCATGTCGCCGAAACGGGCACCGTGCCCGTGATCAATCCCGGCGAAGTACACACGGGCTCGCGTGCGACCGACGAAGGCTGGTGCTATCGCGTCAGCTACGTGCCGGTCGATTATATTCACGCGCTCGCGAGCGCGATCGCGGGGCGCCCGCAGGATGCGCCCTGGTTCCCGTCCGGCGTGATCCGCGACCCCGATCTCGCGGCACGGCTCGCGCTGGCGCACCGGATGATGGAGGCCGGCAGCGAACGCATGCCGCCGTTCTACCCGCACGAGCAGCCGGCCGCCGACGATCCGGCCACTGCGGCACCGCGCGTCTACGATCCGCTTGCCGCCGAAACGGCGATGCTCGATGCTTTGTCGACACTGATCGCGCGCCATGCGGACGCGCGGCTGCAGCCGGCGGTGCTCGCGGCCGACGAGCCGCGCGTCGACGCGATGCGCGAACGGCTCGCCGCCGATCTCACGTGCACGGTCACGCTGGACGACGTCGCACAGGCCGCCGGCCTGTCGACGTTTCACGCAGCGCGCCTGTTCACCCGCACGACGGGGATGCCGCCGCATGCGTGGCGCAACCAGCTGCGACTGCAGCGCGCGCTTGCGCCGTTGCGCGCGGGCGTGTCGATCGCCGATGTCGCCGCGGCCAGCGGCTTCGTCGACCAGAGCCACTTCACGCGACATTTCAAACGGATGTTCGGCGTGCCGCCCGGACGCTGGCAGCCGCGCTGACGCGCGGGCCTCCGGCAGTCGGAGCCGCGGCGTGCGTCGCCAACCGCGGCGGGCGCAAGAACATACAAGCCGTCGCCGTATCGGCCCGCTATCCTCCGTCTCATGGAGAAGCGTCCCTTGAACCCCACACCCCCGCCCCCGCCTCGCCGTCCGCTCAACGAGTGGCTCGACGGCGCGCGCGACACGATCCCGATGATGATCGGCGCGGCGCCGTTCGGCGTGATCTTCGGCACGCTCGTCGGCGGCGGCCCGCTCGCCGCATGGCACGGCGCGCTGATGTCGCTCGCCGTGTTCGCGGGCTCCGCGCAATTCATCGCGCTCGGCCTGATCGCCGGCAGCGCCAGCTTCGTCGTCGTGCTCGCGACGACGCTGATCGTGAACCTGCGTCACCTGCTGTACAGCGCGACGCTCGCGCCGTACGTCGCGCACCTGCCGCTCCGCTGGCGCGCAACGCTCGGCGCGCTGATGACCGACGAGGTGTTCGCGGTCGCCTACGCGCACTACCGGCACTTCCCGCCCGGTGCGATCGGCCCCCACTACTTCTTCGGTTCGGGCCTCGCGATGTACCTGAACTGGCAGGTCTGGACACTCGCGGGTATCGGTTTCGGCGCGGCATTCCCGGGCCTCCAGTCGCTCGGCCTCGATTTCGCGATGGCGGCGACCTTCATCGCGATCGTCGTTCCGCAGCTCGGCACGCTGCGCTATTTCGCGGCGGCCGCGACCGCCGGCACGCTCGCGTACTTCTGGCAGGGCTGGCCATACAAGCTCGGGCTGCTGGGCGCCGTCGCCGCCGGCGTCGTGGTCGGCGTCGCGCTCACGCTGCTGCACGAGCGCTCGCGCACCGGTTCGCGCACGGAGGCCGCATCGTGAGCTATGCGCTGCTGATCCTCGGGATGGCCATGATCACCTATGCGATCCGGACGACACTGTTCCTGTTCGGCGAGCGGCTGACCTTCCCGCCGCTCGTGCGGACCGCGCTCGGCTTCGTGCCCGTCACCGTGCTGACCGCGATCATCGTGCCGATGACCGTCTCGCCGCACGGCGGCACGGCCGAGCTGACCTGGCGCAATCCGCAGCTCGTCGGCGCGCTCGCCGCCGTGTTCGTATCGGCGACGACGCGACGGCCGCTGGTGACGATCGCGGTCGGGCTCGCGGTGTTCTTCTTGTGGCAAGGGGTCGTGATGCCGCACTGGCTGCCGGCCTGAGCGGGCTTCGCGGATCGCGCTCAAGTTTCCGCTGCGCGCGCCGATATTGGGAATGAAGACCCGCCATCGGCCTCGGCGCGAACCGGTCCGTCGACACTGCGCCCGTACCGGCGCGCGGTGTCGGCCGCCGGCCCGCGCGGGCCGCCATCGAGACGATTCATGGGCCAGATCACCCTTTCCCTCAAGGACGACACGCTTGCGTCCCTGCGCAAGGACTACGACGCGTTCGTGCGCGTATCGCTGAAACTCGACCCGCAGTTCGCGACGCCGTCGTTCGAGGATTTCCTGCGCGCCAAGCTGCTCGACAACATGGTGCCGCTGACCGAGCATGCCGTGCAGCGGATGCTCGAGGGCGGCCAGTACGCGTGGGCGAAGCGCACGCTCGACAAGGAATTCCCGGACGTCGTCGCGATCCTGATGCGGCAGGCCGGCGAATTCGGCTTCGGCTTCGCGTCGCGCGCCGAGTGGACGCCCGACGAGCTCGCAAAGGCATGCCGCGACTGGGCCAGGGCGATCGTCGCCGAAGCACAGAGCGATGCGTCGCTCGTCGATCCGCTCGCCGCGCAGATCAAGAGCGCGGTGCACGACATCCAGGCGCTCGAGGAAATGATGCAGACGCCTGCATGGCGGCTCGCGGAATCGCTGCGGCAGCGCATCTACGAGGCGAAGCTCGCGTGCGAGATGAGCGTCGGCAGCGCCGCGCGCGACAAGCTCGGCGAACTGCGCGGCCTGCTGCGGCTCGGGCTCGCGCACGGCTCGTTCCAGAAACAGGAAGCGCAGCAGATCATGGAATACCTGCGGCTCCTGAAACCCGAGATCTTCGTCGACGAGCCAGATGACGTATTCGCGCGGCTCGCCGCGTGGCTGCGCAGCGTGTTTGCGCCGGCCGCCGCGCGACCGGCGCACGGACCGGGCCCGGAACAGCGCAGGCCATGACGGCCCGCTTCCACCCATGAAAAACGGCCCGGTGCGCGCGAAGCGAACCGGGCCGCCGGATGACCGCCGTCACGACGCGCCTTCCGGGGCGAGCGTCGTGCGATGGCCGGGCACCGCTTACTGCGTGGCGCCCTGGGCCGCTGCACCGCCCTGCACGCCGGCCGACGCGCCGCCGTCGGCGGCTTCGTCGCCCACCTTCGACTTCGCCGAACCGGCATGATGCTTGGCCGACTTCGCCGCATGCTTCGCGTGCTTCTTGGCCGAGTGGACCGACGCCGCCGCCGTATCCTTCGCGCCGTCGCCAGCCGCGCCGACCGCGTCGGTCGCGCCGCTGACCGCATTGCCCGACGCGTTCGCGCCGGCACCGCCCTGCATACCCGCGCCAGCGCCTGCCCCTGCTGCCGGAGCCTGCGCCTCCACGCCAGCGCCCGCGGTACCCTGCGTCGCGACGCCCGTCTGGGCAAACGCGGCCGAAGTGGCGAACGCCGTCAGCGCGGCACCGATCAGCATCGTACGAATCTTGGACATGAGAATCCTCCTCAAGAAGTTGTGGGCGCAGACCGCGTCGATGCGATCCGTCGCGTCCCCTGCCGCAACACGCAGCAGGTACGACAAAAGACCCGCGGCCCGCACGGCCGGTTCTCGAATTTCTCAGACTGTTACCCACCGTTTCATTTGCTGACGAATCGCTCACAGTCCCTAACATCTGCGGGGCGCGAGGGTCCGCGCTCGCGTGCCGGCCCGCGGTGCCGTATGATGCGGGGCGATTCCTCCCGCGCATCGCGCGCCTCTTTCGTCATGCCCAACCTGGATTTCACGCTGACCGGCGAATACGTCGAGCTGCACAACCTTCTCAAGATCACCGGCCTCGCGGACAGCGGCGGCACCGCGAAGATGTTCGTCGCGTCCGGCGCGGTGAAAGTCGACGGCGCGGTCGAACTGCGCAAGACCTGCAAGATCCGCGCGGGTCAGGTCGTGCTGTTCGGGGATACGCGAATCGCGGTCCACGACGCATAGCAGTTCCCCTGAGCCTGACGTGGCCATCGGCGGGCGCGTTCGACACCGTTCGAATAAAGCCGTAAGCTAGCTGTCTCTCAAAATAAATACAGACAGCGCGGGCCCGCACCCGCGCGAGCGCCCATTCCATGTCGCATTCCGGTCTTACGCGGACGGCCGCCGCGCCGCCGTCCCTGTCCAGTCATGCCGCCGATACCGCGCGCCTCGCCGCGCCGCTCGCGATCGCGCAGCTCTCGCAGATGGCGATGAGCGTCACCGACACGGTGCTGCTCGGTTCGCTCGGCCCCGATTCGCTCGCGGCGGGTGGCCTCGGCGCAAACTTCTTCTTCGTCATCGTGACCGTGCTGCAGGGCGTGCTGTCGTCGGTGAGCGTGAGCGTCGCGCATGCGCGCGGCGCGCAGGCAGAGCACCGCGTGCCGCACATCTACTGGACCGGCTTCGTGCTGTCCATGCTGCTCGCGATTCCGGCGATCGTCGCGCTGTCGCTGTCGGAACCGATCCTGTTGATGTTCCACGAACCGCCGACGCTCGCGCATCACGTCGGCGAGTACACCGGCATCCTGCGTTTCGCAGCGCTCGGCAGCCTGATCGGCGTCGGGCTGATGCGCGCGTTCCTGCCCGCGATCGGCGCCGCGCGGCGGTTGCTGTGGGTTTCGATCGGCGGCGTCGGGATCAACGGCGTGCTGAACTACGGGCTGATCCACGGCGCATTCGGCCTGCCGAGGCTCGGCTTCCTCGGCTCGGCGGTCGCGACGACGATCACGATCTGGCTCACCGCGCTCGCGCTGATCTGGCTGCTGCACGGCCGCCAGCGTTTCCGCCACTTCGTGACCGCCGCCCGCCCGAAGCTACCCGTGATGGGCGAGCTGATCGGCATCGGCTGGCCGGTGGCGATCACGTACGGGGTCGAATCGACGCTCTTTCTCGCCACGGGCCTGACCATCGGCGTGCTCGGCGCGACCTCGCTTGCCGCGCACCAGATCGCGCTGAACGTCGCATCGGTGGCGTTCATGGTGCCGCTCGCGATCGGCCAGGCTGCCAACGTGCGGGTTGGCTACTGGGTCGGGGCAGGCGCGCCGGTCGCCGCGCGGCATGCGGGCTTCGTCGCGCTCGGCCTCGGCGTCGCGTTCATGTCGCTGTCCGGTCTCGTGCTGATCGTCGCGCCGCATGCGATCGTCGGCCTGTACCTGAACCTCGACGATCCGGCGAACGTCGGCACGGTATCGCTCGCCGCGTCGCTGCTCGGCATCGCCGCGGTGTTCCAGATCGTCGACGGGATGCAGACCGTCGCGTCGGGCGCATTGCGCGGGCTGAAGGACACGCGCATCCCGATGCTGGCCGCGACCTTCGGCTACTGGGGCATCGGATTCCCGACCGGCTACGTGCTGGCATTCCACGCGGGCCTCGGCGCACGCGGCCTGTGGTGGGGGCTCGCGGCCGGCCTCGCAAGCGTCGCCGTGCTGATGGCATGGCGCTTCCATCTGAAGAGTGCGTCGCTCGTCGCGCCGACGCGCTGAGCGCGACACGACGCAAAATCGCGGCCGGCGCTATGCTTGTCGGTTGAAGACCCAAGACGCCGCGCGAGCGGCGCGACTGCCTCACGATACGCCAGACGCCGCGCGATGCGCGGCCTTTCCCCTTCCCAAGAGGAGTGCATCATGAACGAAGCAGTTCGGATGGAACGCGACACGTTCGGCGAGATCGCCGTGCCGGCCGACCGGCTCTGGGGCGCGCAGACCGAGCGCTCGCTGCAGAATTTCCGGATTTCGACGGAGAAGCAGTCGCCCGAGCTGATCCACGCGCTCGCGATCGTCAAGCGCGCTGCGGCCGCCGTGAACCAGTCGCTCGGCGTGCTGGCCGACGACAAGGCGCGCGCGATCATCGACGCGGCCGACGAGATCATCGCGGGCAAGCATCCGCGCGAATTCCCGCTCGCCGTATGGCAGACGGGCTCCGGCACGCAGACCAACATGAACCTCAACGAGGTGATCGCGAACCGGGCGAGCGAGTTGCTGGGCGGCGAGCGCGGCGAAGCGCGCAAGGTCCACCCGAACGATGACGTGAACCGCGGCCAGTCGTCGAACGACGTGTTCCCGACCGCGATGCACGTCGCGGCCGCCTACGCGATCGTCAACCACCTGCTGCCCGCGCTGCGCACGCTGCGCACGACGCTCGACGCGAAATCGAAGGCCTTCGTCGACATCGTGAAGATCGGCCGCACGCACCTGCAGGACGCGACGCCGCTCACGCTCGGCCAGGAGTTTTCCGGCTATGTCGCACAGCTCGACCAGTGCGTCCGGCACGTCGAATCGGCCCTGCCGCACCTGTACGAGCTCGCGCTCGGCGGCACCGCGGTCGGCACCGGGCTGAATGCGCATCCGGAGTTCGCGGTGCGTGTCGCCGACGAGATCGGCCGGCTGACGAAACTGCCGTTCGTCACCGCCCCGAGCAAGTTCGAGGTGATGGCAGCCGCCGACGCGCTGGTGTTCGCGCACGGTGCGCTGAAGACCGTCGCGGCCAGCCTGATGAAGATCGCGAACGACGTCCGCTGGCTCGCGAGCGGGCCGCGCTGCGGGCTCGGCGAACTGTCGATCCCGGAAAACGAGCCGGGCAGCTCGATCATGCCGGGCAAGGTGAACCCGACGCAGTCGGAAGCCGTGACGATGCTGTGCTGTCAGGTGTTCGGCAACGACGTCGCCGTGAACGTCGGCGGCGCAAGCGGCAATTTCGAGTTGAACGTGTTCCGGCCGATGATCGCGCACAACGTGCTGCAGTCGGTGCGGCTGCTCGCCGACGGCGCGCAGAGCTTCAACGACCACTGCGCGGTGGGCATCGAGCCGAACCGCGCGCGCATCGACCTGCTGCTGAACGAATCGCTGATGCTCGTGACGGCGCTCAACCCGCACATCGGCTATGACAAGGCCGCGCAGATCGCGAAGAAGGCGCACAAGGAAGGCACGACGCTGAAGGCCGCCGCGCTCGCGCTCGGCTACCTGACCGAGGCGGAATTCGATGCGTGGGTCCGCCCCGAGGAGATGATCGGATCGCGGTAATCGCGGCATCGACGCGATGACGGGCGCGGCGCGAACGCGCGGCGCCCGTTGCCGTCAGACGGTGCCCTTCGCCACTTCCTCGGGCTTCATCTCGACGATCTTGTCGAGCGCGGCGCGCACGTCCGCCGCGTACTTCGCGAGCACCTTCTGCTCATCGGTTTCCGGCACGAACGGTGGCACCGGCACCGGGTTGCCGTTCTCGTCGACCGCGACGAACACGACGAGGCAATCGGTCGTCTGGCGCAACACGCCGCCCTTCGGGTCGCCGGCATGTACGGACACATGGATGTGCATGCTGGTGCGGCCCGTCGCGACGACGCGCGCCTTCAGTTCGACGAGATTGCCGACCAGGATCGGACGCTGGAAACGGATGTTGCCGACGCTGACCGTCACGCAATAGCGGCTCGACCAGACCGCCGCGCATGCGTACGCGACCTCGTCGATCCACTTCATCAGCGCGCCGCCATGCACCTTGCCGCCGAAGTTCACGGACGATGGCTCGGCGAGGAAGCGGAATACGGTTTCGGTACGGTCGAGGGCGGCCGGTACGGGGGACGGTTGGGACATCGTGGTGGCTCCAGGCGGCGGGGGCGCTGCTATCGGCGCATTATACGTTGCACTGCGGCAACGCGTCGCGGTGCCCGCTGCGCAGCGGCCGCGGCGCGCTCGCCCGCGGGTTGAACCGGCATCGGCCCCGAAAATCGGCGTCCGTCAGTGGCGCAACGTGATCCCCTGGTCGATCGTTCCGTACATTTCGAGGTTGCCGCCCCGCTCGCCGGCGGCGCCCGCGCCGCCCTGCGCACAGGCCGCGCAGACGAGCGCGGCCGCCAACAGGCACAAAATTGTCTTCATCGTTGCATCGTGTCGCATCCGGCGGCCCACTGCCGCCTCGTCCGGCCATTCTACGCGTGCGCGACAGGCGGCCGCTCTCGGTACGCCGCCACTGCATCCGACATTTCATCCAAACGCGAAACATCGAATACGCGCAGCGCCTACACTGCAGTCACCCCGCCAGACGAGACACGACGATGACCGATCAAGACGACCACCACTTTCCGGGCCTGAGCCGCATCGGCGCACTGCTCTCCGATCCGGGGCGCGCGGCGATGCTGTGGGTGCTGATGGACGGCAGCGCACGGCCGGCCGGCGAGCTCACGATGATCGCGGGGCTGTCGCCGTCCGCGGCAAGCGCGCACCTCGCACGCCTGACCGAAGGCGGCCTGCTCGCGCTCGACGTGCGCGGCCGGCACCGCTATTACCGGCTCGCGTCGGCCGACATCGCGGCATCGCTCGAGGCGCTCGCGAACGTGGCCCGCGCGGCCGCCCCGCACCGCGCGGTGCCGCCGCCGTCGCGCGCGGTGCCGGCCGAACTGCGCTACGCACGCACCTGCTACGACCACATGGCCGGCGAACTCGCGGTCCGCATCTTCGACGGGCTCACCACACGCGGCTGGCTGCACGCGGATGGCGACGCGATCGAGACTACCGAGCTCGGCACGCAGGCGCTCGCACGCTGGGGCATCGACGTCGCTCAGCAGCGCGCCCGCCGACGCCGCTTCGCATGCGGCTGCCTCGACTGGAGCGAGCGCCGGGCGCATCTCGGCGGCGCGCTCGGCGCGGCCCTGCTCGACAGCTTCTGCGCGCACGACTGGATCGAGCGCACCGCACGGCCTCGCGTGCTGCGCGTCACCGTGCCCGGACGGCAGGTTTTCGACGATTGGCTTACGTCCGCTTGACGCGCGCATTGCGACCAGGCAACAACGGCGCGCGATGGACAGGTTTTGTTACATCGCGTGCCATCCGACTTACAAAACACCGAGCACTGAAACAGGTCGAGCGGATATTGTGAAATGGACGGCACGAATCGACGCGCCGCGATAACGACCAAGACGCTCATCATGGCCTCCCTGTTCACGCTCAAGCGAACCGCCCGCTGCACCCTGCTCACGTTCGCCGCACTGGCAACCCTGCCCCCCGCATTCGCCCAATCGACAGCGGCTCCGCCCTATGCGGCCGCCGCACGACAGCCGGGCGGCGATCCGCCGAGCCGCGTCGCCCGGCTCAACTACTTGTCGGGTGCCGTGACGACCGAGCCGGCCGGCTCCGATACGTGGTCGTACGCCGCCGTGAACCGGCCGCTGACGACCGGCGACCAGTTGTGGAACGATGCCGGCGCGCGCTCGGAGCTGCACATCGGCTCGACCGCGGTGCGGCTCGGCGATTCGACGAGCCTGTCGGTGCTGAACCTCGACGACACGACGACGCAGCTGAAGGTCGGACTCGGCACCGTATCGACGCACGTGCGCGCTCTGCCACCCGGCGGGTCGTACGAGATCGACACACCGAATCTGGCGCTCGGCATCGCGGGCCCCGGCGACTATCGCGTCGATGTGGCGCCGAACGGCGAGAGCACGACGGTCACCGTGCGCAGCGGCAGCGCGACCGTCTACGGCAGCAACGGGCAGTATCCGCTGTCGCCCGGACAGCAGGTCGTGTTCACCGGCACCGACCTGCAGGTCGCGCAGCAATCGGCCGCGCCGGACCCCGATGCGCTCGACCAGTGGGCCGGCAGCCGCGATGCGGCCGAGCAACGCTCGGTATCGGCCCGCTATGTGTCGCGCGACATTCCCGGCTACCAGGATCTCGACGCGAACGGCACGTGGCGCGAAACCCCGAATTACGGCTCGGTATGGGTACCGAACGACACGCCGGCCGACTGGGCGCCGTACCACGACGGTCACTGGATCTGGCAGGCACCGTGGGGCTGGACGTGGGTCGACGATGCGCCGTGGGGCTTCGCGCCGTATCACTACGGCCGCTGGGCTTACGTGGACGACAGCTGGGCGTGGGTGCCCGGCCCGATGGTCGTCAGCCAGCCACCCGTCTATGCACCGGCGCTCGTCGCGTTCGTGGGCGGCGGCGGCGGTCCGGACTGGAGCGTCGCGCTGACGGTCGGCGGTGTCGCCGCGGCCGGCTGCGCATGGTTCGCGCTCGGCCCGGGCGAAGCGTGGCATCCCGGCTGGGGCGGCTGGAGCCCGCATTACTACGATCGCGTGAACCGGAACATCGTGGTGAACAACGTCAGGGTGAACAACACCGTGAACGTGACGAACATCACCAACATCACCAACATCAACAAGACGTACGTGAACTTCCGCGCGCCGCACGCGATCACGGCCGTGCCGGCGTCCGCATTCGTGCACGGCCAGCCGGTCGCGCACTTCTCGCAGCACGTCGATCCGCAGCAATGGCGCAACGCACACGTGATGCCGGGTACGCCGGGCATTGCGCCGGTGCGCCAGAGCTTTACCGGTGCACTGCGCACAGCCAGCTACCGCCCGCCGGCGGCGCTCGGACAGCACTCGTTCGTCGCAACGCGCAATCCGGCCGTGCCGGCTGCGTATCGCGACCAGGCGGCCGCGCATCTCGCACGGCAAGGCGGCCAGGTTCCGGGCGCGGGCGCGCCTGTCGTAAAGACGAATGTACCGGCCGACTACAGGGCTCGCCCGGTCCGCGTTCCGGGCAATCCGAACGGCGGTGCCTGGGCGATGCGCAACGTGCAGCTGGTCAATCCGCACGGCCCCGTCGTGCAACCGGCGCGCGCGCCGCGCGAAGGCGAGCCGGCCCCGGCGCAGACCGCACGGCCGGGTGCGCCGATGCCGGCCGTGCCGAATATCGCGCGGCCGATGAACGGCCAGGCACCCGACGCATCGCGCTTCGCCAACGGCGCCGCACCGCAGGTGCCGCCGCCGGGCACGCAGGCTCCGCATGCGGCATTGAGTCCCGGAAATGGCGTTCCGCACCCGCCGATGGCCGGCAACGAGCCGCCCGCGCACGACAACCCGCACGCTGCCGCGGCGCCAGCGCCAGCCTGGATGCAGCCGCACACGCCGATGGACCGTCAGCACCCGACGCCGCCGTCCGCGCTGCACGCTGCAGGACAGAACGCGCTGCCGCCCGTGCGCAGCGCGGCGCTGGCCCCGCATCAGGAGGGCGCGCCGGGTACGCCACCCGACGGGCGGCAGGAAACGCCGCGCGCGTTGCCGCAACCGCGACTCGACACGACCGCGCAGATTCCGCAGCCGCGGCCGCGCCCGGATTTGCCGACACCGGCCCAGCAGGCACAACCGCGGCCGGACCGGACAGCCCCGGCGCCGCAACCGCGCCCCGAATTCGCGCAACCGGCACCGCGCCGCGAAGTCGCGCCGCCGCGCGCGAACGAGTACCACCCGCCTGCGCCCGCCGTACATGAAATGCCGCGACCGCAGCCGCCGGCGCCGCGTATGGAGCCGCGGCCGTCGATGCCCGCGCCGCACATGGAACCGCGGCCACAACCGGCACCGCACGTGGAACAGCGGCCGCAACCGGCACCGCATATGGAGCCGCGCCCGCAACCGGCACCGCACGTGGAAGCGCCGCACCCGAGCAACCCGCCGCCCGGCGGCCACGACGAGCGGCGCCACCAGTAACCGTCGCCCGCCGCAACAGAAAGGCCCGACCGGCTTGTGCCGGTCGGGCCTTCTTCATTACGCAGCGTGCGGTTCGCGTGCCGCGCAGCCGGAACCTGATGCTCAGACCGCCATCGGCGCGGTCAGCGGCTCATGGTGCCGGTAGCCGACGAGCGAAAAATCGGACGGCTCGATCTGCTCGAGCCATTCGGGCGCATAAACGCCCGTCTTCGCGTAGTCTGGCACGCGCTCGGCGATCTCGAGCCGCGGGCTTTCGTACGGCTCGCGCGTGAGCTGTTGCTGCAGCATGTCGAGCTGGTTCTCGTAGATGTGCGCGTCGCCGATGAAATACGTGAACCAGCGCGGCGTATAGCCTGTCAGCCGGCCGACGAGCGACAGCAGCGCAGCGCCTTCCGTCAGGTTGAACGGCGTGCCGAGCCCGACGTCGTTGCTGCGGATGTACAGGCACAACGAAATCTCGCGCTTCGTGACGTTCGGCAGGAACTGGTACAGCAGATGGCACGCGGGCAGCGCGATCTGGTCGAGTACGGCCGGATTCCACGCGTGAAACAGGATGCGGCGGTCGGCAGGGTTCTCCATGATCGTGTCCAGACACTGGCGCAGCTGGTCGATCGCCTTGTACAGCAGGACCTTCGGTGCACCGTCCTCGTCGAAGCGCGTGACGATCCGGAAACCGCGGCGCGTCGCGTCGGCGATCTGCGCGTCGGCGCCCGCGTCGAGCACCTTGTAGCCGGGCCACTGGCGCCATTGCACGCCGTACACGTCGCCCAGGTCGTCGACGCCCTGGCGGTACGGGTTCGCGAGCCACTGCGCGTTGTCGTTCGCGTTCGCGTCCCACACCTTGCAGCCGAGCGCGCGGAAATCGGCCGCGCTGCGCGACGCGCGCAGGAAACCGACCAGTTCGCCGATCGCGGACTTGAACGCGAGCTTCTTGGTCGTCACGGCCGGGAAACCTTGCTGCAGGTCGAACCGCAGCATCGCGCCGGGCATGCTGATGGTGCGAATGCCCGTGCGGTTCTCCTGCCAGGTGCCGGTGTCGAGGATGGTGCGAACGAGGTCGAGGTACTGTTTCATGCGGGTTCCTTCGGCCGCGAGGGCGGCCGTACCCGCCAATTTTAGCAAGCGTGGTGCGGAACCTCCGGCAACGACGCCGAAAACCCTGCCAGCGTGTCGCCGCGGTCACGCATGCCGTGCGCGCACATCAGCCGGTAGAGCGTGACGCGCGACACGCCGAGCTCGCGCGCGGCATCGGCAAAACGGCCGCGATGACGCAGCAGCGCCTGCTCGATCGCCTGCCGTTCGGCCGCTTCCCGCGCCTCCGTGAGCGACACGGGCGCCAGTATCGCGAATTCGTTCAGTTCGAGATCGGCCGCGGTGATCATCCGGCCCTCCGACATCACAATCGCCCGGCGCACGCGATTGATCAACTCGCGTACGTTGCCCGGCCACGAATAGCCGTACAGCGCGGCGATCGCGTCCGGTGAGAAGCCGCGCAGGCGGCGATGCGCATCGCCCTTGAAACGCTCGAGCATGTGGCGCGCCAGCACCTCGATGTCCTTGCCGCGCGCGCGCAGCGGCGGCTCCTCGATCTTCAGCACGCACAGGCGATGGAACAGATCCTCGCGGAAGCGCCCTTCGCGCAGCGCCGCCTCCATGTCGACATGGGTCGCGCAGATCACGCGCACGTCGACCGGCACCGACACATGCGCGCCTAGCCGCTCGATCTTGCCTTCCTGCAGGAAGCGCAGCAGGCTCGCCTGGCTCTCGAGCGGCAGGTCGCCGATCTCGTCGAGAAACAGCGTGCCGCCGCTCGCCGCTTCGACGCGGCCGATCTTGCGCTGGTTCGCACCGGTGAACGCGCCGCGCTCATAGCCAAACAGTTCGGCCTGCAGCAGCGTCGACGGAATTGCGCCGCAATTGATCGCGATGAACGACGCGTGCGCACGCGACGAGCGCTCGTGAATCGCGACGGCCGTCAGTTCCTTGCCGGTGCCCGATTCGCCGGAGATGAATACCGGCGCATCGGTCATCGCGACCCGCCGGATCGTCCTGAAGAGGCCGAGCATCGCGTCGCAGGTGCCGACCATCTCGCCTTCGGCGCGCCCGGCGCCGACAGGTGCCGCCACGGAGTCGGTCAGCGCGACCATGCCGTGCGCATGGCCGATGGTCTCGACGATGCGCGACGTCTCGTACGGCATCGTCATGTAGTCAAAACAGTAGTCGCGAATCAGATGGCGCAGCGTGGCATCCTGCAACTGGCCACGCCGGGTCGCCGCGATCCAGCCGATGTGCTGGATGCTCAGACACGCCTCGAGTTCACGCAAGTCCGCGGGCCTGAAGCCCGGCGAGAAATCGAGCAGGCCGGCGGTTGCAAGGCCGTGCTGCACGACACGCCGCACGTCGCGTACGCTTTCCGCGAGCTCGACATGCCACCCGCATTCATCGAAATGCCCGCGCAACGCGTCGTTCGGCTCGCGCGAAAAATAGATCACATGCCGCTGCTCGGCTCCCATATACCCACCCCGTTCATCAACCGTCTAACGATTGCCGCGCACGCCAGATGACGCGCGAAAAGGATCGAATCGGATCGAATCGGGTCAGCCGAAGCCGTTCGATTCGCCATGCCGATGGGCGGCAACGACAAGCCATCGCATGATGGCGCTTATCTCGCGTCCAGTAATTTTTTTTTGGTCAAGACAGCTTAGTTATAGGCGCCGAATACGACAAACCGATTGCAGCGCGAATGGGCGAGCGGCCGAATCGCTCAGCGGTCGATGCATATCAATCATCTGCACATAGCGCACGCGCGGCGACACGCACATGCATCGACACACGCACCGATTCTGATCCTTGGAGCGTATTGATTGAATCCGCAGTACTCCCAAGCCCTATCGTTACATATCTGAAACATTTCCCGGCCTTTTCGACCGCGATTCACAACGCGTGCGTGCGCATCGTAGACCTGACAACGCTCTTCGCCAGATGGCATGCATTTCGCTGAATGCGTAACTGAGCGGAGAAGGCGACCATGCGAACACTTTTTTCACTGTCATTCGGGCAGATGGCGATTGCGTTCGCGCTTGCGTGCCCGTTCATGCCGGCACGTGCGGACGACAGCGCGAGACCCGAACGCTCGATCCTGCTTGCCGATAATGCGCCGAGCCTGCAACAGGACAACCGGTTCGTCATCGTGCCCGTCGCGGTGCCGAAACCGCGTTCGTCCGACAAGACATTGGTGACGCTGTGGGACGAGATCACCCCGCCTGCTCCAGTGCCGATGCCGATCCCTGCACCGCATCCCGGCGACGCGCAGCACGCCATGGAAGGAAACGCAGGGAACCACGCGCATCAATGATGCGCACGCGGTGGGACACGCAGCCACCTTGATAAGGATTGCAGATTGATTTGATGCAAAGTGAACCACCCAGGTCACGCCCCGCCCCGTCGATGTCGCGACGCAAACCGTTTTCGTGCCCGTCCCCCGGCGGGCACTCTTTTTATTCAGCGCGTCGCAACGTGCAGGCCGCACCGACTCAGGCACGCGCCGCCATTCCGGTAGAATCGGCACCATTCCGGCTTTCCCCTTCTCCGACCTTCATGACGACGTTGACCCTGATCGTCGCGCGTGCCCGCAACGGCATCATCGGCCGCGACAACCAGTTGCCCTGGAAACTTCCCGAGGACCTCGCGTTCTTCAAGCGCACGACGATGGGCGCGCCGATCGTGATGGGCCGCAAGACCCACGAGTCGATCGGCCGGCCGCTGCCGGGCCGCCGCAACATCGTCGTCACCCGCGACGCAGCGCGCCGCTTCGACGGCTGCGACACCGTCACGTCGCTCGCCGACGCGCTCGCGCTCGCCGCGCGCGACGGGGTGGCCGAGGCATTCCTGATCGGCGGCGCGCAGCTCTATGCGGAAGGCCTCGTGCTCGCCGACAAGCTGGTCGTCACCGAGATCGACGCTGACTTCGACGGCGATGCGTCATTCCCGGCCCCCGATCCCGCGCACTGGCACGAAGTGTCGCGCGACCCGCACCAGGCCGCCGCGCCGAACACGTTCGGCTATGCGTTCGTCGTCTACGAGCGCAAGCGCGGCTGACACGCGGCGCGCGAAAAAAAGCCCGACCGGCGCGAGCCGGTCGGGCTTTTTGTTTGCTGGCGGCAGGCGCCGCGCCGCTTACTGGCCGGCGATCGTCATCTGTTCGATCAGCACCGAGCCCGTTTCCTTCGTGCCGCGCACGATCGAATCCGCGCCGATCGCGACGATATGCCGGAACATCTCCTGCAGCGTGCTCGCGACGGTGATTTCCTCGACCGGATACTGGATCACGCCGTTCTCGACCCAGAAGCCGGCCGCGCCGCGCGAATAGTCGCCGGTCACGTAGTTCACGCCCTGCCCCATCAGTTCGGTCAGCAGCAGGCCCGTGCCGAGCTTCTTCAGCATCGCGTCGAAATCGTCGCCCGGCTGCGTGTTCGAGCTGCGCAGCGCGAGGTTGTGCGAGCCGCCCGCGTTGCCGGTCGTCTGCGTGCCGAGCTTGCGCGCCGAGTAGGTCGACAGAAAGTAGCCTTCAACCACACCATCGTTGACGACGCTGCGCGCGCGCGTGCGCACGCCTTCCTCGTCGAACGGCGCGCTGCCCATCGCGCGCGGCACGTGCGGATCCTCGACGACCTGGACATGCGGCGCGAACACCGGCTTGCCGAGGCTGTCGACGAGGAACGACGTCTTGCGATACAGCGCGCCGCCGCTCACGGCCTGCACGAACGCGCCGAGCAGGCCGGCCGCGAGCGGCGCCTCGAACAGCACCGGCACCTTGCGGGTGTCGAGGCGGCGTGCGCCCATCCGCGCGAGCGCACGCTCGGCCGCGTAGCGCCCCACGGCTTCCGGGGCCGCGAGATCGACCGCGCTGCGCTTCGACGAATACCAGTCGTCGCGCTGCATGTGGCGGCCGCTGCCCGCGATCGGTGCGCACGCGATGTAGTGGCGCGAGTACGGGTAGCCGGCGAGGAAGCCGCGCGACGTCGCGAGCACGAACTGCGAATGCTGCGCCGACACGCTCGCGCCTTCCGAGTTGCGAATCTGCGGGCTGACCGCGAACGCGGCATCTTCCGCGCGGCGGGCGAGCTCGACGGCCTCGTCGGCCGTCAGCGCCCACGGGTGATAGAGGTCGAGGTCGCGCGGGTCGGTTTCGAGCAGTTCGGCCTCGGCGAGGCCGGCCGCGTCGTCCTCGGCCGTGAAGCGCGCGATGTTGTACGCGGCGGCGACGGTATCCTTGATCGCGGCCGGCGAGAAATCCGACGTGCTCGCGTTGCCGCGCTTCTTGCCGATGAACACCGTGACGCCGACCATCTTGTCGCGGTTGTGCTCGATCGTCTCGACCTCGCCGCGGCGCACCGACACCGACAGGCCGTCGCCTTCGGAGATTTCGGTCGCGGCGTCCGACGCGCCGAGTGCCTTCGCATGGCGAAGGATGTCCGAGGCGATTTCTTTGAGCTGGTCCTGCGTGTGCGGGAAATAGCGCGCTTGTACGTCGAGATTGGCTGCCATCGTCGTGATATCCGGTGGCGGGCGAGCCGCCCGCATGTTCAAAATGTTGCGTATCCCGCGATCATAGCAAGGTCCGGGGCCACATACCGACAAGCTTGGGGTGTCCGGGCCGCGATACAATGCCGCCCATGACACGCAAAACCCGAATCCAGCCGATCGAGCATGCCGTCGAAGAAGACGACAACGGCTACGATCGCCCCAGCAAATCCCAGTTGAAGCGCGAGATGCACGAGCTGCAGGTGCTCGGCCAGGCGCTCGTCGAGTTGCCGAAAGACGCGCTCAAGCGCATGCCGATGCCCGAAGCCCTCGCGGACGCCGTGCGCGAGGCGCGCCGGATCACCGATCACGAAGGCAAGCGCCGCCAGCTCCAGTACGTCGGCCGCGTGATGCGCTCGCTGACCGACGACGAAACGACCGCGCTGCGCACCGCGCTCGACGCCCAGCGTGGCGTGAACCGGGCCGCGACGGCCCGCCTGCACTGGATCGAGCGCACGCGCGAACAGTTGCTCGCGAACGACGACGCGCTGACCGAATTCCTCCGCCAGCACCCCGAAGCCGACATCCAGGAAGGCCGCACGCTGATCCGCAACGCGCGCAAGGAAGCGCAGCAAGGCAAGCCGCCGCGCTACTTCCGCGAGCTGTTCCAGTGGATCAAGACCGCAGGCGGCACGGGCGAGGCGGACGGAGACGAAGCGCCGGACGACGCCGGGGACGACCATGACGACGAAGCGTAACCACCCGGACGAGCTCGTGGTCGGCCTCGTGTCGATCAGCGACCGCGCCAGCACGGGCGTCTACGAGGACAAGGGCATTCCGGCGCTGCAGGAATGGCTTGCCGGCGCGCTGAGCTCGCCGTGGCGCGCCGAAACCCGGCTGATCCAGGACGATGCGCCGACGATCTCCGCGACGCTGGCCGAACTCGTCGACGTCGCCGGCTGCGATCTGGTGCTGACGACGGGCGGCACCGGCCCCGCGCGCCGTGACGTGACGCCGGAGGCCACGCTGGCCGTGGCGACGAAGGAAATGCCGGGATTCGGCGAACAGATGCGGCAGATCAGCCTGAATTTCGTGCCGACCGCGATCCTGTCGCGGCAGGTCGCGGTGATCCGCGAGACGGCCGACCACGCGGCGCTGATCATCAACCTGCCCGGCCAGCCGAAGTCGATCCGGGAAACCCTCGAAGGGCTGCGCGACGCCGACGGCAAGTCGACCGTGCCCGGCATCTTTGCCGCGGTGCCCTATTGCGTCGACCTGATCGGCGGCCCGTACATCGAGACCAACGCCGCAGTGGTCGCGGCGTTCCGGCCGAAAAGCGCGCGGCGCTGAGCGTGTACCGTGCGCCGAGCGCGTGCCGGCCCGCTCAGGCGGCCGGCGCGGACTCGCCTGCCGGCGCCGGCGCAGCCGGAATCAGGAAATGCTCACGGTAGTACGTCAGTTCGTCGATCGACTCGTGGATGTCCGCGAGCGCGGTGTGCATCGCGCGCTTCTGGAAACCCTTGTAGATCGCCGGCTGCCAGCGGCGGCACAGCTCTTTCAGCGTGCTGACGTCGAGGTTGCGGTAGTGGAAGAACCGCTCGAATTCCGGCATCCAGCGCGCCATGAAGCGGCGATCCTGGCAGATCGAGTTGCCGCACATCGGCGACTTGCCCGGCGACACGTACTGCGCAAGGAACGCCTGCAGCTGCGCGGCGGCGGCCTCTTCGGTCACGGTCGACGCGCGCACGCGGTCGATCAGGCCCGAACGGCCGTGTGTCGACTTGTTCCAGTCGTCCATCTTCGCGAGCGTTTCGTCGCTCTGGTGGATCGCGAACACGGGGCCTTCCACGGCGATGTCCAGCGTGGAATTGGTCACGACGACCGCGATTTCGATGATGCGGTCGTTATCCGGGTCGAGGCCCGTCATCTCCATGTCGAGCCAGACGAGGTTCAACTCGTTGCGCACGAGCGCGGGCTGGCTGGCGGAAGCGGCGGTATCGGTCATGAGTCATCCTAGAAAATGGCGGACGGCGCGCGGCGCCGCCCGGGCGGCCGGCATCGCGTGAGCGGGCCGGGTCCGCAAGAACATATAATTCTCGCATAGAACCCTTTGGCGCCTTCGATGTCACCCTTTTCGTTCACCCTGCTGTTCGCGATCGCCGTGCTCGCGATGGTCGTCACCAAGCTGTGGCTTGCATCGCGGCAGATCCGCTTCGTCGCCGCTCATCGTAACGGCGTGCCCGCGCAGTTCAGCGCCACCATTCCGCTGTCCGCCCACCAGCGCGCGGCCGACTACACGGTCGAGCGTACACGGCTGGCGATGCTCGAGATCGTCGTCAGCGCGGCCGTGCTGGTCGGCCTCACGCTGCTCGGCGGCGTAGGCGCGCTCGACACGCTGCTGACGGGCTGGCTCGGCCGCGGCTACGGGCAGCAGGTCGCGCTCGTCGCCGCCGTCCTCGCGATCACGGGCGTGATCGACGTGCCGTTCGAGTACTACCGCCAGTTCGGGATCGAGCAGCGTTTCGGCTTCAACCGGATGACCAAGCGCCTGTTCTTCACCGACATGCTGAAAAACACATTGCTCGGCGCCGTGCTCGGCCTGCCGCTGCTGTTCGTCGTGCTGTGGCTGATGAACCAGGCCGGCAGCCTGTGGTGGCTGTGGACCTGGATCGTCTGGGTCGCGTTCCAGATGCTGGTGCTGCTGATCTACCCGACCTTCATCGCGCCGATCTTCAACAAGTTCGAACCGCTGAAGGACGACGCGCTGCGCACGCGCATCGAGTCGCTGATGAAGCGTTGCGGCTTCGCAGCGAAGGGCCTGTTCGTGATGGACGGCAGCCGCCGGTCCGCGCACGGCAACGCATACTTCACGGGCTTCGGCGCATCGAAGCGAATCGTGTTCTTCGACACGCTGCTCGCGCGGCTGACCGGCCAGGAAATCGAAGCCGTGCTCGCGCACGAACTCGGCCACTTCAAGCGCCGCCACGTGATGAAGCGGATGCTCGTGTCGTTCGTGCTGAGCCTCGTGCTGCTCGCGCTGCTCGGCTGGCTCGCGCAGCGCACCTGGTTCTATACGGGGCTCGGCGTCACGCCGTCGCTCGACACGAGCAACGCGGGCGCCGCGCTCGTGCTGTTCTTCCTCGCGATCCCCGTGTTCCTGTTCTTCGCCACGCCGGTCAGCAGCCTCACGTCGCGTAAGCATGAATTCGAGGCCGACGCGTTCGCGGCCAGCCAGACCGACGCACAGGATCTCGTCAGCGCGCTCGTGAAGCTTTACGAGGACAACGCGTCGACGCTCACGCCGGACCCCGTCTACACGGCCTTCTACTACTCGCATCCGCCCGCCTCGCAGCGGATCGACCGCCTGATGCAGCACGCATGAGCCGGCCGACCTCCCGCAAGCCGGCCCCGCGCGCGTCGGGCGCGCCGCGTGTCGAAGGCCGCGTGATCGCGGCGCACGGTCGCCACTACATCGTCGCGCCCGACGACGGCGGCCCGATGCTGCAGTGCTTCCCGCGCGGCAAGAAGAGCGACATCGCGGTCGGCGACCGCGTCGTGTACGAACACGCATCGGCCGATCAGGGCGTGATCGTCGAGATCGGCGAGCGGCGCAACCTGCTGTACCGTTCCGATCAGTTCAAGTCGAAGCTGTTCGCAGCCAACCTCGACCAGTTGCTGATCGTGCTGGCGACCGAGCCCTATTTCAGCGAAGACCTGCTCGGCCGCGCGCTGATCGCGGCCGACGCGAACGAACTGAAGCCGCTGGTCGTGCTGAACAAGATCGACGTCGAGGCCGCGCTGCCGGTCGCCCGCGAGCGCCTCGCGCCCTACCGCGCGCTCGGTTACGACGTGCTCGAACTGTCGGTGAAAGGTTCGCCCGACGATGCGCGTGCGCAGCTGATGCCGCACCTTGCCGGCCATTCGACGATCCTGCTCGGCCAGTCCGGGATGGGCAAGTCGACGCTCGTGAACCTGCTCGTGCCCGATGCCGAGGCCGCGACCCGCGAAATCTCGGCCGCGCTCAACAGCGGCCGCCACACGACGACGTTCACGCGCCTCTATCCGCTGGAAGGCGGTGGCGCGCTGATCGATTCGCCCGGTTTCCAGGAATTCGGCCTCTATCACCTGACGGAAGGCCGTCTCGAGCGCGCGTTCCCCGAGTTCCGGCCACTGCTCGCGGACTGCCGTTTCTATAATTGCCATCATCTGCACGAACCCGGCTGCGCGATTCTCGAAGCCGTTGCCGACGGCCGTATTGCGCCGTCGCGGCATGCGCTTTACGCCCAGCTCGTGCACGAGGCAAGCCAGATCGTCCGCTGACCACGCGGCGGACGGCAGGCGGCCGGGCCGGATCGGTCCGGCCTTCACCGACAGGAGCCGCGATGCGTTTCAAGGCACCCGATCTCGCGACCGCGCAGCATTGGGCCAATGTCCTGCAGGTGGCCGGCATCGGTTGCGAGCTGCATAACTGCTACGCGACCGGCGCGCTGGGCGGCCTGCCCGCCGACGCGTGTACCCCCGAGTTGTGGCTCGACGACGAGCGCGACGATGCGCTCGCGCGGCGGCTCCTCGATGCCGCGTCACACGGCCCGTCGACCGGCGCCGCGCCGTGGCGCTGCCGCCAGTGCGGCGAGGCGCTCGAGGCCCAGTTCACCGCCTGCTGGCAATGCGGCGCCGTGCGCGATCCGCTCGACGACTGAACGGACTGACCTGACCCACAGCGAAAAGGCCGGCATCGAGCCGGCCTTTTCATTTCATCGGGCGCTGCGTTGCCGCGTCACGATACCCAAACGGCCAGCGTCAGCATCAGCAGCAGGATCATCCACAGGATCACGGCGCGCCAGACCAGCCCGACCGCCGACTGCAGCGTGCGCGGCGTGCAATCGTCACCGACCGTCAACGGGCCGCTGTCGCCAACCGCCAGCGCGTCGAGGCTCGACGGCTCCGCGAGCGGCCCCGCGAGACGCGCACCGAGCGCGCCGCTACCGGCCGCCAGCAGCACGCCGTCGTTCGGGTCGGGCCACTGGCGCGTGTGATTGCGCCACGCGTAGATCGCGTCCTCGAAGTTGCCGACGATCGCGAAGCCGAGCGCGGTCAGTCGCGACGGAATCCAGTCGATCACGAAGAACGCGCGCTGCGCGAACGTCGAGAATGCGGCGGTGCGATCGTCGCCCGGCGTCGACCAGCTGCGCGCGAGATATTCGGAGATGCGATACAGCACGGCGCCAGCCGGACCGATCGGCAGCACGTACCAGAAGAACACGCCGAACACATGGCGATGCGAAGCGACCACCGCATGAATCAGCGTATGACGGACGATTTCGCCGACCGGCATGTCGACCGTGTCGAGGCCCGTCCACTCGTGCAGGATTTCGCGCGCGCGCGGCACGTCATCGTTGTTGAGCGCGAGATGAATGTCGGTGAAATAGTGGCTGAACTGGCGGAAGCCGAGCGTGAAATACACGACGGCGACGTTCCAGAGGAACGCGAGCACGAAGCTCACCTTGTACAGCAGGAAATAGATCAGCGCGACAATCAGCACCCACGGCAGCACGACCGCGAGCCATGCGAGCACGCCGTGCTTCTGCTTGCCGGCGTCGAGACCATGCGCGACGGTTTCCGCGTGAAACTGGAACAGCGCAAACACCGGATTGCTCGGCGACAACGCGCGGACCTGTTCAATGATGAGAGCGAGGAGAACCGAAAAGAAAGTCATGCGTGGCGCCGTCTTCGGAGTTATGTCATTTTTTGCATAACGATAGCACAGCGTAAGCGGCGCATGGCTGACGACGCGCCCGCCCGCCGCCCGGCCGCGTGCGAGGGACGACGCGGGATGTTATCCGGCTGCCAAGAAGCGGTACAGATTGCGCAACATGCCGGCAGTTGCGCCCCAGATGAAGTAATGCCCGGCCGATTCGCCATTCGGATAGGGCATCGCAAAAAAACGACGCTCGCCGCCTTCCCAGCGGAACACGCGGACCTGGTGATTCGCGGGGCTCATCAGGAACGCGAGCGGCACCTCGAAAATCTCGGCGACTTCGAACGTATCGGCCTGTACGGTAAACGGCGGATGCACGAGCCCCACGACCGGCGCCACGCAGAAGCCGGTGCCCGTCAGGTAGTCGGGCAGCGCACCTAGGATTTCGACCCGCTCCGCGGCCAGCCCGATTTCTTCCTTCGCCTCGCGCAACGCGGTGGCCGTCGTGTCGCGATCGAACGGCTCGCGACGACCGCCGGGGAAGCTGATCTGCCCGGCATGGTCGTTCAGGTGATCCGCGCGCTGGGTCAGCAGCACGGTGAGGCCGGATTCGCGAACGACGACCGGCACGAGAACGGCAGCGCTGCGCGGATCGACACCCTCCTGCAGCCGTACCTCGTCGGGTTCGACACTCCACTCGAGCGTGCGCGCGAAACGTTCGCGCAACCCCGACGGCGTCATCAGGCGCGCATCGATGGATGGCAGGCCGGCGCCGGTGCCTTCGACCGGCAGCACTTCGGGATCAATGATGGGGCGGCGATTCAATGGGACTCTCGGGTTCGTGTCGTATCGAGCATATTGTCGCGCCAGAATGAAAAAAGCACCCGGGAGGGTGCTTTTTCCTTACAGCTCTTACTCTTGGGAAGCTGCTGCGGTGCGATCCTTCGACACCAGCTTTTCCTTGATTCGAGCCGACTTGCCCGAACGCTCGCGCAGGTAGTACAGCTTCGCGCGACGCACATCACCGCGACGCTTCACGACGATGCTCGCCAGCAGCGGCGAGTAGGTCTGGAACGTACGCTCGACGCCTTCGCCCGACGAGATCTTGCGGACGATGAAGTTCGAGTTCAGGCCACGGTTGCGAATCGCGATCACGACGCCTTCGTAAGCCTGAACGCGCTTGCGGGTACCTTCAACCACGTTCACGTTCACGATCACCGTGTCGCCCGGGGCGAATTCGGGGATCGTCTTGCCGGCGAGCGCGCGCTCGATCTCTTCCTGCTCAAGTTTTGCGATCAGATTCATTACTGACTCCTTATGCCATCGTGTCGGCGTTGGCACCCGCCTGCTTCCAGGCCTGGCCCCGATAGAGGATGGATTCACATCAGGCACCGCGCACGCATGCACGGCACCGCCATATCCCGCCCGCGACGCCGCCTCAGGAGGCGTTCTTCGCTTCGCGTGCGAGGTTCGCAAGCCATGCCTCGTCGGCACGGCTCAACAACTTCTCGCGGCGCGCCCGGACGATCAGGTCCGGCCGCTTCCGCAACGTATTCTTCAATGCTTCCTGGCGCCGCCACCGCTCGATCTCGGCATGATGCCCGCCGAGCAGCACGTCCGGCACGCGCATCCCCTCGTACTCCTCGGGGCGCGTGTAATGCGGACAATCGAGCAGCCCGTCGACGAAGCTGTCCTGCACGGCCGACTGCGCATCGTTCAGCACGCCGGGCAGCAGGCGCACGACGGCATCCATCATCGCCATCGCCGGCAGTTCGCCCCCGGACAGAACGAAATCGCCGAGGCTGATTTCCTCGTCGACGCAACGGTCGAGCAGGCGCTGGTCGATCGCCTCGTAGCGACCGCACAGCAAGACGACGCCCGGCTCCTGCGCCATCCGCATCGCACGTTCGTGCGTGAACGGCGCCCCCTGCGGCGACATCATCACCACGCGCGTGGTCGCAACGCCCTGCTCCGCCTGCGCCGCCTTCGCAGCATCGATCGCAGCCTCGAGCGGCCTGGCCAGCATCACCATGCCCGGACCACCGCCGTACGGACGATCATCGACCGTGCGGTAGTTGTCCGTCGTGAAATCACGCGGATTCCAAGTGCGCAGCCCGAAGCGCCCCTGCTTCACCGCCCGACTGGTGATGCCCCAGTCGGTCAGTGCACGGAACATTTCGGGAAAGAGCGTGACAACGTCGAACTGCACCGCGCTCTGCGTAACCTGGTTCATTTAGTAATCGGCTTCCCAGTCGACGACAATGCGACGTGCCGCCTGATCCACCGTTTTGACGTAGACGCCCACGAACGGAATCAGCCGTTCAGCCGTGGCCGGCTGACCGTCCTTGCCGACTGTCGGATACTCGACGCGCATGATCGAATGCGCGCTGTTGTCGATCATCCCGCTCACCTTCCCGAGCGCCACCGATTGCTCGTTGACGACCTCGAGACCGATCAGGTCGACCCAATAGAATTCGTCCGCGGCCAATGCCGGGAAATCTTCCCGGCGCACGAACACGCGAAAACCGCGCAAAGCGAGCGCGGCATCGCGGTCGTTGACACCCGCGGATTGCGCGACGACCGTGTCGCCGTGCGTCTTCGACTGCAGGATGCGGGCGGATAACCGCTCCCCACCCCTTTCAAGCCACCAGCGGCGAGCCTTGAGCAACGCATCGCCGCCGCGACCTGCGTCGGCGTGCGTGGCCACCTTGACCCAGCCCTTCAGGCCATAGGCATCGACCACCGCCCCGACCTCGACAGCATCATCGGGCCAGGCTTGCACAGCTTCGAGGCCGCCCTGTTCGGCAGCCGTACCGGCGCTCGCGACAACGTCGCGCTCGACCGGCTTGCGGACGAAAGCGCCAAACGACGCTCGCCCGCGCCTTGCGTTACCGGAATCGTGACCGGACATCAATGCTCCTTGCAGCCGGCACGACCGGCACACCGCGCCATGTTAGGCAGCCGGCTGCGCCTTTTGCGCTTCCTTCACGAGACGCTGGACGGTCGGCGACAGTTGCGCGCCAACACCTTGCCAGTACGTCAGGCGGTCCTGAGCGATACGCAGGGCTTCGCCCTTCGTAGCAACCGGGTTGTAGAAGCCGACGCGCTCGATGAAGCGGCCGTCACGACGGTTGCGCGAATCGGTAGCAACGATGTTGTAGAACGGGCGCTTCTTCGAGCCGCCGCGAGCCAGACGGATGATAACCATATGAAATCCTTCGGGAAAACCGGGTTCGAAACTACTGAAACGTGCGATTATAGCCGGAAACCAAAGCTACAACAAACACTTACGCGCAAAAATTCCACGGATGCCCTGCGCACCGGGCATACAATCGTCGTGTTCACGACACTCCCCGCCGCCATGCCGCTACTTCGCGTCGCCTCGGCGCACCGCGTGCAGCACCGCCTCGCGGGCGGGCTGGCCGGCCTCGTCACCTGCCTCGCAGCCGCCGCGGCTGGCGCCGCACCGCCGGTGGACGAACTCGTCGTGCCGCCCGGCTTCCATGTGGACGTACTGACCGACGCCGTGCCGGCCGCCCGTGAAATGGCATGGTCGCCGCGCGGGATCCTGTATGTCGGCACCCGGGAAGGCCGCGTGCATGCGTTCGTGATGCACGAGGGACGGATCAGTGCCCGCTACGTGATCGCGGCCGGGCTCGACATGCCCGTCGGCGTTGCCTATCGCGACGGCGCGCTCTATGTATCCGCGGTGTCGCGCATCCTGCGCCTCGACCACATCGACGACCGGCTCGCGAAGCCGCCGGAGCCGGTGGTCGTGACCGACGCACTGCCGACCGAGCACCACCACGGCTGGAAATTCATCGCGTTCGGCCCCGACGGCAAGCTTTACGTTCCGACCGGCGCGCCATGCAACGTATGCCTCGCCGATCGCAGCCGCTACGCGATCATCGCACGTATGAACGCGGACGGCAGCGGGCGCGAGGTATTCGCCCGCGGCGTGCGCAATACCGTCGGCTTTGCATGGCACCCCGACTCGGGCGAGCTGTGGTTCACCGACAACGGACGCGACTTGATGGGCGACGACGTGCCCGACGACAAGCTGAACCGCGCCCCGCGCGCGAGCCTCGACTTCGGTTTTCCATACTGCCATGGTGGCGACACGCCCGACCCCGAATTCGGCAGCCCCGACGTGTGCCGCCGCTATGTGCCGCCCGTGCTGAAACTCGGCGCGCACGTCGCGGCACTCGGCATGCGCTTCTATACGGGGCCGATGTTTCCGGCGTCGTATCGCAACAACGTATTCATTGCCGAGCACGGCTCGTGGAACCGCAGCACGAAAGTCGGCTATCGCGTGATGCGCGCCGTCGTGTCGGCCGACGGCAGCCACGCACGCGAGACGCCGTTCATCACGGGCTGGCTGCGCGCGAACGGCAGCGTATGGGGCCGCCCCGCCGACGTGCTGCCGCTGCCGGACGGCTCGCTGCTCGTCAGCGACGACTACGCCGGCGCCATCTACCGCATCACCTATGCGGCACCTTGACGCAGACGAGGCGTGACCGGGCCCGACCGGGCATCGTAGAATGCGTGCCGGGCCGAGCGCCCGCCGGCCTGCCGGCCGCCCATGCCAACGACAATCCGCCGCCACCCATGTCCAGCAGCACCGCACCGTCCCGCCGCTTTCGCTCCAAGACGCTCACCGCCGCCTTCGCGTTCCTGTTCGGGTCGCTCGGCGCGCACCGCTTCTACCTGTACGGCTTTCGCGACGTGTACGGCTGGGCACACCTGCTCGCGACGATCGTCGGTATCCCGGGTTTCCTGCTGCTCGCCGCGACCCAGCGCAGTGCCAGCCTCGGCTGGTGGCTCGCCGTGCCCGGTGCGATCTCGCTGCTGGCCGCCTTCCTCGCCGCGCTCGTCTACGGGTTGCGCCCCGACGAGAAATGGGACGCGCAATTCAATGCCGACACGGGCAAGCACAGCCGGTCCGGCTGGACGGTGATCTTCATCGTGATCTTCTCGCTGCTGATCGGCGCGTTCCTGCTGATGACCGCGCTTGCACTGTCGTTCCAGACGTATTTCGAATCGCAAGTGGAAGCGGCAAAGCAGATTTCGCAGTAAGCGCCGGCGCGCGTCGTTCAGAACAGGCTCAACTGCATGTCGTCACGCGACTTCGCGCCGGTTGCGCCCGCCGCGCTGCGCTGCGTTGCCGGCCCGGGCGCCGGCGCGCCGCGAAACTGCGACAGATCGAGAATGCCGTTCGTGCGCTCGTTCAACCCGAGCCGCTTCACGGCCTGGCGGAAACGTTGCCGCAACAGGTCGGCCCAGATCCCCTCCCCCTTCATCCGCTTCGAGAAATCCGAGTCGTAGTCCTTCCCGCCGCGCATGTCGCGCACACGGTTCATCACGCGCTCCGCGCGATCGGGAAAATGGGCGGAGAGCCAGTTCTTGAACAGCGGCGCCACCTCCCACGGCAGCCGCAGGATGATGTAGCTCGCATGCGTCGCGCCGGCGTCCGCACAGGCTTCCAGCACGCGCTCCATGTCGGGCTCGGTGACGAATGGGATCATCGGTGCAATGCTCACGCCAACCGGCACGCCTGCGTCGCGCAGCGCGCGAATCGTACGCAGACGGCGCGCCGGCGTCGCCGCCCGCGGCTCGAGCGTGCGCGCGAGATCGGCGTCGAGGGTCGTGATCGTGACCGCGGCCATCACCTGCCCGCGCTCGGCCATCGGGGCAAGCAGGTCGAGATCGCGCTCGATCAGCGACGATTTCGTGATCGCGGCAAACGGCAGCCCGTGGTCGTGCATGACCTGGATCACGCTGCGCGTGATGCGCAGATCGCGCTCGACCGGCTGGTATGCGTCGGTGTTGACGCCGAGCGCGATCGGTTCCGGCACGTAACGCTTCCGCGAGATCTCGCGCTCGAGGAGTTCGGCCGCATTGACCTTCGCATAAATGCGGCTCTCGAAATCGAGCCCGGGCGACAGCCCGAGATAACTGTGGGTCGGTCGCGCAAAGCAATAGATGCAGCCATGCTCGCAGCCGCGATACGGATTGAGCGACACGCTGAACGGAATGTCCGGCGACTGGTTGTGCGTCAGGATGCTCTTTGCGCGCTCCTCGAACACCTGAGTGCGCAGCGGAGCGGGTAGCTCGGCATCGTTGGATTCGTGCGTCCAGCCATCGTCGACCGCCTCGCGCAGCGCCGTTTCATACCGCCCCTGCAGGTTGTCGACCGCGCCGCGCCCCTTGCGGGGCGCGGGCGGCGCTATCGGAAATTCGTTGTCGGACCGACCATCCATGCGCTCACCCATTCGCCTGCACCCAATACTGTATATTTATACAGTATTGGGTGCAGCGTGCCAAGGGCGAGATGAGGGGACCGACAAGCGGCCCGGCAGCGGGCCGCCGCGGCGGTCATTCGCCGACCGAAATCGTCAGCGTCTCCTTGATTTCCTCCATCACGACATAGCTCTTCGACTGCACCGCGCCGGGCAGTTGCAACAGGATGTCGCCGAGCAGCTTGCGGTAGTCGGCCATCTCGCCGATCCGCGCCTTGATCAGGTAGTCGAAGTCCCCCGACACGAGATGGCATTCGAGCACCTCGTCGATCTTCATCACTTCGCGCCGGAACTGCTCGAACATGTTGCCGCCCTTGTGGCCGAGCGTGATCTCGACGAACACCAGCAGCGCCGCGCCGAGCTGGCTCGGGTCGACGCGCGCGTGATAGCCGGTGATGACGCCGTCCCGCTCCATGCGCCGCACGCGTTCGATGCACGGCGTCACGGTCAGCCCGACCTGTTCCGCCAGGTCCTTCATCGCCATCCGGCCGTCGTCCTGGAGCAGTTTGAGGATGCGGCGGTCGAGCTTGTCGAGCGAGCGTACTGGCTGGCGTTGCGTTCTCATTTGTTTATTCTGAAAACCTGAAAAATACGATAACAAAACCTACACATTCGACAATACCATAGCGCAAAAAACTAGATCAGCTAGAGGTTACACGGAGACGCAGGTGCGCCCGGCCTCGATCTGGTCCCTTCCATCTGGAGCAGCTATGCGAGTCGTCATTCTGGGCAGCGGTGTGGTGGGCGTGGCAAGCGCGTATTACCTCGCGCGCGCCGGTCATGAAGTCACGGTGATCGACCGGGAAGCCGGGCCGGCACTCGAGACGAGCTTCGCAAACGCGGGCCAGATCTCGCCCGGCTATGCTGCGCCGTGGGCCGCGCCGGGCGTGCCGCTGAAGGCTGTCAAGTGGATGTTCGAAAAGCACGCGCCGCTCGCGATCCGCCTCGACGGCACGCGCTTCCAGCTCCAGTGGATGTGGCAGATGCTGCGCAACTGCACGGCGGAACGCTATGCAGTCAACAAGGGCCGCATGGTCCGCCTCGCCGAATACAGCCGCGATTGCCTGCAGGCGCTGCGCGCCGACACCGGCATCCAGTACGAAGGGCGCACGGGCGGCACGCTGCAGCTGTTCCGCACGCAACAGCAACTCGACGGCGCGGCGAAGGACATCGCGGTGCTGCAGGAAGCGAATGTGCCGTTCGAACTGCTGTCGCCGGCCGAGCTGAAGCATGCCGAACCCGCGCTCGCGGCCGTATCGCACAAGCTGACGGGCGGCCTGCGCCTGCCGGGCGACGAAACGGGCGACTGCCAACTGTTCACGACGCGCCTCGCGGCGCTCGCCGAATCGCTCGGCGTGAAGTTCCGTTACAACACGCCGATCGACGCGCTCGCGATCGCGGGCGGCAAGATCGCCGGCGTGCAGTGCGGCAGCGAGACGGTACGCGCGGATGCGTACGTCGTTGCGCTCGGCTCGTATTCGACGAGCTTCATCTCGAACCTGATGAAGATCCCCGTCTATCCGCTGAAGGGCTATTCGATCACCGCACCGATCGTCAACCAGGCGGCTGCCCCGGTGTCGACGGTGCTCGACGAAACCTACAAGATCGCGATCACGCGCTTCGACGATCGCATCCGCGTCGGCGGCATGGCGGAGATCGTCGGCTTCGACAAGAACCTGCGCGCGGCACGCCGTGAAACGCTCGAAATGTGCGTGAACGACCTGTTCCCGGGCGGCGGCGATACGTCCAAGGCGACGTTCTGGACGGGCCTGCGCCCGATGACGCCGGACGGCACGCCGATCGTCGGTCGCACACCGGTCTCGAACCTGTTCCTGAACACCGGACACGGCACGCTCGGCTGGACGATGTCGTGCGGCTCGGGCCAACTGCTCGCCGATCTGATCTCGGGGAAGAAGCCGGCGATCCAGGCCGACGACCTGTCGGTCCACCGCTATCTGAAGGACGTGGCAGGCCAGACGCGCCCGGCATACGCATAAGTCGCGCCGGCCCGCAGCGGTGCGGGCCGGTCGGCATCAAAAGGAAAGGCGCCCCGTGGGGCGCCTTTCTTCGTTTCAGCGAAGGCATCGCTGAATCAGCGCCGCGGGTCCATCGACGCGAGCACGCTCCCGCTGCCCTGCGTCGACGATCGACGCTTCATCGACTGCCTGCACGACAACATGTTCCGCATCGCATCGCGCATTCGCGATCTTCACGTCGAAACACGCCCTCCCTCTTCTGCTCATGGCAAAAAAAGGGGCGCTCGTCGCGCCCCTCGTCTAGCGTGCTTACCGCTGAAGCGGCACGCCGCGTCAGCCGAGCTCGCTCACGAGCTCCGGCACGAGCGCGAACAGATCACCGACGAGACCGTAGTCGGCCACGCTGAAGATCGGCGCTTCCGGATCCTTGTTGATCGCGACGATCACCTTCGAATCCTTCATGCCGGCCAGATGCTGGATCGCACCCGAGATACCGACCGCGATGTACAGCTGCGGTGCGACGATCTTGCCGGTCTGCCCGACCTGGTAGTCGTTCGGCACGTAGCCGGCGTCGACTGCCGCGCGCGACGCGCCGAGCGCTGCCGACAGCTTGTCCGCCAGCGGCTCCAGCACCTTCGTGTAGTTCTCGCCGCTGCCCAGACCGCGGCCGCCCGACACGATGATCTTCGCGCTGGTGAGTTCCGGACGGTCCAGCTTCGTCACTTCACGGCTCACGAATTGCGACTTGCCCGCATCGGCCGCCGCTTCGATCTTCTCGACCGCCGCACTGCCGCCTTCGGCCGCTACCGGGTCGAAGCCCGTCGCGCGCACCGTGATGACCTTGATCGGGTCGCTCGACTGCACCGTCGCGATCGCGTTGCCTGCGTAGATCGGGCGCTCGAACGTATCGGCAGAATCGACTGCCGTGATGTCCGAGATCTGCGCGACGTCCAGCTTCGCGGCGATACGCGGTGCGATGTTCTTGCCGTATGCCGTCGCCGGCGCGAGGATGTGCGAATAGTCCTTCGCGATGTTCAGCGCGGTCGCTTCGACGTTTTCCGCCAGGCCTGCGGCCAGTTGCGGCGCGTCGGCCAGCAGCACCTTCGAAACACCTGCGATCTTCGCCGCTGCGTCGGCCGCCGCTTGCGCGTTGTGGCCCGCGACCAGCACGTGAATGTCACCGCCGATCTTCGCCGCCGCTGCCACCGTGTTCAGCGTCGCGGCCTTGATCGACGCGTTGTCGTGTTCTGCAATCACCAGAATCGTCATTTCTTTCCGCTCCCTCTTACAGCACCTTGGCTTCGGTCTTCAGCTTCTCGACCAGCGTCTTCACGTCCGGCACCTTCACGCCGGCTGCGCGCTTCGGCGGCTCGACCACCTTCAGCGTCTTCAGACGCGGCGCGACGTCCACGCCCAGGTCTTCCGGCTTCACCGTTTCCAGCGGCTTCTTCTTCGCCTTCATGATGTTCGGCAGCGTTACGTAGCGCGGCTCGTTCAGGCGCAGGTCGGTCGTGACCACTGCCGGCAGCGTCAGCGACAGCGTTTCCGCGCCACCGTCGACTTCACGTGCGACGGTTGCCTTGCCGTCGGCGATCGTCACCTTCGACGCGAACGTCGCTTGCGGCAGCCCTGCCAGCGCAGCCAGCATCTGGCCCGTCTGGTTCGAATCGTCGTCGATCGCCTGCTTGCCGAGGATCACCAGTTGCGGCTGCTCCTTGTCGACCAGCGCTTTCAGGATCTTCGCGACGGCCAGCGGCTCGACGCTGTCGTTCGACTCGACGAGGATCGCGCGATCCGCGCCGATCGCCAGCGCCGTACGCAGCGTTTCCTGCGCCTGCGTCACACCCACCGACACCGCGATCACTTCGGTCGCGACGCCCGCTTCCTTCAGGCGCACCGCTTCTTCCACCGCGATTTCGTCGAACGGGTTCATCGACATCTTCACGTTCGCGATGTCGACGCCCGTGTTGTCCGACTTCACGCGGACCTTCACGTTGTAATCGACCACTCTTTTCACTGGCACCAGGATTTTCATGCACACGCTCCAAAGTTACGAATACGACCAGAGGCCATTTTATAGCGAGGCCTCGTGACTGCGCGGCCAAGCGGACCAATCTATGCGGCTATCGAGCATAGCGCGCCTCCTCGGCGCACCGGCAATAGCGAACGGTCGTTCTATTTTAAAAGAGAAAAAACCCGGACGCAAAGCCCGGGTTTTCGATCATCGACTCTAATCGTCACCGGGCGCGCCCAGTACCACGTGTTACCAGGCGGCGATGACCGCGCCGCCGAACTTCTGCTCGATGAACTGCTTCACTTCCGCGGAATGGTAGGCCGCGACCAGCTTCGCGACCCACGGCTTGTTCCGGTCGGCCTCGCGAATCGCCAGGATGTTCGCGTACGGGCCGTTCGGGCCCTCGATCGCGATCGCGTCCTGTTTCGGTTTCAACCCCGCTTCCATCGCGTAGTTGGTGTTGATCGCCGCCGCGTCGACGTCGCCGAGCGAACGCGGAATCTGCGCCGCATCGAGCTCGACGATCTTCAGCTTCCTCGGATTGTCGACGATGTCGAGCGGCGTCGCCTTCAGCCCCGCGTCCGCACGCAGCTTCAGCAAGCCCTGCTTCTGCAGCAACAGCAGCGCGCGGCCGCCGTTGGTCGGATCGTTCGGCACCGCGACACGCGCACCGGGCTTCAGCTCGGCCAGCGACTTCACCCGCTTCGAATAGATGCCCATCGGGAACGTGACGGTATCCGCGACCTTGATCAGCTTGTAGCCGCGATCCTTCACCTGCGCCTGCAGATACGGATCGTGCTGGTAGCTGTTCGCGTCGAGATCGCCCGACGCGAGCGCGGCGTTCGGCTGTACGTAATCGGAGAATTCGACGATGCGGATGTCGAGACCGCTCTTGGCCGCGACCTTCTTCACCACTTCCATGATCTGCGCGTGCGGGCCGCCCGTCACGCCCACCTTGATGGCGTCGGCCTGCGCGTGCGCGCTCGCGAACAGCGCGGCCGCGCCGAATGCGGCCGCGAACTTCAGCATGAAGCGTCGTTGCATCGTCTCCCCCAACGGATGAATGTCGTTTTTACTTGTGACTCAGCCGGCGCACGAGCCAGTCGCCGAACGACTGCACGATCTGCACGAACACGATCAGGATCGCGACGACCGTCCACATCACTTCCGGCAGGTAGCGCTGGTAGCCGTAGCGGATCCCGAGATCGCCGAGCCCGCCGCCGCCGATCGCACCGGCCATCGCCGAATAGCCGACGAGCGACACGAACGTGATCGTCAGGCCGGCGACGATGCCCGGCAGCGATTCGGGCAGCAGCACTTTGAACACGATCTGCGACGTCGTCGCGCCCATCGACTGCGCGGCCTCGATCAGCCCGCGGTCGACCTCGCGCAGCGCGGTCTCGACCAGCCGCGCGACGAACGGCGCGGCCGCGAGCGTCAGCGGCACGACCGCAGCAGCCGTGCCGATCGACGAGCCCGTGACGAGCCGCGTAAGCGGAATGACCGCGACCAGCAGGATGATGAACGGCGTCGAGCGCACCGCATTCACGATGCCGCCGAGCACGCGGTTCACACCGAGATTCTGCAGCACGCCCTGGCGGTCGGTCAGGTAGAGCAGCACGCCGAGCGGCAGCCCGACGAGCGCGCCGACCGCCCCCGAGATGCCGACCATGATCAGCGTCTCCCAGAACGACTGCACGAACATATCGAACATCTCACTCAACATACGAAAGCTCCTCTACCACCACGCCTTGCTCGCGCAGGAACGCGAGCGCCTGCCCGACCTTGCCCGGTTCGCCGCCCGCGAGCACCGCGAGCGACCCGAACGCCTGCCCCTGGATCTCGTCGATCTGGCCGTGCAGGATATTGAAATCGAGTTCGTACCGGCGGATCGTCTCCGACAGGATCGGCTGGTCGACGCCGGAGCCGGTGAACGCGAGCCGCAGCAAATGCCCGCTGCCGGTCTTCAGCCGCTCGGCCACGCGTGCCTTCAGCGCCGGCGGCAGTTCCTGCGCGATCACGTCGCCGATCAGCGCGCGCGTCACTTCGTGATGCGGCTGCAGGAACACGTCGATCACGCGGCCTTCCTCGACCACGCGGCCCGCGTCGAGCACCGCCACGCGATCGCATACCTGCTTGATCACTTCCATCTGGTGGGTGATCAGGACGATCGTCAGGCCGAGTTCGCGGTTGATGCGCTTCAGCAGGTCGAGGATCGAGCGCGTGGTCTCGGGGTCGAGCGCCGACGTCGCTTCATCCGACAGCAGCACCTTCGGCTTGCTCGCGAGCGCGCGGGCGATGCCGACGCGCTGCTTCTGGCCGCCGCTGATCTGCGCCGGATAGCGATCCTTCTGCGCGGACAGCCCGACGAGATCGAGCAGCGGCAACACGGCCGCCTCGATATCGGCACGGCTTGCGCCGGCCAACTCGAGCGGCAGCGCGACGTTGTCGAACACCGTGCGCGACGACAGCAGGTTGAAGTGCTGGAAAATCATGCCGATTTCGCGGCGCGCTTCGCGCAGCGCGCCGGCCGGCAGCATCATGAGATCGCGCCCGCCGACGACGACGTTGCCTTCGGTCGGCCGCGTGAGCAGGTTGATGGTGCGCACGAGCGTGCTCTTGCCGGCGCCGCTTCGGCCGATGATGCCGAACACCTCGCCTTGCGGGATCGTCAGATTGACGTTGTGCAATGCGTCGACCCAGCCGGTCGGCCCGGGGAAACGCTGCGACAGATTGCGTAATTCGATCATGTAAACAAAACGGCGGCCGGCAGGCGAGGCCCGCCAGTCGGCCGCCGATGCATCTGGAATAGCCGGCGATTTTACCGCAAACGCCTCATTCCCCTTAATAATCGATTTCGATCTTTTCATAACCAGACGAAATTAGAGGGGCGCTGCTGGACCGCCACGCGAGTGCCGCGACTATGATCCCGAACACCGATGCCAACGAACAGGGGACACGCCAGATGACCGCCACCACCACGCCGGCCGCCGCATCCGCCACCGCAGCACCGGGCCCGGTGTCGCCGCCCGCGCCGCGGATGGGCCGGCTGCGTACCGCGGACGGGCTCGAACTGGCGTCGTACCGCTGGCCGGCCCGCGACGGCACGGCGCCGCCGCGCGCGACGATCGCGCTCGTGCACGGCCTCGCCGAGCATGCGGGCCGCTACGCGGCGCTTGCGGCCAGACTGAACGCAGCCGGCATCGACGTGCTGGCGATCGATCTGCGCGGGCACGGCCAGTCGCCCGGCAAACGCGCGTGGGTCGAACGCTTCGACGGCTACCTGAACGATGCGGATGCGCTCGTTGCCGAAGCCGTCCGCAGCGCTACGCCGCTCTTCCTGATGGGACACAGCATGGGCGGCGCCGTCGCGGCGCTGTATGCGATCGAACGCGTGCCGGCCCGCGGCCACGCGCTGGCGGGACTCGTGCTGTCGAGCCCGGCGCTTGCGCCGGGACGCGACGTGCCGCGCTGGATGCTCGCGATGAGCCGCTTCATCAGCCGTGCCTGGCCGACCTTCCCTGCCATCAGGATCGATGCGGCACTGCTGTCGCGCGATCCGGCCATCGTCGCAGCCAATCGCGCCGATCCGCTCGTGCACCACGGCGCGGTGCCGGCGCGCACTGGCGCGGAAATCCTCGACGCGATGGCGCGCATCGAGCGCGGTCGCGGCGCACTGCGCATGCCGGTGCTCGTCTATCACGGCACCGACGACAAGCTGACCGAGCCCGACGGAAGCCGCGCGTTCGGTGCCCGCGTCGGTTCGGCCGATCGCACACTGACGCTATACGAAGGCGGGTTCCACGAAACGATGAACGATCTCGAGCGCGACCGCGTGATCGATACGCTGATCGCGTGGATCCACGCGCGCGTGCCGGCGCGCTGAGCCCGCGCGGCCCGGCCACCCGGGCCGCCGGTCAGATGCCGGCGAGCACGCGCAGGTGGGCGACGACGCTGCGCCCTAGCGCGGACAGGTTGTAGCCGCCCTCGAGACAGCTCACGATGCGGCCCTGCGCGTGCCGGCGCGCAACATCGACGATCTGCGCGGTCAGCCATTCGAAATCGGCCTCGACGAGGCCAAGGTTACCGATGTCGTCCTCGCGATGCGCGTCGAAGCCGGCCGACACGAACAGCATTTGCGGCTTGAACGCGTCGAGACGCGGCAGCCAGAACATGTCGACGGCTTCGCGGATCGCCATCCCGTTGCTGCGCGCGGGCATCGGCAGGTTGACCATGTTCGGCGCCTGGTGCTCGGCACCCGAGAACGGGTACAGCGGATGCTGGAAGAAGCTGCACATCAGCACGCGCTCGTCGTTCGCGAACGCGGCCTCGGTGCCGTTGCCGTGGTGCACGTCGAAATCGATGATCGCGACACGCTCGATGCCGTGGACGTCGAGCGCATGTCTCGCGGCGATCGCGACGTTGTTGAAGAAACAGAAGCCCATCGCGCGCGCAGGTTCGGCATGATGGCCGGGCGGGCGAACGCTGCAGAACGCATTCGCGTAGCGGCCTTCGATCACTGCGTCGGTCGCCGCGATCGCGGCGCCTGCCGCACGCAGCGCGGCGCGCCACGTGTCGCGGTTCATCAGCGTGTCGGGATCGATCTCGACGTAGCCGTCGACGGGCGTCATGCTGCGGATGTAGTCGATGTGCGCCTGCGTATGCACGCGGCCGAGCGCCACCTCGCTCGCGAACGGCGCAGTTTCATGCACGATCAAGTCGTCGATACGGCTCGCGATCAGCTGATCCTGGATCGCCGACAGTCGGGCCGGGCATTCAGGATGCCATTCCCCCATCTCGTGCAGCATGCAGTCGGGGTGCGTATAGAAGGCGGTTGCCATAAGCTGTCATCCGCGGCGCCGGGTGCGCCGCAGGTCTCCATCAATGATGTCCATCGTCTGCCGCGAATTCGCCGCTAACTTACCACAACGGTGCGCTGCATCGCCCCGGCACGTCGGATGCGCGGGTATACTGCGCCGAACCCCATCGCCCTGTCCGCCCGCTTCGACATGAATTCCAGCAAGCCTGCCGCCCTTCTCTCCGCGCTGTTCCGTGTTCGCGCTCCGCTCGTTGTCGCTGCCGTCGCCGCTACGCTGGCCGTCCCGCCCGCCGTCGCGCAGACGCAGCCCGCGAAGCCGTCCCGCACGCTCGTCGCGCAGGCACAGCCGCAGCAGCCGGCACCGCAAGGCCAGACCTTCGAAGAGGAAATCGTCCCGCAGCGCTACGCGAACAACGCGAAGGTCGATGCGTTCATCGACGAGATGGTGAGCCGCAACGGCTTCGATTCCGCGAGCCTGCATGCGCTGTTCTCGCGCATCAGCTACTCGGCCACCGCCGTCAAGCTCGTGAAGCCCGCGCCGACGCCTTCGGTGAAGAACTGGCGCGTCTATCGTTCGCGCTTCATCGAGCCGATCCGCATCAATGCGGGCGTGAAATTCTGGAAGGCGAACCAGGCGACGCTGCAGCGCGCATCCGCGGAATTCGGCGTGCCGCCCGAGGTGATCGTCGGCATCATCGGCGTCGAAACGATCTACGGCCGCTACATGGGCAACTTCCGCGTGCTCGACACGCTGACGACGCTCACGTTCGACTATCCGGACACGCCGAATCGCGACAGCCGCCAGGCAACCTTCCGCAAGAACCTCGAGGATTTCCTGGTCTGGACGCGCGACAACCAGCTCGACCCGACCACCGTGCTCGGCTCGTACACCGGCGCGGTCGGCATCCCGCAGTTCCTGCCGAGCAGCATCCGCGAGTATGCGGTCGACTACGATGGCGGCGGCCACGTCGATCTGCGCAGCAGTCCTGCCGATGCAATCGGCAGCGTCGCGAACTACCTGAAGCAGCACGGCTGGGAAACCGATCGCCCGGTGGTCTGGCAGATCACGCCCGACACCGGCAGCCTCGGCATTGCCCAGGCCGCCGCCGACGGCCAGCCCGAACCGCACTGGGCACTGTCGCAACTGCTGCGCGCAGGCATGACGCTCAACGAGCCGATGGTCAACATCACCACTGAAGCCGGCACGCCGGTCACCGTGGTCGACCTGCCGTCGCCGGGGCGCGCGACCGAATACATGCTCGGCCTCAAGAACTTCTACGTGCTGACGCGCTACAACCGCAGTTTCTTCTATGCGCTCACCGTGTACCAGCTCGGCGAAGCCGTGAAGGCGGAGATGGAAGCGAGCGGCACGCTCCCGCTGCCCGCGGCGGACACGCAGGCGCCGGTGCAGTAAGCACGGCGGCCCGCACAAAGAAAAAGCGCCGCTCATGCGGCGCTTTTTTTATCGCGGGTGCCCCGTGGATGCCGTTCGGGCTCAGGCAGGAAACACGCCGGTCGACAGGTAGCGGTCGCCGCGATCGCAGATGATGAACACGATCGTCGCGTTCTCGACCTGGCGCGCGATGCGCATTGCGACTTCGCATGCGCCGCCCGACGAGATGCCGGCGAAAATACCTTCGACGGTCGCGAGCCGGCGCACCATCGTTTCCGCCGCGGCCTGGCTCACGTTCTCGACGCGATCGACGCGGCTGCGATCGAAGATCGTCGGCATATAGGCTTCCGGCCATTTGCGGATGCCCGGAATGCGCGACCCCTCTTCCGGCTGTGCACCGACGATCTCGATCGCCGAATTCTGTTCCTTCAGATAACGCGACGTGCCCATGATCGTGCCGGTCGTGCCCATCGCCGACACGAAGTGCGTGATGCGCCCTTCGGTGTCGCGCCAGATCTCCGGACCCGTGCCTTCATAGTGCGCGATCGGATTGTCGGGGTTGCCAAACTGATCGAGGATCACGCCCTTGCCTTCGCGCTGCATCTGCTCCGCGAGATCGCGCGCCAGTTCCATCCCGCCCTTCACGGGCGTCAGGATGATCTCGGCGCCGTAAGCGGCCATGCTCTGGCGACGCTCGACCGACAGGTCCTCCGGCATGATCAGCACCATCCTGTAGCCGCGGATCGCCGCGGCCATCGCGAGCGCGATGCCCGTGTTGCCGCTCGTCGCCTCGATCAGCGTATCGCCCGGCTTGATGCGGCCACGCGCTTCGGCCTTGCTGATCATCGACAGCGCCGGGCGATCCTTCACGGAACCGGCCGGATTGTTGCCTTCGAGCTTCGCGAGCACCACGTTGTTGCGTGCGCGAATCTCGTCGTCCGGCAGGCGGACCAGTTGCACGAGCGGCGTGTTGCCGATCGTGTCTTCGATAGTTTTGTAAGCCATGGAGATACCGTGAGTGCGAGGCCGATCAATCGATCGATTGTAAACCAGCGCAGAGGCTCGCGCCGGCAACCCCATTACAACGATGGAATAGGCATGCCGGACGATTCACGATCGTGCACACACAGCATGCACGCAAAAAACCCGCGGCATGCCGCGGGAAGCCGTCGCAACGACGGCGACTGAAGGAGCCTTTCGTCTCGTGCGCGTGACTGCTACGCGCTACTTCTGTGCAGTGCGGGCAGGCGCCGCGGCAGGTTTCGCCGCTGCCGGCTTGCCCGCGGCAGGCACCATCGCAGCCGAACCGGTTGCGCCGATCGTCAACCCCTCCTGCTGCAGGCGCTCGACCGTATGGCCGCCCATGCCTTTCACGCGCGACGCGAGATCGTCTGCATTCCTGAACGGGCCGCGTGCACCGCGCTCGTCAAGAATCGCCTTTGCCCGCGCGGGACCGATGCCCTTGATGCCGACGAGCGCATCCTCGTTCGCGGTGTTGACGTCGACGGCCGCCCAGGCCGACGCGATCGCGCCGAGCATCGCGGCTGCGGCAAACCATTTCCTGATCATGTGCTGGATCTCCGATGAAAACGGTCGGCGGCTGCCGACCGTGAGACCCAGTCTATCGATGCAACGCTTGCGTTTAAACCTGGCCGGACAGCCAACGCACGTAGCGGTCGACACCTTCCTGTACGGTCAGGAACGACGCGTCGTAGCCGGCCGCGCGCAGCTTCGTCTGGTCGGCCTGCGTGAAGCACTGGTACTTGCCGCGCAGCGCATCGGGGAACGGCACGTACTCGATCAGACCTTGCTCGACCTGCTGCGCAAGCGTCAGCGGCGGCTGGTTGTCGAGCGCGCGCAGCGTGTTCACGACCGACGACGCGATGTCGTTGAACGGTTGTGCACGGCCGGTGCCGAGATTGAAGATGCCCGACTTCTCCGGATGATCGAAGAAGAACAGGTTGACCTTGGCGACGTCCTCGACCGACACGAAGTCGCGCGTCTGCTCGCCCGGCGCATAACCGTTGTACTCGCCGAACAGCTTGACCTTGCCTTCCGCGCGGAACTGGTTGAAGTTGTGGAACGCGACCGACGCCATGCGACCCTTGTGCGTCTCGCGCGGGCCGTACACGTTGAAGTAGCGGAACCCGGCGATCTGGCTCTTCGCGCTCGGCAACACGCGGCGGATCACCTGGTCGAACAGGAACTTCGAATAGCCGTAGACGTTCAGCGGCGCCTCGACTTCACGCTCCTCGACGAAACGCGTCGAGCCGCCGTAGATCGCAGCCGACGACGCGTACAGGAACTGCGCGCCCTGCGCGAGGCACGCATCGAGCACCGCGCGGCTGTAGCGGAAGTTGTTGTCCATCATGTAGCGGCCGTCGGTTTCCATCGTGTCCGAACAGGCGCCTTCGTGGAACACCGCGCGTACCTTGCCGAATTCGCCGCGCGTGAAGCGTTCGACGAATTCCGTCTTGTCGAGATAGTCGTCGATCTCGCAATCGACGAGGTTGCGGAACTTGTCCGCGCGCGTCAGATTGTCGACCGCGATGATGCGCGTTTCGCCGCGCTCGTTGAGCGCCTTGACGATGTTCGCGCCGATAAAACCGGCCGCGCCGGTGACGATGATGGTCATGGTCGTTCTGCCTGAAAAATGACGAGACACTCGTGCGGCGCGCTCGTCGCGCCGCCGAGTGCGCTCAGTGAAACAGTTCGTCGTAGTCTACCGTGGCCGTACCGAGCTTGCCGACCACGATGCCCGCCGCGCGGTTCGCGAGCACGACGGCATCGACGAGCGGCACGCCTGCGCCAAGCATCGTCGCGACCGTCGCGATCACGGTATCGCCCGCGCCGGACACGTCATACACCTCGCGCGCGAGCGCCGGCGCGTGCAGCTCGCCCGTTGCGGAAAAGAGCGTCATCCCCTCTTCCGAACGCGTGAGCAGCAACGCATCGAGATCGAGTTCCGCGCGCAGCTTCGCGACACGCGCACGCAGGTCGTCTTCCGATTGCCATTGACCGACGACCTCGCGCAGCTCCGCGCGATTCGGCGTGATCAGCGATGCGCCGCGATAGCGCTCCCAGTCGCCGCCCTTCGGATCGACGAGCACCGGCTTGCCGGCCGCGCGTGCCTTCTCGATCATCGTCGTCACATGCGTGAGGCCGCCTTTCGCGTAATCCGACATCAGCACGACGTCGTGCTGCGGCAGCAGCGCATCGAAACGCGCGAGCCCCGCCAGCAGCACCTCGTGCGTCGGCATCGCCTCGAAGTCGACGCGCAACAGCTGTTGCTGGCGCGCGAGCACGCGCAGCTTGATCGTCGTCGGCAGCGACGCATCGCGCTCCAGATGAGGCGTCACGCCGCTGCTGTCGAGCAGCTCGACGATCCGCTCGCCGGGCTCGTCGCAGCCGACCACGCACAAGAGCCCGGCCTGACCGCCGAGCGTGACGGCGTTGCGCGCGACGTTGGCCGCGCCGCCGAGCCGCTCTTCCTGACGCTGCACGTGCACGACGGGTACCGGTGCTTCCGGCGAAATGCGGTCGACGTTGCCGAACCAGTAGCGGTCGAGCATCACGTCACCGACGACGAGCACACGCGACCGCGCGAGCTGCGCGCGCGGTACCGGCATCACTTCGCGAAGGGTAGTCATCGTGCGCTCATCCACGAGGAAGGGACTGGGGACCGACATGCGGGCGTCCGATCGCATGGTAGTCGATGCCGAGTTCGGCCATCGCGTCGGGCTCGTACAGGTTGCGCCCGTCGAAGATGACCGGCGCCTTCAGCTCCGCCTTCAGGCGCGTGAAGTCCGGGCTCCTGAATTCCTTCCACTCGGTGACGATCACGAGCGCATCCGCAGCCGTCACGGCCGCGTCCTGCGTATCGACGAAGTGCAGGCGCGCCAGCGCCTCGGAGCCTTCGCCGAGATCGAGCGCGAACACGCGGCGCGCCTCGTCGATCGCGACCGGGTCGTACGCGCGCACGGTCGCGCCGCGCCCAAGCAGCGCCGCGATCAGACGACGGCTCGGCGCCTCGCGCATGTCGTCCGTGTTCGGCTTGAATGCGAGCCCCCAGACCGCGAATTCGCGGCCGGTCAGGTCCGTGCCGAAGCGCTGTTCGATCTTGCCGATCAGCACATCCTTCTGCGCGTAGTTGGCCGCCTCGACGGCCTCCAGGATGCGCAGCGGCTGGCCGTTCTCGCTGGCGGTGCGGATCAGCGCCTGCACATCCTTCGGGAAGCACGAGCCGCCGTAACCGACGCCCGCGTACAGGAAGTGATAACCGATGCGCGGATCGGAGCCGATGCCGCGGCGCACGGCCTCGATGTCGGCGCCGACCTTGTCGGCGAGATTCGACATCTCGTTCATGAACGAGATACGCGTCGCGAGCATCGCGTTCGCCGCGTATTTCGCGAATTCCGCCGAACGCACGTCCATGTAGATCGTGCGTTCGTGATTGCGGTTGAACGGTGCGTAAAGCTTCTTCATCTTCTCGCGCGCAACCGTGCCCGTCTCGTCGTCGTCGACGCCGATGATAATCCGATCCGGGCGCATGAAGTCCTCGACGGCCGCCCCCTCCTTCAGGAACTCGGGATTCGACACGACCGAGAAGCGATGCGCGACGCTGCCCGCGAGCCCGCGCGCACCCAGCGCCTCGTCGACCACGCCGCGCACGCGCTGCGCAGTGCCGACCGGCACCGTCGACTTGTCGACGATCACCTTGAAGCCTGTCATGTGACGGCCGATGTTGCGCGCGGCCTCGAGCACGTATTGCAGATCGGCCGAGCCGTCCTCGTCGGGCGGCGTGCCGACCGCGATGAACTGGATCTCGCCGTGCGCGACACTCGCCTCGATGTCGGTCGAGAAGCGCAGGCGCCCTGCCGCGCGGTTGCGCGCAATGATGTCCAGCAGCCCCGGTTCGTGAATCGGCATGCCGCCGTTGTTCAGGATGTCGATCTTGCGCTGATCGACATCCAGGCAGAAGACGTCGTGACCGATCTCGGCGAGACAGGAACCCGTGACAAGACCGACATAGCCGGTGCCGATGATGGTGATTTTCATAGATGTTCCGGTACTTCCCGGTAATTGACTAACTTGGCCGCCGGGCCGGACCCGGCGGCAACCGCAGCACGTCGGCGCCGCACGCCGCGATCAGCCCGGCATTGCCGGTTCGACGCGGCGCGGCGCATAGGTTTCCCATCCGCTGCATCCAGGGCACTGCCAGTAGAAGAGCCGTGCCCGGAAACCGCAATTCTGGCACGTATAGCGTGGCAGATTTTTGGTGCGCTGCCTGATCAGCGTGCGCATCATTTCAAGTTCCTTACGACGCAGCTCGTCGGCGGCCGCGATCTGCGCGTCGAGCAGGTGCAGCATTCCCGACAGGTTCGGCGACTTCTCCATCTGCGTGCGCGCAAGCGTATGCGCCGCGTCCTGGCCACGCAACCCGGCGATGTGCTGGTACGCGATATCGAGCAGGTCGTTCGACGGATAGCGGTCGACGTAGCTCATCAGCAGTTCAGCGCCCTCGACCGTCTTGCCGAGCGCGACGTAGGCCTTCATCAGCTTGTCGGCGACGAGCGGCAAATAGGCCGGATTCTGCGCTTCCACGCGCTTCCAGTGCTCGATCGCCGCAGCGGGATTGCCCGCCGCTGCCGCGGCATCGCCGGACAGGATCGTCGCACGGACGTTCTGCGGGTTCGCGGCAAGCGCGAGCTTCAACTGCTCGGCCGCTGCCGCGGCGTCCTTGCGCTGCAGCGCGTCCTGCGCGAGTTCGCAGTGGAACTGCGCGATTTCGGTGCCGAGCGGCTTGTCGCTCATCGACTCGATGCGCTTCGCGGTATCGATCGACTTGTTCCAGTCCTTCTCGATCTCGTAGATCGTCAGCAGCGCCCGCTGCGCACCCAGCGCGTAATCGCCGTCGGCGAGCCGGTGGAACGCCTCCTCTGCGCGATCGAGCAGGCCGGCCTTCAGGAAATCCTGACCGAGTTCGTACAGCGCGTGATCGCGCTCGTTGACCGGCAGGTCCGTGCGGCTCAGCAGGTTCTGGTGCACGCGGATCGCGCGGTCCGTTTCGCCGCGGCGGCGAAACAGGTTGCCGAGCGCGAAGTGCAGCTCGACCGTTTCGGGGTCGAGCTTCGCGACCTCGATGAACGCGTCGATCGCCTTGTCCGGTTGTTCGTTCAACAGAAAGTTCAGGCCGCGGAAATACGACCGCGGCAGGTTGGCGCTCTCCGACAGGAGATTCTTCAGGTCATAGCGTGACGCCGCCCAGCCGAGCGCGAACGCCACCGGAATCGCGAGCAACCACCAGAAATCCAGATCCATGCGAAATATCGAAGCAGAGACGAAAACCGCGCGATGGTCGCGCGGCATCCGTGTTAAATGACGGGCGGCATCGGCGGCTGGTCGACGATGGCCGGGGTTTCACGTGCCGCGCGCAGATCGCGCTTCAGGCGCCCGTTCTCGAGACGCAGGCGGAAGATCGCGGGCAGCGCGGACAGCAGGCCAGCCAGCAGCCCCACGACGAAGAACGCGAGGCCGATCAGGATCAGCGGCGCTTGCCATGTATAGCCGGCCAGGAAATTCAGCGTCGCGGTTTGCGTATTGGCCAGCGCGAGCACCAGCAGCAGCACGAACACCAATACCCGGATCAGCCAGACGATAAACTTCATGAAGCCCTCTCTTTGTTGAGGTGTGCCGTGACGCGCGACTCCCCTTCGCGGCGCCGAATCGACCCGTATTGTAAAGGAAGCGTTCCGCGTCACCGCACATCCTGCGCGCGGGCGTTGCGGCACGGCCGCCGGAAATGAAAAAAGCGCCCGCAAGGGGCGCTTTTTTCTTTCAGCCTTCGCCGGACAGGTTCCGGGCAAACCGAACGACGCTCAACGCTCGTCGTCCGGATCATCAGCTTTCAGCGGTTCACCCGCGCGGCCGTCGACGCGTTCACGCAGTTCCTTGCCGGGCTTGAAGTGAGGCACGAACTTCTCGGGCACCTGCACTTTCTCCCCCGACTTCGGGTTGCGTCCGACGCGCGCCGGGCGACGGTTGAGGCCGAAGCTGCCGAAACCCCGAATTTCGATACGATGCCCTTTCGACAAGGCGTCGGACATCGCATCGAGCATCGTTTTCACTGCGAAATCCGCATCCTTGAGGACAAGTTGCGGAAATCGCAATGCCAGCTGCGCGACCAACTCGGATTTGGTCATACTTCAGCAGACCTCGTGAGGCTTACTGGTTCTGGCCGTCGAGCTTCGCCTTCAGCAGCGCGCCGAGGTTGGTCGTACCGGTCGCAGCAGCGCTGGAGTCCGACTGCAGGCCGCGGATCGCTTCCTGTTGTTCAGCCGAGTCCTTCGCCTTGATCGACAGGTTGATGCCGCGCGACTTGCGATCGATGTTGATCACCATCGCGTTGACCTTGTCGCCTTCCTTCAGCACGTTGCGTGCATCTTCGACGCGATCCTGCGAGATTTCCGACGCACGCAGGTAGCCTTCGATGTCGCCCGTCAGCGTGACGACCGCACCCTTCGCATCGACCGTCTTCACGACGCCGTCGACGATCGAGCCCTTGTCGTTCATTGCAACGTAGTTGCTGAACGGGTCGCCTTCGAGCTGCTTGATGCCGAGCGAAATACGCTCCTTCTCGACGTCGATACCGAGCACGATTGCTTCGACTTCGTCGCCCTTCTTGTACTTGCGAACGGCTTCTTCGCCGGCTTCGCTCCACGACAGGTCCGACAGGTGGACCAGGCCGTCGATGCCGCCCGGCAGACCGATGAACACGCCGAAGTCGGTGATCGACTTGATTGCGCCCGTGATCTTGTCGCCCTTCTTGAAGTTGCGGCTGAAGTCATCCCACGGATTCGGCTTGCACTGCTTCATGCCGAGGCTGATACGACGACGGTCTTCGTCGATCTCGAGGACCATGACTTCGACTTCGTCGCCCAACTGGACAACCTTCGACGGAGCAACGTTCTTGTTGGTCCAGTCCATTTCCGACACGTGGACGAGGCCTTCGATGCCCGATTCCACTTCGACGAATGCGCCGTAGTCGGTGATGTTCGTGACCTTGCCGAACAGGCGCGTGCCCGACGGGTAACGGCGCGAGATGCCTTCCCACGGATCGTCGCCCAGTTGCTTGATGCCCAGCGAGACGCGGTTCTTCTCTTGGTCGAACTTGAGGATCTTCGCGGTGACTTCCTGGCCAACCGACAGGACTTCGCTCGGGTGACGCACGCGACGCCATGCGATGTCGGTGATGTGCAGCAGGCCGTCGATGCCGCCGAGGTCGACGAACGCGCCGTAGTCGGTGATGTTCTTGACCACGCCGTTGACGATCGCGCCTTCCTTCAGCGTCTCGAGCAGCTTCGCGCGCTCTTCGCCTTGGGTCGCTTCGATCACTGCACGACGCGACAGCACGACGTTGTTACGCTTGCGATCGAGCTTGATCACGCGGAACTCGAGCGTCTTGCCTTCGTACGGGGTCGTGTCCTTGACCGGACGCGTGTCGACCAGCGAACCCGGCAGGAACGCGCGGATGCCGTTGACCATCACGGTCATGCCGCCCTTCACCTTGCCGGTGATCGTGCCGGTGACGAGTTCGTTGTTGTCGAGGGCCTTTTCCAGCGACAGCCACGATGCAAGGCGCTTCGCCTTGTCGCGCGACAGGATCGTGTCGCCGTAGCCGTTTTCGAGTGCGTCGATCGCGACGGACACGAAATCGCCCGACTGCACCTCAACCTCGCCCTGATCGTTCAGGAATTCCTCGATCGGAATGTAAGCCTCGGACTTCAGGCCTGCATTGACGACCACGAAGTTGTGGTCGACGCGCACGACTTCGGCGGAAATCACTTCGCCGGCGCGCATGTCTTGACGGGTCAGCGACTCTTCGAACAGAGCCGCAAAGGATTCGGTATTCGGGGTGGAGGTTTGCAGGTCGGACATAAAAATCTGATTGTGCATGGATCGCTGTGCCACGCCGGCCGGAATGGCGGGCTGAAAGGGCCAGATCGAAGTCCACACGGGGTTAAGGGTTCGAAACACGCTCCACGCTTACGGCGCGGAGCACCTACTGCTGCCCGCTTTCTCAGGCGGGCTGGCCGAGCACCCGGTACCACTGCAGCACCTGGTCGACTGCTTCATCGACCGAAAGCGCCGACGTATCGAGCAGCTTGGCATCTGCTGCGGGCTTCAGCGGCGCGGCTGCGCGATTGCTGTCGCGCGCGTCACGTTCACGTAGATCCCGGAGCAAGTCATCTATATTAGCAGAAAAACCTTTTTGCATCAATTGCTTATGCCGCCTGGTCGCGCGCGCCTCGGCGCTGGCCGTCAGGAACACCTTCAGCACGGCATCCGGGAAGATCACGGTGCCCATGTCACGGCCGTCGGCAACGAGGCCCGGCGTCTTGCGGAACGCACGCTGGCGCGCGACGAGCGCGGTACGCACCGGCCCGTGCACGGCGATCGCCGACGCGCGGTTGCCGACCGCTTCCGCACGGATGTCATTCGACACGTCGACACCGTCGAGCTGCGCGCAACCTTCGCGGAACGTGATGTGAAGATCATCGATCAGCTTCACGAGCGCGTCGATGTCCTCCGCCGCGATGCCGTAGCGCACGCTCGCGAGCGCCGCGAGACGGTAAAGCGCGCCGCTGTCGAGCAGGTGGAAGCCGAGATGCGCGGCGACGAGCGCCGCGACGGTGCCCTTGCCGGAAGCAGTCGGGCCGTCAATCGTGATGACAGGGGTCGGGTGAAAGGGTCGGGTCGATTTCATCGGAACAGTCGGGTCAGGCTTTGGCGAGCGCGGCGAAGCGGTCGAAATAGTCGGGGAACGTCTTGCCGACGCACTTCGGATCGTTGATCCGCACGGGCACGCCGCCCAGGCTGACGAGCGAGAAGCACATCGCCATCCGGTGATCGTCGTACGTGTCGATCGCCGCGTTCGGCGTGAGCTTTTGCGGCGGCGTGACGACGAGATAGTCGGGGCCTTCCTCGACGATCGCGCCGACCTTGCGCAATTCGGTCGCCATCGCGGCAATGCGGTCGGTCTCCTTCACACGCCAGCTCGCGATGTTGCGCAGCGTGCTGGTACCGCTCGCGAACAGCGCCGCGACCGCAATGGTCATCGCCGCGTCGGGAATCAGGTTGAAATCCATGTCGATCGGCTCGAGCCGGCCGTGGTCGTGACCGACGCCGCGCACCTCGATCCAGTCGTCGCCCATCGACACGTTCGCGCCCATCTGCATCAGCGCGTTCGCGAAGCCGACGTCGCCCTGGATGCTCGCGCGCCCCACGCCCTCGACGCGCAGCGGGCCGCCGCCGAGCGCGCCGGCCGCCAGGAAATACGATGCCGACGACGCGTCGCCCTCGACCATGATGCGCCCCGGCGAACGATAGCGAACGCCGGCCGGCACGAAGAAGCGCTGCCAGCCGTCGCGCTCGACGGTGACGCCGAAGCGCTCCATCAGCCGGATCGTGATGTCGATGTACGGCTTCGAGATCAGTTCGCCGTCGACTTCGACGACGATCTTTCCATCCTGCGCCTTCACCAGCGGCAGCGTCATCAGCAGCGCCGTGAGGAACTGGCTCGACACGTCGCCGCGCACGCGGATCGGCGCGTCGACCGTGATCGCCGCAGGCTTGATCCGCAGCGGCGGAAAGCCTTCGTTCTGTTCGTAGTCGATCTGCGCGCCGATCTGCCGCAAGCCGTCGACGAGGTCGCCGATCGGCCGCTCGTGCATGCGCGGCACGCCGTGCACGCGATAGTCGCCGCCGTTCACCGCGAGTGCCGCCGTCAACGGCCGCACCGCCGTGCCCGCATTGCCGAGGAACAGGTCGGCGGTCTTCGCGGTGAATGCGCCGCGTGTGCCGGTGACGACACAGGTGTCGCCATCGCGCGCGAGCTTCACGCCGAGCTTGCCGAGCGCGTCGAGCATCACGCGCGTGTCGTCGGAATCCAGCAGGTTGGTGATCGTCGTGTCGCCTTCGGCAAGCGCCGCGAGCAGCAGCACGCGGTTCGAGATGCTCTTCGAGCCAGGCAGGCGCACGGTGCCCGATGCGCTGGAATAGGGGCCGAGATCGAGATAGTCCATGGGAATCGTCCTGTTATTTCTTGACCGGTTCGGCAGCGGGCTGGGCGCCGCGCTCCTGCCATGCCTTGCGTGCGGCGCGCGAGCGCGTGAATACGGCTTCGAGCGCCACGCCGTCGCCGGCGTCGATCGCCGCCCGCAACCGTGCGAGCACGCGCGTGTAGCCGTCGAGTTCGTCGAGCAGCGCCGCGCGATTTGCGACGCACACGTCGCGCCACATTTCCGGGCTCGACGCCGCGATCCGCGTGAAGTCGCGGAAGCCGCCCGCCGCGTACGAGAATTTCAGTTCGGCGTCCGCCTCGCCGAGGATCTGCTCGACGAGCGCGAACGACAGCACGTGCGGCAGATGGCTGATCGACGCGAACACGCGATCGTGCTGCTCCGTACTCATCGTGCGCACGTCGGCGCCGGTCGCCCGCCACATCGCGTCGATCCGCGCGACCGATGCGGGCGCGTTCTCCGGCAGCGGGCACAGCACGACGTTGCGGCCGACGTACAGATCCGGCAGCGCGGCCTCGACGCCGCTCGACTCGCGCCCGGCGATCGGGTGCCCCGGTACGAATTGCGCGATCCGCGCACCAAGCGCCGCGCGTGCGGCCGCGACGACATCGGACTTGGTGCTGCCTGCGTCGGTGACGATCGTCGCGTCGTCGAGCCACGGCGCGATGCGCCCGAGCAACGGGCCGGTTTGCGCGACTGGCGCGGCCAGCAGCACGAGATCGGCGCCGGCAAGCGCGTCGCGCAATTGCACGTCGTCGTCGAGCGCCGCCGCGCGGTCGATCACGCCGAGCGCGAGCGCGCGCTCGACCGATGCACGCGAACGGCCGACGCCGACGACTTCGCCCGCGCCGCCCGGCGCGCGCTCGCGCAGGGCACGCGCCAGCGATCCGCCGATCAGGCCGACGCCGAAGATGACCAGTTTGTTGAATGCAAAGCCTGACACGACAAGAGCCAAGTAACGCGCGCGGAACGACGCCCCGCGCACGGAAGTCCAGATCCCGGGCAACGGGCCCGTATCCGGTGCGACCTGCACCGGATACCGCCCGAACCCGCCTTGGGCAGCGCCGCCCGGCCTGCCCTGCCCGCTTCGCCGCGCCGCCTGCGCGTTGCAGGCGGCGGGCCGCTGCGCGTCAGCGCGCGCGCGGATACGAACCGAGTATCTTCAGGAACGCGGCCTTCTGGCCGAGCTCCGCGAGCGCGGCGGCCACGGCTGGCTCGTCCCGGTGCCCTTCGATGTCGATGTAGAAGTAATACTCCCACGTGCCGACCCGCGCCGGGCGCGACTCGAAACGCGTCATCGACACACCGTGCCGCGCGAGCGGTTCGAGCAGCTTGAACACCGCGCCCGGCTCGTTCTTCACCGACACGATCAGCGAGGTCTGGTCGTGACCGCTCTGGCCAGCCGGCTGCTTGCCGATGATCACGAAGCGCGTGCGGTTGTGCGGATCGTCCTGAATCAGTGAGAACGCAACCTGCAGCCCGTAGTGAGCGGCCGCGCGGTCGCCCGCGATCGCCGCGACGCTCGGGTCGGCCGCCGCGAGACGCGCGGCCTCCGCGTTGCTCGACACGGCTTGCCGCGCGAGCTGCGGCGCGTTCGCTGCGAGCCACTGCTGGCATTGCGCAAGCGCCTGCGCATGCGCGCAGACGCGCGTCACGCCGTCGAGCGTGCCGCTCTGCGTGAGCAGGTTGTGATGGATCGGCAGCGCGAGCTCGCCGCTGATCAGCAACTGCGTCTGCAGCAGCAGGTCGAGCGTGCGCGACACCGCGCCTTCGGTCGAATTCTCGACCGGCGCGACGCCGAATGCGGACGCGCCCGCCTCGACCGAGCGGAACACCTCGTCGACCGACGGGCACGGCAGCCCTTCGATCGACTGGCCGAAGTACTCGAACATCGCCTGTTCGGTGTACGTGCCGACCGGTCCGAGGAACGCGACGTGGATCGTCTGTTCGAGCGCGCGGCTCGCGGCCATGATCTCGCGCCAGATGGCGCTGATGTGCTCGCTCGCGAGCGGCCCCGCACTCATGTCCTGCAGGCGCGCGATCACCTGCAGTTCGCGCTCCGGCCGGAACACCGGCGCGTTGAAATGCTTCTTGACCTCGCCCACTTCCAGCGCCACTGCGGCGCGCTGGTTCAGGAGCGAGATCAGTTGCGCGTCGATCGCGTCGATGCGATCGCGCAGCGGTTTCAGGCGGGAATTCAGTTCGTCGTCCATGCGTAGTTGCCGTGCTGTTTGAACAGCGCCGCCATCAGGCGCCGCGCTGCTCGAAGTCCTTCATGTACTCGACGAGCGCTTTCACGCCCTCGAGCGGCACCGCGTTGTAGATCGACGCCCGCATGCCGCCGACGGACTTGTGGCCCTTCAGCTGCAGCAGCCCGCGCGCCTTTGCGCCGGCAAGGAAGTCTTCATTGCGCGTTTCGTCGGCCAGGAAAAAGGGCACGTTCATCCGCGAACGCACCGCCGGCTCGACCTTGTTCAGATAGAAGCTGCTCGCATCGATCGTGTCGTAGAGCAGCTTCGCCTTCTCGATATTGCGGGCCTCGATCACCTCGAGGCCGCCCTGCCGCTTCAGCCACTGGAACACGAGGCCCGCGATATAGATCGCGTAGGTGGGCGGCGTGTTGTACAGCGAGTTGTTCGCGGCGACGGTTTTCCAATCGAATGCGGACGGGCAGATCGACAGCGCGCGATCGAGCAGATCCTCGCGAACGATCACGACCGTCACGCCGGCCATCCCGATGTTCTTCTGCGCGCCGCCGAACAGCACGCCGTACTTCGCGACGTCCATCGGACGCGACAGGATATGCGACGACACATCCGCGACGAGCGGCACGTTGCCGAGGTCGGGAATCTCGAACGTCTCGACACCGTCGATCGTCTCGTTCGTACACAGATGCACGTAGGCCGGATCGTCCGACAGCTGCCATTCGGCGCGGGCGGGCGCGCGCGTGAAGCCGTCGGCCGTCTTGCCGGACGCGGCCAGATGCGGTGTGCCGTATTTCTTCGCTTCGTCGAACGACTTCTGCGACCACGAGCCCGTCACGACGAAATCGGCCGTCTTGCGCGAGCCGAGCAGGTTCATCGGCACGATCGCGTTCTCGGCGATGCCGCCGCCCTGCAGGAACAGGACCCGGTGGCTGGCCGGCACGTCGAGCAGCTCGCGCAGGTCAGTCAGCGCCGCCTCGTGGATCGACATGAACTCTTTGCCGCGATGGCTCATCTCCATCACGCTCATGCCGCTGCCGTGCCAGTCGAGCATTTCGTCGGCGGCCTGCCGCAGCACTTCCTCGGGGAGCGCCGCAGGGCCGGCGGAGAAATTAAAGACGCGCATCGTGAAAACCTCGGGAGGGACGCGACCGGCTTGCCGCCGGCAGAAAGAACCGCGCCAGAAAAGAAATGGCCGCTTGCGCTCGCGCGCAAACGGCCATTATCGCACTGTCATCAGGCTCCCGCCAAACCCGGCCGAACGGCCGGTGGCGTGCCCGGACGGCTTACTTGCCCGGCTTGACTGCCGCGACTTCCTTGTCAGCCTGCGCGCGCGTCGCCTGGATCGCTTGCGGCATGTACTTCTGCATCAGGCCGTTGACCACATCGCGGCCGACCTGATCCTGAACCTGGATGAACTTGCGGCCCGTCGGGCTCTTGTAGAACGTCGTCAGATCCTTGATCTCCGACGTGCTGTAGTACTTCGCGTAGGCGTCGTACTGAGCCGACATCGCGTCGTTCTGGAACTGCTGCGTGCCGAACACCTTGCCCGCGCCGTCAACCAGCTTCGGCACCGCGTTCTTCTGGAGCGTCGGCACGGCAGCCTGCTTCTGCTTGTCGTTCAGCGACTTGTTTTCCGACAGCGCGTCCGACAGGATCGCCGGCACGAGCTGCTTTGCCTGCATCTCGGCGCTGTTGCCGATAGCCGACACGAGCTTCGGCGCGTCGATCGCGTCGAGCAGATCCTTGATCGCTGCCTTCTTGTCGGCGTCGATCGGCGCAGCTGCTGCGGTTGCAGCCGGTGCGGAATTCGACAGCGCTTGCGCCATCGCGAACGTCGGCACCAGTGCAGCCAGCAGAACCAGTTGCTTGAATTGCTTTTGCATCATCACTCCCTTTTGGAAATATGAATGGTTGCTCGCCGACCGCGGCGCGTGGCGCCCGCGGCGGCTCGAGTCTCATCCGTTCTTCAGGCTTCGCCGTCCGACGCCTCGTCGGCCTCGCCATCGCCCTCTTCGGCTTCCGCAATCTGCTGCAGGCCGGAGAGCTTGGTACCCTCATCGAGACTGATGAGTGTAACACCTTGCGTAGCGCGCCCCATCTCGCGAATCTCGGACACACGGGTACGAATCAACACGCCCGCGGTCGTGATCAGCATGATCTGATCCTCGGCGTCGACGAGCGTCGCAGCCACGACCTTGCCGTTGCGCTCGGACGTCTGGATCGCGATCATCCCCTTCGTGCCGCGGCCGTGACGCGTGTACTCGGTGATCGGCGTGCGCTTGCCGTAGCCGTTCTCGGTCGCGGTGAGCACGGTCTGCTCCTCGCTGCCCGCAACCAGCAGCGCGATGACCTGCTGCCCGTCCTCGAGCTGCATGCCGCGCACGCCGCGCGCTTCGCGGCCCATCGGGCGCACGTCGTTCTCGTCGAAACGCACGGCCTTGCCGGCGTCGGAGAACAGCATCACGTCGTGCGCGCCGTCGGTGATCGATGCGCCGATCAGGTAGTCGCCCTCGTCGAGGCCGACCGCGATGATGCCCTTCTTCATCGGTCGGCTGAATGCCTCGAGCGGCGTCTTCTTCACGGTGCCGAGCGACGTCGCCATGAAGATGTACTTGTCGGCCGAGAATTCCTTGACCGGCAGCACGACGTTGATCTTCTCGCCGTCCTGCAGCGGGAACATGTTGACGATCGGACGGCCGCGCGAGTTGCGCGAGCCCTGCGGCACTTCGTAGACCTTGACCCAGTACACCCGGCCACGGTTCGAGAAGCACAGGATGTAATCGTGCGTGTTCGCGATGAACAGCGTCTCGATCCAGTCGTCTTCCTTCATCTGCGTCGCCTGCTTGCCGCGACCGCCGCGCTTCTGCGCGCGATACTCGGACAGCGGCTGCGACTTCACGTAACCCGCGTGCGACATCGTGACGACCATGTCCTGCGGCGTGATCAGGTCTTCGGTGTTCAGCTCGGTCGCGTTCAGCTCGATCTTCGAGCGGCGCGCGTCGCCGAATTCGGCCTTCACCGTCGTCAGTTCTTCGCCGATCATCGTCGTGATCCGCTCGGGGCGTGCGAGGATGTCCAGCAGGTCGGCGATCTGCGCCATCACTTCGCGGTACTCGCCGATGATCTTGTCCTGCTCGAGACCCGTCAGGCGTTGGAGGCGCATCTGCAGGATTTCCTGCGCCTGCGTGTCGGACAGACGGTACAGCCCGTCGACCTGCATCCCGAACGCCGGGTTCAGACCTTCCGGACGGTACGCGGAACGGCCGCCCGCCGACGCGTTCTCGGCCTCGGCGCGCGTCAGCATCTCGCGCACGAGCGACGAATCCCACGGCTTCGCCATCAGTTCCTGCTTCGCGATCGGCGGCGTCGGTGCCGCCTTGATGATCGCGATGAAGTCGTCGATGTTCGCGAGCGCAACGGCAAGACCTTCGAGCACGTGGCCGCGTTCGCGGGCCTTGCGCAGTTCGTAGATCGTGCGGCGCGTCAGCACTTCGCGTCGGTGCGCCAGGAAGCACTGCAGGATTTCCTTCAGGTTCAGCAGCTTCGGCTGGCCGTCGACGAGCGCGACCATGTTCATGCCGAACGTGTCCTGCAGCTGCGTCGCCTTGTACAGGTTGTTCAGCACCACCTCAGGCACTTCGCCGCGCTTCAGCTCGATCACGACGCGCATGCCGCTCTTGTCGGACTCGTCGCGGATGTCGGAGATGCCCTCGAGCTTCTTCTCGTTGACGAGTTCGGCAATGCGCTCGAGCAACGAGCGCTTGTTCACCTGGTACGGCAGTTCGTCGACGATGATCGCCATCCGCTGGCCGCGGTCGATCTCTTCAAAGTGCGTGGCCGCGCGCATCACGACGCGGCCGCGCCCGGTGCGGTAGCCGTCGCGCACGCCGGCGACGCCGTAGATGATGCCGGCCGTCGGGAAGTCCGGCGCCGGGATGATCTCGATCAGCTCGTCGATCGTCGCCTCCGGGTTGCTCAGCAGGTGCTGGCACGCGTCGACGACTTCATTCAGGTTGTGCGGCGGGATGTTGGTCGCCATGCCGACCGCGATGCCTGACGACCCGTTGATCAGCAGGTTCGGAATGCGCGACGGCAGGACTGACGGCTGCGTTTCGTTGCCGTCGTAGTTCGGCTCGAAGTCGACCGTTTCCTTGTCGATGTCGGCGAGCAGCTCGTGACCGATCTTCGCCATGCGAATTTCGGTGTAACGCATCGCCGCGGCGTTGTCGCCGTCGATCGAGCCGAAGTTGCCCTGCCCGTCGATCAGCATGTAACGCAGCGAGAAGTCCTGCGCCATCCGCACGATCGTGTCGTACACCGCGGTATCGCCGTGAGGGTGATATTTACCGATCACGTCACCGACGATACGCGCCGATTTCTTGTACGCGCGGTTCCAGTCGTTGTTCAGTTCGTGCATCGCGAACAGTACGCGCCGGTGCACGGGCTTCAGGCCATCGCGGACATCCGGAAGGGCACGTCCGACGATCACGCTCATCGCGTAATCGAGATACGAACGGCGCATTTCCTCCTCTAGGGAGGTGGGCAGGGTCTCTTTGGCGAATTGATCCATGTATCCGTATCGTTTCGGAGCGAAGACGGCGAACGCCTTTCGCGTGGGCGCTGCATGCGCAACGCAACGCGAGATTCTAACATGCGCCCATCAGCCGCCAATTCGCGCCCCCCTCTATATGTAAACAGCAAAAATCGCGGTGAAGCCGATGACACCCCGAATCGACCGCGATCGCGCCCCTTCAGGCGGCTGCGGGGTTCCCGCAAATCCATTTCATGCACGCGAGTAAACACTCGCGGCCGTCCACGCAATTTTGCGGACGCACCCTTGACAATCTCTAAAAGTTACGGCAGGCCGGTGTTGCGCATGCACCACAAACGTTGAGGCGATCTTGGGGTGGGGAGGATTTTTTTTCGTAGGAAGGGAACGATATGGCAAAATGCCAACGCACTGAAAGTTAGACGCTGCTCGAAGTCTACACAGAGCGGTGCCGCGTTTTTTGTGCCGCACCAATGTTATACTTCGAGCAATGTATGACTTGTCACCGTCAACAGGCTCGCAGTAAACCTGCGGTAATCTCAATTTCGAGAGGAGAAATATGAATAAACTTTCAAAGCTCGCGTTCATTGCAGCTACCGCAGTTATGGCTGCATCCGCTTCGGCACAATCCGTGCCGGCGTCGCGTCAAGCCGTCAACGACAACTGGGTGAACGGCACGGGCGAATGGGTGTGGATGAACGGCACGAACGAGCTCTGCTGGCGTGACGCATTCTGGACGCCGGCCACCGCCAACGCAAAGTGCGATGGCGCACTGGTCGCCCAGGCACCGCAGCCGCCGGTCGCTCCGGTTGCCCCCGCTCCGGCCATCACGAGCCAGAAGATCACGTACCAGGCCGACGCACTGTTCGACTTCGACAAGGCAACGCTCAAGCCGGCAGGCAAGCAGAAGCTGGACGAGCTGGGCTCGAAGATCCAGGGCATGAACACGGAAGTGGTCGTCGCAACGGGCTACACGGACCGCATCGGTTCGGACAAGTACAACGACCGTCTGTCGCTGCGCCGTGCGCAAGCAGTCAAGTCGTACCTGGTCAGCAAGGGTGTCCCGGCCAACAAGATCTACACGGAAGGCAAGGGCAAGCGCAACCCGGTCACGACGGGCTGCAACCAGAAGAACCGCAAGCAACTGATCTCCTGCCTCGCACCGGACCGCCGCGTGGAAGTGGAAGTGGTCGGTACGCAAGAAGTTCAGAAGACGACCGTTCCGGCACAGTAAGCCGCGGTTTTCGACTGCTTCAAAGCCCCGCTCCGGCGGGGCTTTTTCGTTGACGCCCGCCCAGGCGCTCGCTGGCCTCGTCGTCCGCCCGCTTATATACTCGGGGCTGACGTACCGACGCACCGCCCTCCTTCCGTAGCCCGTTTGCCGACATGACCAACGCCGATCCGCACGAACTCCAGAAATTCAGCGACCTCGCCCATCGGTGGTGGGATCCCAACGCCGAATTCAAGCCTTTGCACGACCTGAACCCGGTCCGGCTCGGCTGGATCGACGCACATGCGCACCTCGCGGGCAAGCGCGCGCTCGATATCGGCTGCGGCGGCGGCATCCTGTCCGAATCGATGGCCGGGCTCGGCGCACAGGTAAAGGGCATCGACCTGTCGACCGAGGCGCTCGGCGTCGCCGACCTGCACAGCCTCGAAAGCGGCATCACGGTCGACTACGAGGCGATCGCCGCCGAAGCGATTGCCGAACGCGAGCCGGGCACCTATGACGTCGTCACGTGCATGGAGATGCTCGAGCACGTGCCGTCGCCGGCAGGCGTGGTCGCCGCGTGCGCGACGCTCGTGAAACCGGGCGGCTGGGTGTTCTTCTCGACGCTGAACCGCAACCTGAAGTCCTACCTGTTCGCGGTGATCGGCGCGGAGTACATCGCGCAGATGCTGCCGAAGGGCACCCACGACTACGCGCGCTTCATCCGCCCTTCCGAGTTGGCCGGGTTCGTGCGCGGGACGGATCTGCACATCGTGGAGATCAAGGGCATCACGTATCACCCGATCGGCAAGCGCTTCGCGCTGTCGAACGACACCGACATCAACTACCTCGTCGCGTGCCGTCGCGGCGCATGACCTTCCAACCGGCATGACGACTCCCCTTCCGACCGACCGGGCCGCGCTCGACGAGCCGCGCCTGCTGCACTGCGATGCCGTGCTGTTCGACCTCGACGGCACGCTTGCCGACACGGCACCCGACCTCGCCGCTGCCGTCAACAAGATGCAGCGCGTGCGCGACCTGCCCGAGACATCGCTCGACGTGCTGCGGCCGCTGGCGTCGGCCGGCGCGCGCGGCCTGCTCGGCGGCGCGTTCGGCATCGACCCGCACACGCCCGGCTACGAAGCGATGCGCGACGAGTTCCTGACCAATTACGCGACGGATCTCTGCGTGCACACGACGCTGTTCCCCGGCATCGGCGACGTGCTCGACGAACTCGATGCGCGCGGCGTGCGCTGGGGCATCGTCACGAACAAGGCGATGCGCCTCACCGCGCCGCTCGTCGAATTGCTCGGCCTCGCGCCGCGTGCAGCCTGCATCGTCGGCGGCGACACGACACCGCACCCGAAGCCGCATCCGGCCCCGCTGCTGCATGCGGCCGAGCGGCTGACGCTCGCCCCCGAGCGCATCGTCTATGTCGGCGACGATCTTCGCGACATCCAGGCGGGCAGCGCAGCCGGCATGGCGACCATCGCGGCCGCGTATGGCTACTGCGGCGACGGTGCCGCGCCGGCTGACTGGCAGGCACAACATCTCGTCGGCACGACGCAGCAACTGCGCGAACTGCTGCGCGATGTTGGGCTATAATGGTTGATCTTATCCGCGGGGGCGACCTGGTTTCGACAGGGGTTGTGAAGCGGCTAGGGCATGTCGAGGACCCGTCACCTCGTTAATCAATGGGAAAATCGTAACTGCAAACGACGATACGTTCGCACTGGCAGCCTAACGGCCGCCGTCCTCTGCCTAGTTCACTGACGGGCTAGTGTCGCAAGACCGGTAGCAATACCGCCAGAGGTCATTTACGTCAGTTAAGCCCTGTCGGCGTCGCGACGCCAGGGTCGAAAACCTAGCGAATCGCCGTAGTGCAGCGTGTTCGTCCGCGTCGCTGCGGTTAAATCAAATGACTGAACTAAACATGTAGAACTAGTCGTGGAGCGCTTCTGGACGCGGGTTCGATTCCCGCCGCCTCCACCAAATTCCGCGCTTGACGCACGAACCCCGCATGACGCGAGTCTGCGGGGTTTTTTGCTGCCGCTGAAACCATGCGCCCCCCGCCTTCCGAAAAAGCGCCCGGCCCCGGACGGGACGGGCGGAATGCCGCCGGTGTTCCGGCGGCAGGAGGTGAAGGATGTTCGGTGTGGCCCGCGCGGTTGTCGACCGCGCCGAGCTGCACCCCGCCCGGCACCGCGTCAGGGAGCGACGTGTCGTCGCACCCGGCACGCGGCCTCATCGGGCAACGCGCAGCTTAGCTGCCGCGATACAGCGACTTCATTTCTTCGGCGCTGGCCGGACGCACGCCGATTGCACGCGAGCCCGATGCCGAGGCGCCCTGCGCCTGTGCGCCGTAGCCGCTGGCGTCGACGCCTTGGGCCTGCGCGAACGCGCTGCGCTGCTGCTCAGCGACACGGGCCGTCGCGGCCTGGATCGATTCCGGATAATGCGGATCTTCGCCGCGGGCGGTGTTGTAACCGGCTTGCTGCAGCTGAACCAGTTCGGCGCGAACCTGTGCGCGGGTGAGTGCCGAGCCGGACTGCGCGAACGACACGACCGGGGCAACGAGAGCGGCAGCAACGACAACGGCTTGAACGAGCGACTTCATGATGACCTACCTCCAGATTTGTCTGATTTCGCGGTGAACACCCGTTCATCGCTGACAAACTGAAGTTTATGTAGGCGCGTGCTTAAGAATAAGGCAGGTTTCTGGAAGACATACTTCCTTGATTGAGGGTTAACCCTAAATCAACGCTCACCTCCTCCGTCGCGGCATGGCAAGGCCACGCGCCACAAAACACGAGCCCCGCGAAGCAGCAAGCTTCGCGGGGCTCGAAGATGACCGCGCGGCCCCGTGCGGTCATCAGTCAGGCGCGTGCCGGTAACGACGCAGCGCACCTGAGCGTGTTTACTGGGTGTCCATCGGGCACTTCAGGTTGCAACCGTTCGGATCACCCAGGTCGCCCTTGCGACGTAACGCCGACTTCTTGCCGCTCTGGAACTTCTGCGACGGCGTCGACGCCGCGAACGGCATCTGCGGATGCTCGTTCAGGCGGAACTGATCGTTCAGGATCCCGCCGGGCACGCCCGGGGAATTCTGCGCAAGCGCGAACGGCGAGACAGCAACTAGAAGCCCCGCGGTCAACGCTGCCGCGGAGAGGGGAACGGAAAGTTTCATGGCGGGATGACACCTGAACGGCGTGCTTGTTGGAACGTTGATCAAACACCGAGCGTAGCGCAAATCCCCTGCTGCTGCAGCGCGGTTCGCTCGCGCTCCCGTTACCGTGCATTGCCGTCCGGTGCGGTCGCGCCGTCGTCGCCGGCCAGCCCCGCCGCGATGCCGGTCAGCGTCCCGCACGCGGCCGGATCGTAGCCGTCGAGATGGGCGACGCGCTCGATGAAGCGCGCGTCACGCAGCAATGCCAGCACGCCGGCGAGCGGCCGCGAGTCGAGTCGCGCGCGTTCGCAGGCGAAGTAATAGTCCTCGTCGACGACCGGGATGAAGTCGAGCCCGAAGTGATGGGCGGCCGGCTCGACGCCAAAACCGAGATCGGCCATCCCGCTCGCGACGAACGCCGCGATCGCCGAGTGCGTAAGCTCGGCCGACGCGTAGCCGTCGATGCGTTCGGGATCGATGCCGATTGCGCGCAACGCGAGATCGAGCAGCATGCGGGTGCCCGATCCCGGCTGCCGGTTGACGAAGCGGATGTCGTTGCGGGCGAGATCGGCGAGCCCGCGCACCTGCTTCGGGTTGCCGCGCGGCACGAACAGCCCCTGCTGGCGACGCGTCAGATGAATCAGCACATGACGCGTATCGTCCAGCCACGGCCGATAAATCTGCGCGCACTGCTCACGGAATGAGCCGCGCGGCAGGTGAAAGCCGGCCAGCTCGCATTCGCCGCGCGCGAGCGCCTGCACGGCCTCGACGCTCTCGCGGTACTTGATGTCGACCGCCGCCTGCGCATCGACGAGCGCGGAGACGAGCGTCGCGACCGCATAGCCGTGCGACGCATGGATACGCACGGCGCCGTCGCGCTGCGCGAGCCGCCGGTTCAGGTCGCTCGCGACTTCGGCGGCCAGCGCGCGCAGGTTCCCGTCGAGCCGGCTGCGCGCGAGGCGCTGCGCGTCGACGACCGCCTGCCCCAACTCCGACAGCGTCGATCCCTTGCCGCGCGCAGTCTCGATCAACTCTCCGCCGACGCACGCTTCGAGCGCGCGCAGCAGGCCCCATGCGTGTCGATACGACAGCCCTTTCGCCTGCGCAGCCTGCGCGATGCTGCCCGTGTCGGCCACAAGCTCCAGCAACGGCGCGACATCAGAAAGGCTGGCGGTGCGTCCCTCCGTGTCGCGGACGGTCAGATACGCGTCGCATTCGATTCGAATCAATTATGCACTCCGATTTCCTATTGCGACCGCGAAATCTTCCGCTTATCGTTGGCGAAAATCAATCAGTACGAAGCCACGATGCGCACTATATGAATTCAGAGCGCATATGAGACTTTGGAGGAGCATAACCGATGTCCCCGAATTCCCCTGCGCCCGACGCGCTCGTCGAGCGCCATGCGCGCGCCGGCCGCTCGCTCGTCGCGATCCTGCACGCGATCCAGGACGACGCCGGCTACGTGCCGGCGGGCTGCGTCGCGCCGCTCGCGAAGGCGCTGAACCTGTCGCGCGCGGAAGTGCACGGCGTGCTCACCTACTATCATCACTTCCGCACCGCGCCGCCCGCGCGCGTGACGATCCAGATGTGCCGCGCCGAGGCGTGCCGCAGCATGGGTTGCGAAACGCTGGCCACACACGCGGAAGCGCGCACGGGTTGCCGGTTCGACGCGGCGCACGACGCTGGCGTCGATGCGCATGCGCCGGGCGCGGTCGCGCTCGAATCGGTCTACTGCCTCGGGCTGTGCGCGCAATCGCCGTCGATGACGGTCAACGGCGTGCTGCACGCAAAAGTCACGCCGGAGAAATTCGACGCACTCCTCGCCGAAGCTGCCGCCCACACCCCGGAGGCCGCATGACGACCCGTATCTACGTTCCGCGCGATTCGTCCGCGCTGGCGCTCGGTGCCGACGCCCTCGCCGCCGCGATCGTCGCGGAAGCCGAACGGCGCGGCGTCGCGATCGAGCTGGTGCGCAACGGCTCGCGCGGGTTGCTGTGGCTCGAGCCGCTCGTCGAGGTCGGCACGGCCGCCGGGCGCGTCGGCTACGCGAACCTGTCGGCCGCCGACGTGCCCGCGCTGTTCGACGCGAGCTGGCTCGACGGCGGCACGCATCCGAGCGGCGTCGGACTCGTCGACGCCCTGCCCTATCTCGCTCGCCAGCAGCGTCTGACGTTCGCCCGGATCGGCCTGACCGACCCGCTGTCGATCGATGACTACCTGACGCACGACGGCCTTGCCGGCCTGAAGAACGCGCTTGCGCTCGACGGCGACGCCGCGTGCGAAACGCTGATCGAATCGGGGCTGCGCGGCCGCGGCGGCGCGGCCTTTCCGGCGGGCATCAAGTGGCGCACCGTCCGGCACGCAAGCGCCACGCAAAAGTACATCGTCTGCAATGCGGACGAAGGCGATTCGGGCACGTTCTCCGATCGTCTGATCATGGAAAGCGACCCGTACTGCCTGATCGAAGGGATGATCATCGCGGGCATCGCGACGGGCGCGACGCTCGGTTACATCTATGTGCGCAGCGAGTACCCGCACGCGATCGCGGCGCTCGAAACCGCGATCGTGCGCGCCCGCGAAGCGGGCTGGCTCGGCGAACGCGTGCTCGGCTCCGCGCATGCGTTCGACCTGCACGTCGCGAAGGGCGCGGGCTCCTATGTATGCGGCGAGGAAACGGCGCTGCTCGAATCGCTCGAAGGCAAGCGCGGCGTCGTGCGCGCCAAGCCGCCGCTGCCCGCGCTCGCCGGGCTGTACGGCCAGCCGACCGTGATCAACAACGTGATCACGCTCGCGACCGCGCCGGTGATCTTCGCGCGCGGCGCCGCGTTCTATCGCGACTACGGGATGGGCCGCTCGCGTGGCACGCTGCCGTTCCAGCTCGCGGGCAACATCCGCCACGGCGGGCTCGTCGAGCTCGCGTTCGGCGTCACGTTGCGCGAGCTGCTGTTCGACTACGGCGGCGGCACGGCAAGCGGCCGGCCAGCGCGCGCCGCGCAGGTGGGCGGCCCGCTCGGCACCTACCTGCCCGAACACCAGTGGGACGTACCGCTCGACTACGAGGCGTATGCGGCAGTCGGCGCGGTCGTCGGTCACGGCGGCATCGTGCTGCACGACGACACGTCGAATCTCGCGGAACTCGCCGAATACGCGATGAAGTTCTGCGCGATCGAATCGTGCGGCAAGTGCACGCCATGCCGGATCGGATCGACGCGCGGCGTCGAGACGATCGCACGCATTCGCCACGGCGATACGTCGGAGCGACAGGTCACGCTGCTGCGCGACCTGTGCGACACGATGCTCGCCGGCTCGCTGTGCGCGATGGGCGGGATGACACCGTACCCGGTGCTGTCCGCGCTCGACCATTTCCCCGAAGATTTCGGGCTCGCCGACGGCAAGCAAGCCGCGTCGGGTCCGGTCACGGCTGCGGCCTGACCCAGAAGGAGCCCTGCATGTCCCTCGACACGAACAACGTCCGCCAAGGCGGCTGCGGCTCGGGCCAATGCGCGTGCAAGAGCGCCGCACAGGCGCGCGCACGCGATCCGTTCGACGAAACCGACTACGGCACGCCGCAACGGCATGCCGATACCGACGTCACGCTCGAAATCGACGGCCAGCCGGTGACGGTACCGGCCGGCACGTCGGTGATGCGCGCCGCGATCGAAGCCGGCGTCAATGTCCCGAAGCTCTGCGCGACCGATTCGCTCGAGCCGTTCGGCTCGTGCCGCCTGTGCCTCGTCGAAATCGAAGGCCGGCGCGGTTATCCGGCATCGTGCACGACACCCGCCGAAGCAGGCATGAAGGTGCGCACGCAGTCGGACCGGCTGCAGTCGCTGCGCCGCAACGTGATGGAGCTGTACATCTCCGACCACCCGCTCGACTGCCTCACCTGCCCCGCCAACGGCGACTGCGAGCTGCAGGACATGGCGGGCGTCGTCGGGCTGCGCGAAGTGCGCTACGGCTTTGACGGCGCGAATCACCTGCGCGAGCAGAAGGACGAATCGAACCCGTACTTCACGTACGATCCGTCGAAGTGCATCGTCTGCAACCGCTGCGTGCGCGCCTGCGAGGAAACGCAGGGCACGTTCGCGCTGACGATCGCCGCGCGCGGTTTCGAATCGCGCGTCGCCGCCGGCGAAAGCGAATCGTTCATGGCATCGGAATGCGTATCGTGTGGCGCCTGCGTCGCCGCATGCCCGACCGCCACGTTGCAGGAAAAATCCGTCGTCCAGCTCGGCCAGGCCGAGCACTCGGTCGTCACGACCTGCGCGTACTGCGGCGTCGGCTGCTCGTTCAAGGCCGAGATGAAGGGCACGCAGGTCGTGCGCATGACGCCGCACAAGAACGGCCTCGCGAACGAAGGCCACGCGTGCGTGAAGGGCCGCTTCGCGTGGGGCTACGCGACGCACAAGGACCGCATCACGAAGCCGATGATCCGCGAGAAGATCACCGACCCGTGGCGCGAAGTCAGCTGGGAAGAGGCGCTCACCTACGCGGCGACGCAGTTCCGCAAGCTGCAGCAGAAGTACGGCCGCGATTCGATCGGCGGCATCACGTCGTCGCGCTGCACGAACGAGGAAACCTATCTCGTGCAGAAGCTGGTGCGCGCCGCGTTCGGCAACAACAACGTCGACACCTGCGCACGCGTGTGCCACTCGCCGACCGGCTATGGCCTGAAGACGACGCTCGGCGAATCGGCCGGCACGCAGACCTTCGCGTCGGTCAGCCAGTCCGACGTAATCATCGTGATGGGCGCGAACCCGACCGACGGCCACCCGGTGTTCGGCTCGCGCCTGAAGCGGCGCATTCGCGAAGGCGCGAAGCTGATCGTGATCGACCCGCGCCGCATCGACGTGGTCGACGGCCCGCACGTGAAGGCCACGCATCACCTGCAGCTGCGCCCCGGCACCAACGTCGCGATGGTCAATGCGCTCGCGCACGTGATCGTCACCGAAGGGCTGGTCGCCGACGCATTCGTCGCCGAACGCTGCGAGACGCGCGCGTTCGAGCAATGGCGCGACTTCGTGTCGCGCGCCGAGAACTCGCCCGAAGCGACTGCGGACGTGACGGGCGTGCCCGCCGAGCGGGTGCGCGAAGCTGCGCGCCTCTATGCGACCGGCGGCAACGCCGCGATCTACTACGGCCTCGGCGTGACGGAACACGCACAAGGCTCGACGACGGTGATGGGCATCGCGAACCTCGCGATGGCGACCGGCAACATCGGCCGCGAAGGCGTCGGCGTCAATCCGCTGCGCGGCCAGAACAACGTTCAGGGCTCGTGCGACATGGGTTCGTTCCCGCACGAACTGCCCGGCTACCGGCACATCAGCGACGCAAGCGTGCGTGCGCAGTTCGAAGCCGCATGGTCGGCCACACTGCAACCGGAACCCGGGCTGCGCATCCCGAACATGTTCGACGCGGCGCTCGACGGCAGCTTCAAGGGGCTCTACTGCCAGGGCGAGGACATCGTCCAGTCGGACCCGAACACGCAGCATGTCGCGGCCGCGCTGTCGTCGATGGAATGCATCGTCGTGCAGGACATCTTCCTGAACGAGACCGCGAAATACGCGCACGTGCTGCTGCCGGGCTCGACGTTCCTCGAGAAGGACGGCACGTTCACGAACGCGGAGCGCCGCATCTCGCGCGTGCGCAAGGTGATGCCGCCGCTCGCGGGCTACGCGGACTGGGAAGTCACGCTGCTGCTGTCGCAGGCGCTCGGCTACGACATGCACTACACGCACCCGTCGGAAATCATGGACGAGATCGCGCGTCTCACGCCGACCTTCTCTGGCGTGTCGTACGCAAAGCTCGACGCGCTCGGCAGCATCCAGTGGCCGTGCAACGACCAGGCGCCGGAAGGTACGCCAACGATGCACATCGACGCATTCGTGCGCGGCAAGGGCCGGTTCGTGATCACGCAGTTCATTCCCACGCCGGAAAAGGTCACGCAGCGCTATCCGCTGATCCTGACCACGGGCCGCATCCTGTCGCAATACAACGTCGGCGCGCAGACGCGCCGGACCGAGAACGTCCAGTGGCACGAAGAGGACCGGCTCGAGATCCATCCGCACGACGCGGAGGATCGCGGGATCCGGACCGGCGACTGGGTCGGCATCGAATCGCGGGCCGGTCAGACGGTGCTGCGAGCGCTCGTGTCCGACCGCATGCAGCCGGGCGTGGTGTACACGACGTTCCACTTCCCCGAATCGGGCGCGAACGTGATCACGACGGACAGCTCCGACTGGGCGACGAACTGCCCGGAATACAAGGTGACGGCCGTGCAGGTGATGCCGGTTGCGCAGCCGTCCGACTGGCAGCGCGCGTACGCGCGCTTCAACTCGGAACAGCTCGACCTGCTCGAGCGCCGCGCAGCCGCACCGGCCGCCGTGACGATGGGCAAGTGAGGACGCGATGGACAACGGACACCTGATCGACATGGCCAACCAGATCGGCGCTTTCTTCGAATCGATGCCCGATCGCGAAGAAGCGCTGAACGGGATCGCCGAGCATATCCGGCGCTTCTGGGAACCGCGGATGCGGCGCGCGTTGCTCGCCGCGCTCGACGATCCGTCGAGCGCGGCCGCCCAGCGTGCGTCACCGATCGTGCTTGCGGCAATCGCGGCGCACGGCGCGTCACTCGTACCGGCCACGGCTGCCGCCTGAGCGCCCGCTACGCGGGCAGCGACATGCCCGCGAACCAGCTTTCGCAGTGCCGCAGCAGCGCGTTCGCGTCGGTTGCGGTGCGGCCGCGCGCCGCGATGTAACCATCGGGCCGCAGCAGATAGAACGACGGCCTTGAACGGCCGTATGCCTGTGCAAGCCCTTCCGCACCGTCGCTTTCGGCATCGGCAACGCGCCACGCACGCACGGCGCCCGGCATGACCCGCTCCAGCCCCTGCACGAGCACCCGCGCATCCGCGGGCATCGGCGGCACACTGCCCGTGTCGCCCGCGTCAGGACTTGCCGGCTCTTCGAGCAGCAGCAGCGTGAAGCTCGCCGGATCGTGCAGGTCGTATAGCCGCGCGGTTCCGGGAGCCCGACCGAGCGGCCCGTCGACCACATGCACGAGCGCGTCGGGCGCGCGTTCGCCTGCGCGCGGCCCGCCATCGAGCACGCGTTCAAGCGTGAGTGGACTCTTCCGGTACTGCACACCGAGCTCGCTGACGGTGCGCCGCACCGCGTCGCGCATCGGTCCGAACGACGCCAGCAACGGCACGACGTGATCGCGCACCAGCTTCATCGCGCCGTGGTCGGCTTCGACGATCTGCGTCACGAGGCTCGTCTGCCGCAACACGTCACGCTCGATCGGATGGCGTTCCGCGTGATAGGTCTCGAGCAGCCGCTCCGGCGTGCCCGCGCCGAGCACGCGCGCAAGCTTCCAGCCGAGATTGAACGCTTCCTGGATGCCCGTGTTCATGCCCTGTGCGCCGGCCGGACTGTGCACGTGCGCGGCATCGCCGGCGAAAAACACGCGCCCGTGACGCAGCCGGTCGACCATCCGGCTGTGCAAGCGAAAATACGACGACCACGCGAGATCGCTCGGCGCGATCGACGCACCGACCCGGGCGCGCACGATCGCCTCGCATTCCGCGAGCGACGGGGTCGGCGCATCGGGCGATGCGTCGCCGCCGGGCGGCCGGTCGGCGACGAGCCGGTAGCGGCCGCCGCCCATCGGGAACAGCCCCGCGATGCCGTCGGGCGTCGTGAACAGGTGGATCTCCTCGTCCGGCCAGTCGGGTATCGCCGCGAAATCGGCGAGCAGGAAAGTCTGCTCGAACGCCTGCCCGGCGAAGCCGAGGCCAAGCAGATGGCGTACCGTGCTATGCGCGCCGTCGGCGGCAATCAGGTACGACGGCGCGAACGCTTGTTCGCGACCGTCGTTATCGCGGATCGTCACGTCGAGCGACGTGCCGCCCGTGGCGCACGCGGTGAGCGTGACGCCGCGTTCGACCGTCACGCCGAGCCCGGCCAGGTGCTCGACGAGCAGCCGCTCGGTGATGCTCTGGTCGAGAAACAGCAGATACGGATAGCGCGTTTGCAGCGGATCGAAATCGAGCCGCGCGATCACGCGGCCGTCCGCGTGCAGCGCGGCCGCATGCGCGCGATGGCCCAGCGCAAGAAACGGTTCGACCGCGCGATGCTGCTCCAGCAATTCGAGCGTGCGCGCCTGGATGCCGATCGCGCGCGAATGCGGCGCGGGCGCGACGAGCCGGTCGATGATTCGCACCGGCACGCGGGCACGCGCGAGACTCATCGCAGCGGCAAGGCCGGTCGGACCTGCGCCGACGATCAGCACGGGCGGGATATCGAGCAGTGTGTCAGCCATGAGAACCTCGATGACACGCGATCTTGCAAGTCTACGCCCCTCCGCGTGACGGGGCCATATGCCGACCGGCCGATCCGGGGTGCCCGCGCGCAGTGTGGGAAAATACGCACTTTCCGTCAGTTTTCGCGTCATGGATTCCGCATTCGACCGAGCGTACGCGGCACACCGCGCGGGCCACCTCGCCGAGGCCGAGCACGGCTATCGCGCCGCGCTCGCCACCAATCCCGCCGACGCCGACGCGCTGCATCTGTTCGGCGTGCTGCGGCATCAGCAGGGCCAGCATGCCGAAGCGGCCGACCTCGTCGGGCGCGCGGTCGAGCTGCGCCCGGGCGATGCCGCACTGCAGCTCAATCTCGGCAATGCGCTGAAGGCGCTCGGCCGGCTCGACGAAGCGATCGACCGCTTTCGCAACGCGCTGACGCTCGCGCCCGAATTTCCGCTCGCGCACTACAACCTCGGCAATGCGTATGCGGCGCTGCAGCGCCACGAGGATGCCGTCGATGCGTTCGGCCGCGCGCTGCGGCTCACGCCCGACGACGCATCGATCCACAACAACCTCGGCAACGCGCTGAATGCGCTCGGCCGCCACGACGACGCGCTCGCCGCGTTCCACCGCGCACTCGAGCTGCGCCCCGGACATGCCGGCGCGCACAACAATCTCGCGATGGCGCTGAGCGCAATGGGCCGGGCCGACGAAGCGATCGCGCACTTCCAGGCCGCGATCGCCGCGCAGCCGCGCTTCGTCGCCGCACATTTCAATCTCGGCAACACGCTGGAAGCGGTCGGCCGTCACGTCGAAGCGGCCGCCGCGTTCGAAGCCGCGCTCGCACTGCACCCGCCGTTTCCGCTCGCGCTCTTCGGGCTCGCGAACGCGTTGTGCGCGCAGGCGCGCCAGCGCGACGCGCTGCCCTACTACGAACGCGCGGTCGGTCTCGATCCGTCGTTCAGTCTCGCGTGGCTGAACCTCGGCAATGCGCATCACGCGCTCGGGTCACACGAAATGGCGCTGCGCGCGTTCGACCAGGCGCTGCGTGTCGCCCCCGACCTGAAGCTCGCGCAGCTGCACCGCGCCGTCACGCTGCTGACGCTGGGCGACTTCACGCGCGGCCTGCCCGCGTACGAGGCACGCCACGATACGCCGGGGGCGACGCCGCTCGGCACGCTGCCGCGCTGGCAAGGCGAGCCGATTGCGTCGCGCACGCTGCTGATCCGCGCGGAACAGGGCTTCGGCGACACGCTGCAGTTCGTCCGCTTCGTGCCGCTGGCCCGCGCGCGCTGCGCGCGTGTCGTGCTCGAGGTGCAGCCGGAACTCGTGTCGCTGCTCGCACCGGCTGCAACGCGCTGGCACGTGACGCTTGTCGCGCAAGGCGCGGCGAAACCGCCGGCGGCGGACGTCGCGTGCACGCTGATGAGCCTGCCGTTCCTGCTCGGGCTGCAACCGGCCGACGTGGTCGCGAGCACGCGCTATCTCGATGCGCCGGACAGCGCGCGCCGCAGCTTTCGCGGCTCGCTCGGCGGCCAGTCGAAACGCAAGTTCGGCCTCGCGTGGTCGGGGCGCCAGCAGGCGCAGGAAAACCGCTCGATGCCGTTCGACGCGCTCGCGCCGCTGCTCGCGCTGCCGGACATCGACTGGGTCGTGCTGCAGCCGGCACTCGACGACGATGAACGGGCGCGCGTCGATGCGCATCCGCGCGTGCATCGCCTCGACGGCCGGCTCAACGACTTCGCCGACACGGCCGCGCTGATCGAGCGGCTCGACGGAGTCGTCACGATCGACACGGCGGTCGCGCACGTCGCGGGCGCGCTCGGCAAGCCGCTGTGGATCATGCTGCCGTTCGCGGCCGACTGGCGCTGGTTCACCGGCGACGACTGTCCGTGGTATCCGCACGCCAGCATTGCCCGCCAGCCCGCACCGGGACAATGGCTCGACGCGGCGGCGGCGGTCGCTGGCGCGCTGCGCGACGCCTGAATGCGTGCAGGCCTCACCTCATACGAACAAGGGAGCGCGACGCGCTCCCTTTTTTTATCTGACGTGATGCACCGCAGATGGCGTCAGGCTGACTTGTACTGGTTGCGCGCCTCGGATGTGCGATACAGCACGAGCGTCGCGATCAGCCCGCAAATCGCGGCGACGCTGAGCCATAGCCCCGGTGCCGCCTTGTTGCCCGTCTGGTGGATCAGCAACGTCGAGATCGCGGGCGTGAAGCCGCCGATCGTGGTCGCGAGGCTGTATGCGAGCGAGAATCCGGCCGTGCGCACGTCGGCCGGCATCACTTCGGTCAGCGCGACGACCATCGCGCCGTTGTACGAACCGTACAGGAACGACAGCCACAGCTCGACCGCGAGCAGCCGCAGGAACGACGGTTCCGCCACGAGCCACAGCACTGCCGGGTAGGCCGACAGCAGCGTGAGGACCGTGAACGCGATCAGCACCGGGCGGCGTCCGATGCGATCCGACAGCGCGCCGGACAGCGGTAGCCACACGAGGTTGGACAAGCCGACGCACACGGTCACGACGAGCCCGTCGAGCGACGACAGGTGCAGCACTTCCTTGCCGAACGTCGGCGTATACGCGGTGATCATGTAGAACGACACCGTCGTCATGATCACCATCCCCATGCCGGCAATCACGACACCCCAGTTGTCCAGCATCGACTGCATGATCTCGCCCATCGTCGGACGGTGACGCTTCGCGAGGAACTCGTCGGTTTCCTTCAGCGAGCGACGGATCAGGAACAGGAACGGCACGATCAGGCAGCCGATCAGGAACGGGATGCGGCCCCACGCGGTCATCTCCTCGGCCGGCAGCACGCGATTCAGCAACACGCCGACGAACGCGGCGAATACGACCGCCACCTGCTGGCTGCCCGATTGCCACGACGTGTAGAACCCCTTGTGCCCCTTCGTCGCGATCTCGGACAGGTAGACCGACACGCCGCCGAGTTCGACGCCCGCGGAAAAGCCCTGCAGCAACCGGCCGAGCAGCACGAGCGCCGGCGCGAGCACGCCGATCGTGGCGTAGCCGGGCACCGACGCCACCGCCAGCGTGCCGAGCGCCATCAGCCCCAGCGTCAGGATCAGCCCCTTGCGGCGACCATGATGGTCGATGTACGCGCCAAGCACGATCGCACCGACCGGCCGCATCAGGAACCCCGCGCCGAACACCGACAGCGACAGCATCAGCGACGCGAACGCGTTGCCGCTCGGAAAGTAGGTTTTCGCGATGGCCGACGCGTAATACCCGTAGACCATGAAGTCGTACATTTCGAGGAAGTTGCCGCTGACGACCCGGAACACGGTCCGGACTTTCGATTCCTGCGCGACGGCGGGTGTTGCTGTGGACATGTTTTTCTCTCGGCGCGGATGGCGCGACATCCGCGCCGGGTGGATCCGACGATGTGTATCGCACCGGCCCGGCGCGCACGGACATCGCTGCCCGCCGGCGGCAGGTCGCGCAACGATGCGCACGCCGGCATGGTCGCAAATGATGCCATGTGACGCCGACAGTTGCCTTGTAGCGAGCCTGCGGTTGCCGACCCTGCGATCGGCTCGTACGAATCGCCTCGAAAGGCGCGCCAGAATCAGATTTGTCCGATCGACCGATCGCCGTCGCCTGACCACAATGTCACGATTTGCGACGATATCCGCGCCGCGCCAGCATGGGCCCCCGTGTCGCACGGCGTACCTCCCTCATGACCCCATCGCCCCTCGTTTCCGTCGAAGGCACGCTCGCCCGCCCTCGCGCTACCCCGCTCGACGGCGTGCCGCCATTCGGCCGCGAATGGACGTTCGGCGGCACGCCCGCCGACCGACCCGGCAGGCGCTGTCTCGCCACGCTGACGACCTCATGCATCGACGTCGACACACCGCACCGCACGTGCCGCTGGCAACCGGTGCTCGCGGCCCCGCCGGCGTCGGCCGGGGCGCCGCTCGTGCCGGCCGACGCCCCGGCCCGGTCGCCCCGACGGACGGCCGATCTCACGCATGACCGGCGTGCGGTGCATGCCGCGTGCTGGAGCGTCGGCGCGCTCGGCATCATCGGCTGGTTGATCGCCGCGCACGAACCGTTCCCGGCTTTCGCGCCTGCGCCCGCGATTCAGATCGCTGGCGACGTGCCGGCGCATGCCACGCATTCGACGGGTACCGTGCGGATCGCCGCAGTTGCGCCTGTCGCGCCGGCGCCGTCACCGGCACCCGCGCGGCACACCGCGGCACAACCGGTCGCGGCACCCGCCAGTTCCGCGCCGCGGTACAACGCGACGCCACACGTACGGCACACCACCACCGCATCGCCGCCAGCGCCAGCGCCAGCGCCGGCGCCGGCGTCGCCACGTCGGCCGAGCGGCAAGCGCATGCCAACTGTACACACCCGTGCATCCTCCGCGCCCCGCCCGCCGGTCGCGCCCGTCGCAGCGCGCACGCCGCCCCACGAGCGGCTCGACCCGCTGCCGCACCCGAGCGCAACGCACGACCTGCTCGACGATCCGCTCACGCTGATCGCGATGGCGAACGCGCTGCACGCCGATCGCCCCGCACGCGCGGCAGACGCAGCGGCGACAGAGTTCGACTGGACGTCGCAACTGTCGCACCGCCGCCTGACCGACGCGCCCGGCACGTTGCGGCGCTGACGGCCACCCAATAAAAAAACCCGGCGATGACTGCTTCGCCGGGTTTCGTTCGTCCGTCGATCCGTCGGATCGACACATCGTCACTTGCGCGCGGGCAACCCCGTTTCGGTCTGCCGCTCGAGTTGCCGCACCTGCTCCTGCAGATCGCGCAACTGCATCTGCGCCGCCCGCTTCTCGACCTGCAGCGCCTGCGTCTGCTCCTGCGCCGACTTCTGCCGCTGCGCGACCTCGGCCTGCTGGCTGCGCGCGACGCTCAGGTCGGCCTGCAGTTGCTGCGCGCGATTCGCCTGCAGTGCGATCACGCGCTCGAGGAACGTCTTCTGCGCCTGCAATTCGGTGCGACGGATCTCGACGTCCGCGAGCTGCGCAGTCTGCTGCACGAAGTTCGCATACACCATCTCCGCGCGGCTCTTCTCCTGCGACTTGATCACGCGCCACAGATGCTTGTCCTGGAACAGCGCGACGTAATACGTCATCTCGCGCGGATCGAACATCAGGCTCGCGCCATAGCTGCCGTTGTAGGTGGTACGCATCTCGACGATCCGAGCGTCGTGCAGCAACTGCGTGAGTTCGGCGACGTTGCCTTGCGCGGTGGCGTCCGTCGCGGCCGCCGCCGAAACCGCCGGCGCGGCATTGCCGCTCAGGCTCGTCACCGCGGGGCGGGTGCCCGCGACGGGTGCGGTCGCATCGGCGGACCACACCGCGCCCGCGTACGCGCAGGCGACCATCGCAACGATCCACGTTGCGCATCGTGCAGGGGAAAAATCTCGGAAGGCCAACGTCAGACTCCGGCGAACGAATCGGGAGCCGCGATTATCGTTCAAAACGAAACGGCCGCATCTCGAAATTGACGGGATGCGGCCGGCCTTCCTGCGAGGCTATGCAAGCGTCGGCTACAGGCGCGTTTCGCGTGCCGAGCGCAGGAATGCATCGAGCAGCGGCGTGCAGTCGAGCAACTCGCTACCGCCCGCGCGATGAAACTCCGGGTGCCATTGCACGCCGACGACGAACGGCGCGCGCCGGTAGCGGATGCCCTCGATGATCCCGTCGCCCGCGGACACGGCCTCGATGTTCAGGTCGCGGCCGAGATCGCGGATCGCCTGATGGTGGATCGAGTTGACGATCGCTTCGCTGCGCCCGGGGAACATGCTCGCGAGCGTCGACGAGTCGGGGAAGCGGATCGCGTGGCGATGCTGGTCGTAATGCTCGCTCACGTGCGCATTCGCGGTCGGCACATCGGTCGCGATGTCCTGGTACAGCGACCCGCCGAACGCGACGTTGATCAGCTGGCAGCCCCGGCACACGCCGAGCACCGGCTTGCCGGACTCGACGAACTCGTGAAACAGCTCGAGCTCGTACATGTCGCGCACGCGGTCGCCAGGCCATTCGGGACGCGCATCCGACGCCGCGTAGGTTTGCGGCGACACGTCGGCGCCGCCTTGCAGCAGCAGGCCGTCGAGGTGCTTCGCGTAGTCACGCAGGCGGATGTTGCTCGGATGCAGCATGCCCTGATGACCGACGGTCGGAATCATGAACACGAGCACGTCGCGCGACATCACCCAGTGCGCGATCGATTCCTCGAGATACTGCAGCGTCTTGCCGCGCAGCCCCTTCGCACCCGGCTCCGGATGGAAGATCCGCGCCGACACGCCGATGCGCAGCGTGCGCTGCGTGATGCGCTGGCCGGCACGGTCGAACATCCGTCGTGCGCGCGCCGCGATGATCCGGCCGAACACCGACCACGGCGTGTCGCTTTGTTTCAGGTAAGCCGGCGGCACATTCTGCGCGCTGGCGGGCGGCGGTCGCGGCGTGTCGAAATCGGGCTGCGCGCCGAAGCCGGGCGGCGGTGCACCAGGTTTCGGCGGCGCTGTACTGCTGCCGGCGGCAGCGCCCGGCTCGGACGCGGCCGTGACCGGCGATGCGCCGTCCACCGCGACGTGCTGCGCAGCGGCAGGCGCGGCGAGCGCATCGGGCGTTTTCGCCGAATCGGAACGGGGGGAATTGGAAGAAGCGGAAGAGGTGCCGGGCAGACCGGCCGGGGAAGGCGTGTTTTCGCTCATGACGATGGTCTGGTACGTCGCTCGCGCGCATTGGATTGACGAGGATTCATTATGCTTCAGTGCACGATCGCGCGGTAAACCTGCAACATCCTGTCGATATTGTTGCAAGTCGTCGCATGCCGCGCCGGACACATCGCCGCCGCCCATCTGGCGGCATCAGGACATCGGCAAGCAGGCTGGACATCAGTGATATATCACAATAATATCCATGCATCGTCCACGCTACCCGATCGCCCCCGCCATGATCGTGCCCCGTCCGGCCGCCGCGCCGCCGCCCGCATGAACGCCCTGACCGACGCCCCGCAAGACCGGCCCGCCGCATCGGCGGTCAGCCTCGCCGACCGCGCGTACACGCTGATCCAGCGCGACATCATCACGATGCGCCTGAAGCCGGGCGCCGCACTCAACGAAGCCGACCTCGTCGCGCGCACCGGCATCGGCCGCACCCCCGTTCACCAGGCCGTGCACCGGCTGGTGCTCGAAGGGCTGCTGTCCGTGATGCCGCGCAAGGGCTTGATGGTGCAGCCGCTGTCGCTCGACGACATCGTCGCGGTGATCGACGTGCGGCGCATCAACGAAGCGCACTGCGTCGAACTCGCCGCGCGCCATGCGACGCCCGACGATCTCGCGCGCATGGCCGCGCTGCTCGACGACGGGCAGGCCTGTATCGACACGCACGACGTCGAGGGCATGATGGAGCTCGACCGTGCGTTTCATCAGACGATCGCCGCCGCAGCGCGCAACACGGTGCTCGCGGAGATACTGCGCGCGCTGCACGAGCGCTCGCTGCGCTTCTGGTTCGTCACGCTGTCCGAGCCGCACCATCTGTCCGACGTCCAGCACGAACACCGCGAACTGTTCGAGCGGCTGGCCGCGCACGACGCCGTCGGCGCGCGCGCAGCCGTCGAACGCCATATCGATTCGTTTCGCGCCACTCTTGTCCAACGTCTTCGCCCCTGAGCCGCCCATGACCACTTTCACGCCCTTTCCCCCGCTCGCCCAACTCGCCGCCGACCTCGCCGCCGGCCGGACCACGAGCCGCGCGCTCGTCGACGTCGCGCTCGAACGGATCGCCGATCCGTCGGGCCAGGGCGCGGCCGTCTTCACCGAAGTCGACGCCGACAATGCGCGCACGGCCGCCGACGCGCACGATCGGCTGCGCGCCGCGGGCACCGTGCTGTCGCCGCTCGCGGGCATCCCCGTGTCGGTGAAGGATCTGTTCGACGTCGCGGGCCAGGTGACGCGCGCCGGTTCGCGCGTGCTCGACGGCGCGCCGCCCGCGAAGGCCGATGCGGTCGCCGTCGCGCGGCTCAAGCGCGCGGGCGCGGTGCTGGTCGGCCGCACCAACATGAGCGAGTTCGCGTTCTCGGGGCTCGGGCTGAACCCGCACTTCGGCACGCCGCGCTCGCCGTACCGTCGCGACGTGCCGGGCGATGCACGAATCGCCGGCGGCTCGTCGTCCGGCGCGGCCGCGTCCGTCGCCGACGGGATGGCGGCCGTCGCGCTCGGCACCGACACCGGCGGCTCGATCCGCATTCCCGCCGCCCTGTGCGGGCTCACGGGCTTCAAGCCGACCGCGAGCCGGATCCCGACGCAAGGCGGTGTGCCGCTGTCGACCACGCTCGACTCGTTCGGCCCGATCGGCCTGACGGTGGCATGCTGCGCGCTCGTCGACCGGATGCTCGCCGGCCTCGAGCCGCATGTGCCGGCCGTGCGGCCGCTCGAAGGCGTGCGGCTCGGCGTGCTGACCAACTATGTCACGGACGGCGTCGACGCCGACGTCGCCGCCGCGCTCGACGCGTCGCTCAAGCATCTCGAGGCCGCCGGCGCGATCGTCACGGAAGTGCGTTTTTCCGCGCTCGACCGGTTGCCGGACATCAACCGTTTCGGCTTCTCGCCGATCGAGGCGTACGCGTGGCATCGCCCGCTGCTCGCGCAGCACCGCGATCAATACGACCCGCGCGTGCTCTCGCGCATCCTGAAGGGCGAACCGGCGAGCGCGGCCGACTATCTCGACCTGCTCGCCGCACGCGCGGCCATGCTGGACGAAGCGGCGCACACGGTCTGGTCGCGCTTCGACGCGCTCGTCGCGCCGACGGTGCCGGTCGTGCCGCCCCGCATCGCTGAACTCGAAGCGGACGACGCCGCGTTCACGCGCGCCAATGCGCTGATCCTGCGCAACCCGAGCGCGTTCAACTTCCTGGACGCGTGCGCGCTGTCGTTGCCGTGCCATCCGCGCGACGCGGCGCCGGTCGGCCTGATGCTCGCGGCCGCGCCGCATCGCGATGACGCGCTGCTCGCGATCGGCCAGTCGGTCGAGGCCGTGCTGAACACCATCCGGTGACGGCCCGGACGGAATGATGGCGTGCGGCACACCGGGTGTGGCGGGGTGCCGCACGCGCGCGCTGTCAGTTTCGTGCCAGATCGTTCGCGCTAAAATCGCACGATTGTTTATCGGACCGACCAACGACAGGAACCCCGCCGACATGAATGACACCTCGCTCGCACTCCGCCGTGAACGCCGCCTGCTGATGCTGCTCGGCTGGGCGTGCATCGCCCTGCTGGCCGGCGCGCTGTACCTGCAGTACGTGAAGAACGAGGATCCGTGCCCGCTGTGCATCATCCAGCGCTACTTCTTCGCGGCGATCGGGATCTTCGCGTTCCTGGCGGCCGGGATGCGCAACTGGCGCGGCATCTGGGTGCTCGAGCTGCTGATCGCGATCGCCGCGGCCGGCGGCGTCGGCACGGCCGCGCGGCACCTGTCGATCCAGATGAATCCGGGCTTCAGCTGCGGCTTCGACACGCTGCAGCCGATCGTCGACAGCCTGCCGCCCGCCCAATGGTTCCCCGGCATGTTCAAGGTCGCCGGCCTGTGCGAGACGGTCTACCCGCCGATCTTCGGCATCCTGCTGCCCGGCTGGGCGCTGATCGGCTTCGCCGTGATCCTGATTGCCGTCGTCTCGAGCCTCTGGCGCCATCGCCGCAAGCTTGCAGCCTGACCGGCCGCGCGGCCCGGCCGACCGGTCGGCGCCGCGTCGCCGGCCCTGGTTCGCCCGGCCAGGCCGGCGACGTCCGCTGCGGCCGCACCCTGCCGGCCGCGCGTAAACACCTACCCCCACCGCCGCCCGGATTTCCGGGCGAACACGCATCGCGCGACAGCGGCGCTTACGCCCCGCCGCGCGTGCGTTTCGGCCCGATGCCCGCGCATCGGCACCCCGATCCCGCGCGGCGGGCCTATGATCGACATGATCGCTGTCTGATAGCCCGGATCACCGCCCGGCGATGTTCCCGTCGCCTTGCGGTGCTATCTTCGCGGCTGGATGGCGATCTACGTGCGCGAGGCCAGGCGGTCTCACCTCCTGCGTAACGCGCGCCTGATCCGCAATGTCGACTGGATTCATATGACAACGCAAACCATCCGCATCCGTCACCCTCATGGCGTCCGCATGTTCCGCGGCGTCGTGCGCGCGCGCCTTCGGCGCCCTGCCGCCGCACCGCATCAGTCGTGCGGCCAGCCCGCGCCGCTCCCGTCCGTCCTCGTTGCCGCCGCGCCCGCCAGCCCGCGCCGCGCGTCGTGCCGCGTCGTCCCGAACGGAGCGCGCTGATGGAAGCCTGGCTCGGCGATCTGCAGCAACTGCTCGCGCACGGCGAAGCGGCCGTGCTCGTGACGGTCGCGCATACCGACGGCTCCGCGCCGCGCGAGGCCGGCACCAAGATGCTCGTCACGCGCGACATGGCCCGCCATACGATCGGCGGCGGTCATCTGGAATGGAAGGCGATCGAGATCGCGCGGCATCTGCTGAAGGACGGCGCGCACGTGCCCCACGCGCGCAGGCTCGAACGGCTCGCGCTGGGCCCGAGCCTCGGCCAGTGCTGCGGCGGCGCGGTGGTGCTCGCGTTCGAGCGGCTCGACGTCGGCGATCTCGGCTGGATCATGTCGCTCGCGAAGCGCGTCGCGGCCGGCGCCGCGACCGTGCGTAGCGTATCATTCGGCCCCGCGCCGGGCGCGCCGCTGCTGAGCGAGCCCGAATCGCCCGCCGCGCGGGCCGATTGCCTGCTGTGGGAAACCGGCGGCGTATCGCTGATGACCGAAACGATCGCGCCGTATGCGTTCCCCGTCATGTTGTTCGGCGCCGGCCCCATCGGCACCGCGCTCGTGAAGGTGCTGGCGACGCTGCCGTGCCACGTGCGCTGGCTCGACGGGCCCGACGCGGTGTTCCCGCCGGCCGACGCGCTCGCCGGCATCGGCAATCTCGCGATCGACACACTCGCCGCCCCGGCCGATGCCGTCGACGCGGCGCCGCCGCAAGCGTACTTCGTCGTGGTGACGCACGACCACGCACTCGATTTCGTGCTGGCCGAGCGCATCCTGCGGCGCGGCGACTATGCGTACTTCGGGATGACCGGCTCGCACACCAAGCGCGTGCAGTTCGACCACCGGCTGGCCGCGATCGGCATCGACCCGGCCCAGGTCGCGCGGATGCGCTGCCCGATCGGCGTCGAAGGCATCATCGACAAGGCCCCCGAAGTGATCGCGATCTCGGTGGCCGCGCAGTTGCTGCAGGCCGTCGAGGCGAACGCGCCCGCGCAGGCTTCCCACTCATTCTGACCGACCAAGAACAACGCCATGACCCCGACCTTCAAGGACAAGATTGCCCGCGCACCGAAAGCGGAACTGCACATCCATATCGAAGGCTCGCTCGAGCCCGAACTGATTTTCGCGCTCGCGCAGCGCAACGGCGTAAAGCTCGCGTACGACTCGATCGACGCGCTGCGCGCCGCGTACGCGTTCACCGATCTGCAGTCGTTCCTCGACATCTATTACGCCGGCGCGAGCGTGCTGCTGACCGAGCAGGATTTCTACGACATGACGGCCGCGTACTGCGAGCGCGCGCTGGCCGACAACGTCGTCCACACCGAACTGTTCTTCGACCCGCAGACGCACACCGAACGTGGCGTGCCGATCGAAACGGTGGTGGCCGGAATCGACCGCGCGCTCGCCGATGCCGAGCAGCGCGGGCTGTCGAGCAAGCTGATCCTGTGTTTCCTGCGCCACCTGTCCGAAGAGGACGCGCTCGCGACGTTCGAATCCGCATTGCCGCTGTTCGAGCGCTATCGCCATCGGCTGATCGGCGTCGGCCTCGACTCGTCCGAACTCGGCCATCCGCCGACGAAGTTCGCGCGCGTGTTCGAGAAGGCGCGCGCGCTCGGGCTGAAGCTCGTCGCGCATGCGGGCGAGGAAGGCCCGCCCGCCTACATCTACGAAGCGCTCGACGTGCTGAAGGTCGACCGGATCGACCACGGCGTGCGCAGCATCGAGGACGCGGCGCTCGTCGAGCGTCTCGCGCGCACGCGCACGGCACTCACCGTGTGCCCACTGTCGAACCTGAAGCTGTGCGTGTTCGACGACATGGCGAAGCACACGCTGAAGGCGCTGCTCGACCGCGGCGTCGCGGTGACGATCAATTCCGACGATCCGGCCTATTTCGGCGGCTACGTCAACGACAACTACTTCGCGACGGTCGACGGGCTGCAACTGACGGACGCCGAAGTCCACACGGTAATCCGCAACGGCTTCGAGGCGTCGTTCGTCAACGCGGCGCAACGCGATGCGCTGATCGCGCGTCTCGATACGTACTGGCAGGCCGCGTGACAGCCGGCATCGAGGTTCGCTAGACAGATGAAACACCGCAACGACATCCGCTTCGCGACGACCGGCTCGGCCCCGCGCCGCGCCGGCCGCATGCGCACACCGCGAGTGCACGCCCGCTTGGCGACGGCGTGGTGCGTCGTCGCTCGCCGAAGCCCGTCGTTGCGGCTCGTCGTGCGGTTCGCCGCCGCGCCGGTCGCGATTGCGATCGCGATCGCAATCGTAGTCGCAATCGCGGCACCGTCAGTCGGCAACCATGCGATGGCGGCCGCGGCCGCCACGCTCGCGTGCGCAATCGCAGCCCGCGACGGCGCCTTCGCGCCGCACTGCATCGCGCATGCACGGGCAGCGCCATCCATGCCGTCGCCCGCGCGACGCCGACCGTTTTCTTCTGTTCGCCTTACCTTGATGCAGGACCATTCGTCATGACGCAAACCGCTTTTCGTTCCCAGCTGCTGACCTTCAACGGCGACCCGGCGCAGTCGAGCCAGGCCGCGAACTACGAGACCGACGGCCTCCTGGTCGTCGATGACGGCAAGGTCGTCGCGGCCGGCCCGCATGCACGGCTCGCCGCGACGCTCGCACGCGACGCGGTCGTCCACGACCTGCGCGACAAGCTGATCGTGCCCGGCTTCATCGACACGCACATCCACTATCCGCAGACGGACATGATCGCGTCGCCGGCACCCGGCCTGCTACCGTGGCTCGACAAGTACACGTTTCCGACCGAGCGCCAGTTCGGCGACCCGGAACATGCGCGCGAAGTCGCCGACTTCTTCGTCGACGAACTGCTCGCTTGCGGCACGACGAGCGCGCTCGTCTACTGCACCGTGCACAAGCAGTCGGCCGACGCGCTGTTCGCGGCGAGCGACGCGCGTGACCTGCGGATGATCGCGGGCAAGGTGCTGATGGATCGCAACTGCCCCGAGTTCCTGCGCGACACGGCGCAATCAGGTTATGACGACAGCGCGGAGCTGATCGATCGCTGGCACGGCAACGGCCGCCAGATGTACGCGCTCACGCCGCGTTTCGCGCCGACCTCCACCGAGGCGCAGCTCGAGGCGTGCGGCGAACTCGCGCGCCGCCATCCGGACGTGTTCGTGCAGAGCCACGTCGCGGAAAACGTCGATGAAGTGAAATGGGTCGCCGAGCTGTTTCCCGGCCACCGCAGCTATCTCGACATCTACGATCGCTACGGGCTGCTGCGTCCGCGCGCGGTGTACGGCCACTGCATCCACCTCGACGACGAGGACCGCCGCCGAATGGCCGAAACCCGTACCGTCGTCGCGCACTGCCCGACGTCGAACTTCTTCCTCGGCAGCGGGCTGTTCGACTTCGACAAGGCCGGCGAATACGATGTGCCCGTCACGCTCGCCACCGACGTCGGCGGCGGCACGTCGTTCTCGATGCTGCAGACGATGAACGAGGCGCACAAGGTCGCGCGGCTGTCGGGCCACCACCTGACCGCAACGCGGATGTTCTGGCTCGCGACGGCCGGCGCCGCGCAGGCGCTCGACCTCGCCGACACGGTCGGCACGCTCGCGCCGCGCACCGAAGCCGACTTCGTCGTGCTCGACCCGCAGGCCACGCCGCTGCTCGCGCGCCGCACGAAGCGCGCGGATTCGCTCGAGGAACTGCTGTTCGCGTTCGCGCTGCTCGGCGACGACCGTGCCGTGTACCGCACGTACGCGGCCGGCCGGCTGGTGCACGAGCGCGGTGCGGCACGCCGCGCCGCCGCGGCCGCGTAACTGCCGCGCCCTTGCCCCGTCCTGCTGCGGCGTTCGCCGCGGCACGGCCGAATTCGCAGCGGGTGCTGCGCGCGCCGTGCTAGAATTCGCCGCTCATTGGGGAGTAGCCGCTCCGCTCGATGTCCCGCGCCCCCGGCGCGCATCGTGACGGAGGCGTCCGTCAACAGACTTGGCCGTACGGCCATGGCGGACGCAGCCACCGAGGCCTGGCGAGACCGATGGTTCACTGCGCGCCGCATCAGGGCCCGGCGCGCGGTGGATCGTCGCTCGCACGCACAACACCGGCCCGTGGAATCCCATCCGTGACCCAAGCCTTCCTGATCTCCACCGGCGCCGTCGCCCTCGCTGAAATCGGCGACAAGACCCAACTGCTTTCCCTCGTGCTGGCCGCGCGCTATCGCAAACCGGTGCCGATCATCCTCGGCGTGCTCGTCGCGACGCTCGTCAACCACGGCTGCGCCGGCGCGCTCGGCGAATGGCTCGGCGTGCTCGTGACGCCGTCGATCATGCGCTGGGCGCTCGCGTTCTCGTTCATCGCGATGGGCCTGTGGATCCTCGTGCCGGACAAGCTCGACGCCGACGAAGCCAATGCGAACCGCTCGCGGCTCGGCGTATTCGGCGCGACGCTCGTCGCGTTCTTCCTCGCGGAAATGGGCGACAAGACGCAGATCGCGACCGTCGCGCTTGCCGCGCGCTTCCAGGACTACATCGGCGTCGTGGCCGGCACGACTTTCGGGATGATGCTCGCGAACGTGCCCGCGATCCTGCTGGGCGACCGTTTCGCGCACCGCCTGCCGACGAAGCTCGTGCACGGCATCGCGGCCGTACTGTTCGTCGTGCTCGGCGCGCTGGCGTTGCTGGGCGTCGGCGTGTGACGCGCGGCTGCAGGCGGCGCGGCCGGGCGGCCGCGCCGATGTGGATGTCGCGTTACTTCGCGACCGCCGCGCCGGAGGCCGGCGCCGCCGGCACCGCACGCTCGTTGGCAGCCGGCGCGGCCGGCCCGCCGCGCTTGTCGACCGGCAGCCGCACGGTGCGGATCACGCCGTTCGACAACGGGAAATCGGCGAGCGCGCTGCGCGCGAGGAACGGCATCGCATACAGCAGCGCACCGTTGTCGCCGGTGGTACGCGCGGTCACGTTGTAGACCTCCTTGCCGGTCGCGCGCTCGGTGATCCGGATGCCGAGCGTGTAGTCGAACACCTGGTACGTTTGCGCGACATAGCCCGCGGGCATGCCGCCCCATGGCCCCCACGGGCCCCACGGCCCGCCCCGCCAGTACGGCCCCGGCCCCATGAACCACGGGTCGTAGTAGACCGGCTGCGGCACCGTCACGAGATCGCTGCCGACCCCGTAGGTCAGCCCGACCAGATAGCGCGCCTGCGCGGGCGGTACCTGCCGGAACGCATACGCGGACAGCTCGTTCGCGACGATCGGCTCGTAGGTCGACTGCTCGATGCTGTGCTTCTGCGCATCGGCGCGCGTGAAAGCGTAAGTGCGTGTCGCGTCGCTGCCGCTCCAGTCGGAGAAGGCCGTAACCTGTGTCGTCACGTAGCTGGTGCAGCCCGTCAGCAGCGCCACGCACAGCACCGCCACCCAGCCCGCACCGCGTTGTATCCATTCGCGTTTCATGTCGATCCTCGTCGATCCGTCACCCGTTCGTCGCACCGCGCGAACCGCACGGGATGCCGATAATACGCGGACTGCCGGAACCGGTAAAAAGTTCGCACGGCACGCAGTCGCAAGCCTTTGTACAATGGGCCGGTTCGCCCAGCCCGTGCTGCGGGCCCGATCCCCACTCCATCGATCTCGACGACCATGTCCGACAACGCTTCCTCCACCGTGATCCGCCGCGCCGACTACACGCCGCCGGCCTTCCTCATCGATTCCGTCGCACTCGAATTCGATCTCGCGCCGGCCCGCACGATCGTCAGGAATACGATGCGCGTGCGCCGTAATCCGGACGCTGCGCCCGCCCCGCATCTGGAGCTGATGGGCGAAGCGCTCGAATTCCTCGGCGCGCAGCTCGACGGCGCACCGTACGGTGCGGTGCGCGCGCACGAACACGGGCTGACCGTCGAAAACGTGCCCGATGCGTTCGAGCTCACGCTCGACAGCGCGTGCGCGCCGGACCAGAACACGACGCTGTCCGGGCTGTACGTCTCGAGCGGCAACTTCTTCACGCAGTGCGAGGCCGAAGGCTTTCGCCGCATCACCTACTTCCTCGACCGCCCCGACGTGATGGCGTCGTACACCGTCACGCTGCGCGCCGACCAGGCCGCGTATCCGGTGCTGCTGTCGAACGGCAACCTGGTCGACTCGGGCGAGCTGCCCGACGGCCGCCACTTCGCGAAATGGGAAGACCCGTTCCGCAAGCCGAGCTACCTGTTCGCGCTCGTCGCGGGCAAGCTCGTCGCGATCGAGGAAAAGATCACGTCCGGCTCGGGCAAGGAAAAGCTGCTGCAGGTCTGGGTCGAACCGGCCGATCTCGACAAGACCCGTCACGCGATGGATTCGCTGATCCATTCGATCCGCTGGGACGAGAAGCGCTTCGGGCTCGAGCTCGATCTCGACCGCTTCATGATCGTCGCGGTCGGCGACTTCAACATGGGTGCGATGGAGAACAAGGGGCTCAACATCTTCAACACGAAGTACGTGCTGGCGAACCCCGAGACCGCGACCGACACCGACTTCGCGAACATCGAATCGGTGGTCGGCCACGAATACTTCCACAACTGGACCGGCAACCGCGTAACCTGCCGCGACTGGTTCCAGCTGAGCCTGAAGGAAGGCCTGACGGTGTTCCGCGACCAGGAATTCTCGGCCGACATGGCCGCGGGCGACGACGTCGAATCGGCAGCCCGCGCGGTCAAGCGCATCGAGGACGTGCGCGTGCTGCGCCAGCTGCAGTTCGCCGAGGATGCGGGCCCGATGGCGCATCCGGTGCGTCCGGAAAGCTATGTCGAGATCAACAACTTCTACACAATGACCGTCTACGAGAAGGGCTCGGAAGTCGTGCGGATGTACCAGACGCTGTTCGGCCGTGACGGGTTCCGCAAGGGGATGGACCTGTACTTCAAGCGCCACGACGGCCACGCGGTCACCTGCGACGACTTCCGTCATGCGATGGCCGACGCGAACGAGCGCGATCTCGCGCAATTCGAGCGCTGGTACAGCCAGGCCGGCACGCCGCGCGTGTCGGTGCGCACCGCGTACGACGCGGCCGCGCGCCGCTATACGGTCACGCTCGCGCAGGGGTACGGTGACGCATCGCCGGCCGCGCGCGAGACACAGCAGGGGCCGCTGCTGATTCCGTTCGCGATCGGCCTGATCGGCCGCGACGGCCGCGACCTGCCGTTGCGTCTCGACGGCGAAGCCGCCGCCTCGGGCACGACGCGCGTGCTCGACTTCACCGCGGCCGAGCAGACCTTCACGTTCGTCGACGTGCCGGAACAGCCGCTGCCGTCGCTGCTGCGCAATTTCTCCGCACCGGTGATCGTCGAATACGACTACAGCGACGACAACCTCGCGTTCCTGCTCGCGCACGACAGCGATCCGTTCAACCGCTGGGAAGCCGGCCAGCGCCTCGCCACGCGCGCGCTGCTGACGCTCGCCGCGCGTGCCGCCGCGAACGAATCGCTGACGCTCGGCGAGAACTTCGTCGCCGCGTTCCGCCGCGTGCTGACCGACGAGAGCCTGTCGCCGGCGTTCCGCGAGCTCGCGCTGACGCTGCCGTCGGAAACCTATCTGGCCGACCAGATGGCCGAAGCCAACCCGGCCGCCGTGCATCGCGCGCGCCAGTTCGTGCGCCGCCAGCTCGCGACCGCGCTGCGCGCCGACTGGCTCGCCGCGTACGAGCAGCACCAGACGCCGGGTGCGTACGAGCCGACGCCCGAAGCGTCCGGCCGCCGCGCGCTGAAGCACCTCGCGCTCGCGTATCTCGCCGAACTCGAGGATCCGGCCGACGCCGTGCGCATCGCGACCGCGCAGTACGACGCGGCGAACAACATGACCGATCGCGCAGCCGCGCTCGGCGCGCTGCTGTCCGCCGCGGCCTCGGGCGCGAACGACGCGGCCGGGCGTGCGCTCGACGATTTCTACCGTCGCTTCGAGAACGAAGCGCTCGTGATCGACAAGTGGTTCGCGATGCAGGCCGCGCAGCGCGGCACGGCGGCCCAGCCGACGCTCGCCAAGGTCCGCAAGCTGATGGCGCATCCCGCGTTCAACCTGAAGAACCCGAACCGCGCACGCTCGCTGATCTTCAGCTTCTGTGCGGCGAACCCCGCGCAATTCCACGCGGCAGACGGCTCGGGCTACGCGTTCTGGGCCGAACAGGTGCTCGCGCTCGACGCGATCAACCCGCAGGTCGCCGCGCGCCTCGCCCGCTCGCTCGAACTGTGGCGCCGCTTCACGCCGGCGCTGCGTGACCGGATGCGCGAAGCGCTCGAGCAAGTCGCCGCCGGCGCGAAATCGCGCGACGTGCGCGAGATCGTCGAGAAAGCGCTCGCGTAACGCACGCGATCGCATCGCGCTCCCGCGCGACGAAGCCGGCGCCGCACCGTTGCGGCGCCGGCTTTTTTATTGCACAAGGCACCGTCGGGGTCAGGGCCCGGCCGCAGTTCAACCGCCCGGATGTCCCGCCGCCACGGCACGTACCCGGAGCGCGGCGCACGCCGGAACCCGGTCGACGCGGCCACCCGGCCGTGTAACCGGACGAAAAAAGCCGGCGGGTCGGGAGGCGCGCCGGGTAAAATTGCGGCAATTCAAGGATTCTTTGGCCTTTCGGAGTCTGTCATGTCCATTGCCCGCCGCACCACGCTGTCCAAGTTCCTGATCGAGCAGCAGCGTGAGACCAACAACCTCCCCGCCGACCTCCGCCTGCTGATCGAAGTCGTCGCCCGCGCGTGCAAGGCGATCAGCTACAACGTGTCGAAGGGCGCGCTCGGCGACGCACTCGGGACCGCCGGCAGCGAGAACGTCCAGGGCGAAGTGCAGAAGAAGCTCGACATCCTGTCGAACGAGATCCTGCTCGACGCGAACGAATGGGGCGGCAACCTCGCCGCGATGGCATCGGAAGAAATGGAAACGTTCTTCCCGATTCCCGCGAACTACCCGCGCGGCGAGTACCTGCTCGTGTTCGATCCGCTCGACGGATCGTCGAACATCGACGTGAACGTGTCGATCGGCACGATCTTCTCGGTGCTGCGCTGCCCGGACGGCAAGCTGGCCACCGAGGAATCGTTCCTGCAGCCGGGCACCGAGCAGGTCGCGGCCGGCTACGCGGTGTACGGCCCGCAAACCGTGTTCGTGCTGACGACCGGCAACGGCGTGAACTGCTTCACGCTCGACCGCGAAGTCGGTTCGTGGGTGCTCACGCAGAGCAACATGCAAATCCCGGCCGATACGCGCGAATACGCGATCAACGCATCGAACGCACGCCACTGGTACGAGCCGGTCCAGCGCTACGTCGACGAGCTGAACGCTGGCAAGGAAGGCCCGCGCGGCGACAACTTCAACATGCGCTGGATCGCGTCGATGGTGGCCGACGTGCACCGGATCCTGAACCGCGGCGGCATCTTCATGTACCCGGCCGACAAGCGCACGCCCGATCGTCCGGGCAAGCTGCGCCTGATGTATGAAGCGAACCCGATGTCGTTCATCGTCGAACAGGCGGGCGGCGCCGCGACGACGGGCACGCAGCGCATCATGGAAGTGCAGCCGACCGGCCTGCACCAGCGCGTGCCGGTGTTCCTCGGTTCGAAGAACGAAGTCGAGCGCGTGACCGGCTATCACAACGAAGGCAAATAAATTTGCACTGCAGCACTAGACGAAGGTGCGAGACGTCAGTACAATCGCGCCTTCGCGATGTGGCCCTGACGGGCTGCATCGCAGTGAAGTGAAAGCGGGAAGTCCGCCGGATCGATGGTTTCGCGAAGCAGCAGCAGCAAGCTGAAAAAAATTCGCAAAACCTATTGCCAAGATCTCGGATTTCACCATATAATTTCATTTCTCTGCTGCCGGTGTAGCTCAGTTGGTAGAGCAGCGCATTCGTAATGCGAAGGTCGTAGGTTCGACTCCTATCTCCGGCACCAAGATATAAAGGCCTGATAAGCATCGCTTATCAGGCCTTTTCTCTTTTCCGGCCACGCTACCGACACACGTCATCGTGCGCCCGTCCGCTTCCCGTCTCCGCACCGCTTCCGCTTGCGGGCATCCCCCGACTCCCGCGCCACGCGCCGCCGATTACAATCGCCGGACCACCCGGCCCTCCTTCAGCATCATGCGCACCTGGCGTCTCGAGCGACCGAATCTCAGCGGACAACTGGACGTGTCGCACGCGACCAGTCTCGTCGCCGCGATCGGCGGCAGCGAACCGAACGCGTTCGCCGCGGAAATCCTCAAGCTGTTCGACGACGCTCTGTCCGTCACGCAGTGCACGATCTTCGCGTACGAGTTCGGCAACCGGCCGCGCACCCTGTCGGTCGCCGATCATCGCGGCGGCCGCTACCTGCGCGACGTCGCCGATACCTATGCGCGGCATTTCTATGCGCTCGACGGCAACCAGAAGATCGTCTCGGCTGCAGGTCGCGGCACGCACCGCCGCGATGTGCTGCTGCATCAGCAGGCCGGCGACGAAATCGGCCACGACGCGTATCGCGCGGCCTGCTACCGCGGCCCCGACGTATCCGATCGCCTCGCGTTGCTGATGCAGCCGAACGACTCGACCTGGCTGTCGATCAACCTGTATCGCGCGCATCGCAGCGGCGCGTTCCAGCCACGCGAGATCGCGGCCATCGAAACGCTCGCGCCGCTCATCGCGCAGGCCGCGCAGCATCACTACGCGCTCGCCGGCTCGACACAGATCGGGATCCCGCAACTGATGCTCGCGCGACTGCGCGGCGCGTGCCCGACACTGTCCAAGCGCGAACTCGACGTGCTGCGCGGCGTGCTCGAAGGCCAGACCGCGCACGAGATTGGCGAGACGATCGGCGTGAAGGCATCGAGCGTCGTCACCTACCAGAAGCGCGCGTACCGGCGTCTCGGCATCTCGAGCCAGCGCCAGCTGTTTGCGCTGTGCCTGCAACCCTGAACTGCGCCGGCCGATCCTGAACGCGTCCGGGTAAATCCCGGGCCGCCGACCGCCGTTCGCTGTACCCGGAATGGGGACAGCGGTATTCGACACGGCTTCCATACTGCATCCGACCTGCCGCACACATCGCATCATCGATGCGTGCGCGTATGACCACCGCAACCTGGAAGCCAACGATGGGCATCGAATTCAAGCCATATCCGTTCGTCGCCGCGCGCCATCCTGCGCACCTGCCGACCTGCAGCGACGGTGTCGATACGCAGCGGCACCGCGTCGCGATCGTCGGCGGCGGGCCGGTCGGCCTCGCTGTTGCGCTCGGCCTCGCCAACCACGGCATCCGCAGCGTGCTGCTCGAAGCCGACGATTCGGTTTGCCACGGCAGCCGCGCGATCTGCATCTCGCGACGCAGCCTCGAGATCATCGAGCGGCTCGGCGCGCTCGACGATTTCCTGCGCGTCGGACTGCCGTGGAGCGGCGGGCGCAGCTTCTATCGTCACGACGAAGTGCTGCATTTCACGATGCCTCAGGACGAGAACCAGAAGCTGCCGCCGATGGTGAACATCGCGCAGTACCACATCGAGCAGTTCCTGCTCGATGCCGCGCTGCGCCGCCCCGAACTCATCGAGATACGGTGGCAAACGAAGGTCGCGGGCGTCACGCGGCACACCGACGGCGTACGCATCGACGTCGATACGCCGCTCGGCGGCTACGCACTCGACGCCGACTGGGTCGTCGCGAGCGACGGCGGGCGCAGCACGATGCGCGATGCGCTCGGCCTGTCGCTTCATGGCACAAGCTACGAAGGCCGCTACGTGATCGTCGACATCGCGCTCGACAGCGACCGGCCGACCGAGCGGCTCGCGTACTTCGACCCGGCGTCGAACCCCGGCTCGACGGTGCTCGTTCACAAGCAGCCCGACAACGTATGGCGGATCGACTATCAGCTGCGCGACGACGAGGATCCCGAAGCGGCCGTGAAGCCCGAGAACGTGATCCCGCGCGTGCAGAACCTGCTCGACATGATGGGCGAGCGCGGCGACTGGTCGCCGATCTGGATCACGATCTACAAGGCGAACGCGCTGACGCTCGAACGCTACCGGCACGGCCGCGTGCTGTTCTGCGGCGACGCCGCGCATCTGGTGCCGATCTTCGGCGTGCGCGGCGCGAATTCGGGTATCGACGACGCCGACAACGTCGCGTGGAAACTGGCGTACGTGATCCGCGGCCTCGCGTCGGATGCGCTGCTCGACAGCTATTCGGACGAGCGCGTGTTCGCAACGCACGAGAACCTGCGCTACGGCACCAAGAGCACCGAGTTCATGGCGCCGCCGTCGTTCGCATTCGAACTGATGCGCAAGGCCGTGCTGACGCTCGCGGTCCGGCACCCGGCGTTGCGTTCGCTGATCAATCCGCGCCAGACGTCGGCCATCGCATATGCCGTGTCGCCGCTCAATGCGCACGAGCGCGATGCATTTTCGGCAGGGCCGGCGCCGGGCACGGTACTCGCGGAAGGTCCGCTGATGCTGCAGGCGTCGCACGACACGGGCAACGACGACGGCACGCGTCGCGGCCACCTGACCGATCTCGTCGGCCCGCGCTTCACCGCGTTCCGCTTCACGAGCGACGGCGCGCCCGACCCGTCGTTCGCCGAGCTCGAGCGACACCTGCGCGACGCCGGAATGCCGTTCGCGCTGGTCACGCTCGCGCGGCACGCGACGCCGCAACAGCCGGGATGCAGCGGCTACGATGCCGACGGCCGGCTGTTCGACCTGTACGGTGCGCACGACGGCACCGTCTATCTCGTGCGTCCGGACGGGCACGTGCTCGGCCGCTGGCACGTTGCGTGCGCCGCCGACCTGAGCGCCGCACTCGAACGTGCGCTCCACCCGCGCACGTCAGCCGATCTTCAGGAGAACGCATGATGACCGACACCGAACGCGACATCCTCTACACCGACCTGTGCCGCACGATGACCCGCATCGGTGAAACCGACGCATCGCTCTTTCTCGCCCGCTTCGCGCTGCTGGCGATCGAGACGATCGGCGACGCCGCGACCGTGACCCGACTGATTGCCGACGCCGGCGACTGCCTGCCCGATACGGGCGCCCCTGCACCGATGCACGAACGATGACGCGAGACGCGTTGCCGAGCTGCCGCCGACGCTTTCTTACAGAATCATTTCGCCACTCATCCTATGCGCGCGCCGCGCCGTAGGCAGACGAATCCCCTGGAAAAACCCGTTAAGGGTGCATAACATTACTTAACGATTCCGACCCGTCTATCGCGTTACATTGCGTGGGCGGCGCGGCGGGTCGCACCGCCGCCCTCATGCAGCTTGCGGCGAAGCAGCCGGCGTCCGGTCATTTCGACTCAATACAAGGAGAGGATCACCATGACTCATGGCTTGATTATGTGGCTCATCATCGGCGCGATCGCCGGCTGGCTGGCGGGCCTGCTCGTCAAGGGCGGCGGGTTCGGCCTGATCGTCGACATCATCGTCGGCATCGTCGGTGCGGTCATCGGCGGCTGGCTTGCCGGCGTGCTCGGCATCCACCTCGGCAGCGGCTTCATCGGCTCGGTGATCGTCGCGGTCATCGGCGCCGTGATCCTGCTGTTCGTGATCCGGCTATTCAGGCGAGCGGCCTGACGATCTTCTCGCGCGCCTTCGGGCGCGTTTTCGCATCGAAGCGGCGCGCGGCATCTCCCGCGCGCCGCTGTCCGTTTCAGCGTCGCTTTCCGCGCTGCAGCCAGCCGTCGAGCAGGTCGGTCGTCAGCAAACCGCTGCGCGCCTCGCGTGTGCCATCGCGTCCGATCCACACGGTACGCGGCATTTCCCCCCGCCATCCTGCGTCGAGCGCCGCCCGCAGACGCTCGGGCATCGGCTCCGCGTTCGCGTACTGCGCAACCTGCGGCGGCAGGTTCATGTGCGCGAGCGCCTGCGCGATCGCCGCGCCGTTGTCATCGTAAGCATCCAGCGCGACCATCGCGAGTTGCACGTCCGGATGCCGGCGCTGCCACACAACGAGATGCGCGGCGTTCTCGCGACAGTAACCGCAGTCGAGCGACCAGATCTCGACCGCGAGCGGCCGTTCGTGCGCCGTCGCGTACAACTTCGCGACCTCCGCCGCGCGCAGCGGCTGCAGTTCGCCAGCCCACGCGGGCAGGCTGGTGAGCATCGCGCCGATCAACACCATCAGCCGTTTCATTGCGCGCCCTCCACGGGGATCAGCCGGTAGCCGTCGTTACGCGTTCGCCATGACAGGTAGATGCGGCCCGCATCGTCGAGCAGTTGCGGGTTGTCGCTCGCGCCCGCCGTCGTCGCGATCACGCGCGGCGCCGACCAGTGCTCGCCGCGATCGTCCGAGCGGCGCAGCTTGAGCTGCATCGTGTCGCCGTCGAACGCCTTCCATGCGAGCCAGACGACATCGCCGCGCGCGACGAGCGCGGCATGCGAGGCCTGCTCGGCCGGCACCGCCGGATTCGCGCCGAACGCCCACGGCGTAGCGCGCGGCTGGCCGTCGGCGCCGATGCGCGAATAGAACACGTCGGCACGGCCGTCGACGACACCGAACCAGGCGAGATGGCGCGTGCCGTCCGGCGTGATCGCGAGTGCCGGCCCGTGCTCGGGGCATGCCTCGACGTGCCAGTTCGAGAACGTCGCACGCACCGGCGCGACGGGAGCCGACGCCGCCACCGGCAGCACTGCCAGCGCATGATCGCGGATCTGCCCCGGGAACACGTTGCGCCACACGGCTTCGATGTGTCCGGCCGGATCGATCGCCATCGCGATGCGACAGCATTCGCACGTATGGTCCGTCACCTTGCGTTCGGGTTCGAACGATGCGCCACCGTCGCGCGACACCGCGTAGTAGACGGCCGCGCCTTCGTACGCCTGCCCCGCAGCCTTCGCCGCCACGAGATCGCGTTTGTCGATCCATGCGATCGCGATGTTGCCGGCGGGATCGACGGCCATCATGTCGAAGCGGTGCGTGATCGCCTGCCGGTCGCGATGCACGGTGACCGGCACGCTCCAGGTCGCGCCGCCGTCGAGCGAACGCGAGAAGCGCACCATGCCGGTGTACGGTGCATCGAGCGGCATCGACCACGACACGTACACCGCGCGGCCGTCCGGACTCGTCGCGAGTTTCGGCCGATTCTCCGCGCTCGTGTAGATCGGCTCGGGCATCGCGTTGACGGTCACGGGCGCGGACAGCGTGCGGCCCGCATCGTCGGAATGCGCGACGACGGCATGCGCGCCTTCGACCCATGCGACCCACAGCCGGTGCCGTGCATCGAACGTGGCGCCGGTCGCGAGCGGTTGCTTCTGTTGCGCCGGCGCGGCCTGCATGCTCATGTGCGCCGCATGCGGATCGACGGCCTTCGGCGCGTCGTGCGCGCCGGCGGGCGACAGCGCCGCGAGCCACAGCGCACAGCCTGCCGCGAACGATTTCACAGCGACCATTTCAGTTCTCCAAAGAAAGTGCGTCCCGGATACGGGTGGAACACGTAGTAGCGGCGGTCCGTCAGGTTGTCGATGCCGACCGACGCGCTCCAGTGACGGTCGTAGCGGTAGCGTGCCTTCAGGTCGACGACCGTGAAGGTGCTCGTGCCGCCGTACACGTCCGGATTCACGTCGCTGTTGTCGAGCGTGTTGAACTGGCGGCCCGAGTAGCGGACGCCGACGCTCGCGAGCCAGTGCTCGTCGAAGCGGTACGACGCGAGCAGGTTCGCGCGCATGCGCGGGATGCGCGGAAAGCGCGAGCCGACGTATGCGGGATTCGCGGCGTCGGCCAGGATCTGCGCATTGCTCGCCGATACGTTCGCGTCGATATCGAGCCCGCGCAGCCCGACGTTCTGGCCGCTGAATGCGAGTTCGACGCCGCGCACGCGCACCCGATCGACGTTCGAGATATTGGTGACGGTCGACGCCCCCGATAACGTCGTCTGGCTGTAGATCGAATCGCGCAGGTCGCTCTGGAACACGCTCGCACGCACGACGCCGACGCCCACGTCGCGTTCGGCCGTGAAGTCCCAGTCGATCGCCTTTTCAGGGCGCAGGTTCGGGTTGTTGTTGACGATCGCGTTGTTCGCGATCGTGCCCTGGAACAACTCGCCGACCGTCGGGAAGCGCGTGCCGGTCGCGAACGACAGCCGGAAGCGCCAGACATCCGTCGCGTCCCATTGCAGCGCGACTTTCGGCGACAGCGCGTTCGCGCCGCGATCAGCATAGCCGTGCGTGCCGCTCGCGTTGCCGAGCGCGCCGCCGTACGCATCCCAGCGCTCGTAGCGCAGGCCGAGCGTCGCGAGCCACCCGGGCGCGAAACGCCACGCGTCCTGCGCGAACAGCGCCTGCGTGCGCGTATCGCCCCGGTAGACGTTCGAGAGCGAGGTGCTCGGTCCGGCCAGCCAGTCGGCCGTGTTGTACGTGACGTTGCGCAGGAAATAGTTGTCGTAGTGATAGCCGAACGTGAACGTGTGGCCCTTCACTTCCGGTGCCTCGGCCTTCAGGTCGAGCGTGCGCCAGCCCGTGCCGTCGCCCTGGAACAGCGTGCCCGCACCGCCCCGCGCGGTCGACGCGGCGCGCAGCACGTCGCGCGACACGTCGTACGCGGACACCACGCCCGACAGCCGCCAGCCCGAATCGAGCCGGCCGTTCAGGCCGAGCGCGTACAGCCAGTTCTCCTGGTCGCCGCGCTGCGGCGCGAACGCACTCGGCGCGACGGTCACGTTCTGGCCGCCGATCGACACGTTGCCGCCGTAGACCGGATTGCCGGCCGCGTCGCGCAGGAAGGTTTCGCCGTGCTGCCGGAAGTGGTTCTCCCAATGCCCGAGCGTCAGCGTCGCGTCGACGTGGTCCGTGAACGCGTAGCCCATCCGGACCGTCTCGTTGATCTGCTCGGTCCGTTCGATGTTCTGCGCGCCGACGATCGTGCGCGGCTTGCCGTTGGGCCCGATGTCGGTAGCCGCGCCCGTCACGGGCACCGCGGCGCCGAGCTTCGGGTTGTAGGTGGAATTGGGGCTCGCATACTGCATCGGCTGACCGTCGTTCTCCAGCCGGTCGAGCGACAGCGCGAACCAGAATTTGCCGACGCGGTTCGCGATCCGCGCGGTCTGGTGATTGCCGCCGAAGCTGTCCGCAAACCCGTAGCCGTCGTGATAGCGCTGCGTGAAGAACTGCGTCGACAGCGACGCCTCGAGTTTTTCGGGGCGTCGCGTGGTCAACAGCACGGTCGAGCCAATCGAGTTGCCGGGATACAGCGCGGAAAAGGGGCCATACAGCACGTCGACGCGCGCGATATCGTCGGGTGCAATCAGCGACCAGCGCGGCGGGTACGCATAGCTCGAGCCGAGCAGGTTCGACAGCAGCACGCCGTCGGCGTAAACGACCCCGCGCGCGCTCTGCAGTTCGTTGAAGTCGCGGCCGGCGAACACGCTGTTGCGGTCACCGATGTAGCGCTTGCGGACCATCAGGTTCGGCGCGTACTTCAGCGCGTCCTCGGTGGTGACGTTGGTGTGCGTGTCGATCTGCTCGCGCGTGATCGACTCGACGACAGCCGGCGTATCCGGATCGACGGGCTGCCGCTGCGCGGTGACGCTGACGGCGGTCAGCGTGTTGCCGGTCGGCGCGGGCACGACCGTGGCGACTGATGCTGTGCTGCCGGCCGGGTGCCCGGCGTTGCCCGGCACCGGATCGGCGGGCGCGCCGTCAAGCGCGGCCGCCTGCGCAGCCGGCCAGGCAAAAGCGGCTGCGCAGGCGAGCGCGAGCCGACCGCGCGACGGCCGCGCGGCGAAGGTATTCGACATGGATGCATTCCTGAAAACGTGACCGGACACCGCCGGACGCGAGCCGACGCGCCGCGCACGGACGGCGCGGCGCGCGGACCGGGCCGCGGGCGGTACGCGCGCCACCGGGGCGCGCGGACGATATCAATCAGATCGGGACGTTTTCAGGCGGACCGCGCGGCTGCGCGAGGCGGATGCCCTTGCGGGGGAAATCGGGAACGGCCGGGGCAACTGCCCGGTACGCGAAGGCACGCACGAAACCCGGCAACGCGGGCAGGCTCGTGCCGAGCGCGACGTTCGCGGCGAAGCCGGGACAGTACACGCAGTGCGGCACGCCGGCATGGTCGAACGACGACGTGCGATGGTCGTCGCCGGACTGCGCGAGCACGACCTGGCGGGCGCCTGCCGCACTGCACAACTCGAGCGTGAGCTCGCCGGAACCGCTCGACGCGAGACGCGCGTAGCCGACGACGGGCGACAGTACGTTCAGTACCAGCGCCAGCCATACGAGGCCAATCCATCGCGTCGTTCGTTTCATCGCGGTCCAGGAAAAAGTGCGCGCAAGTATAACAAGGGGCCCGATTGTTGCCGATCGTGCCGGAGCAATAGTCGGCATTGCGGCGCGCGCAGCAGCGCATGTGCCGTTAATACAACAGAGACAAAATCTAACGATTCGCCACTGGCATAAATCCAAGCGCGAGGTTGATAATTATTGAACTTGTTGGAGAAACGACCATGGACGAAAGACCAACCCGCATGCCCCCGCCCGAGCAAGTGATGAGCCCGGATCCGGAACCCGTCGGCGTGGAATTCCTCGCCGAATTGCCCGAGCACGTCCGGGCATTCTTCGACGAGCAGCACAAGCTGTACTCGCCGAAGTGAACCTACGTTCCGTTCTGTAACCGCCACGTGTCGATCGTTACCGTGCGGTTCATCGCTGCGTTTTCGGCGCAGATCGCTTCGCACCCGGGCTGCAATGGCCTGACGGTGCCGGATCAGCTCGTCCGCTGATTCTTCTGTCGCGTCGTTCCGCCGCGCGACTGTCTTCGTCTATCCTTCTGGTTTTCCACCTCCGGCCCGCCCGGCTCTCCCGATCGTTCCGATGAAGCAAGCCATTCGTGCCAGCGTCGCTGTCGCCGCGCTCTGCGCCGCCCTGATTTCTTCGCCGCACATCGCCCGCGCAGACGGCGACGACACCGCGCTCACCAATCTCGTCGCGCTCGCGTCGCAGCGGCTCGCGCTTGCCGAACCCGTCGCGCGATGGAAATGGGCCAACCACCAGGCGATCGAGGACCGGCCGCGCGAAGCGCAGCTGCTCGCGTCGGTAGAACAGCGCGCGGGACAGGCCGGCGTGGATCCCGCGTTCGCGCGGACGTTCTTCGAGGACCAGATCGCCGCGAGCAAGGAAGTGCAGAACGCGCTTTTTGCGACCTGGCGCGCGACGCGGCCGCCCGAAGGCGCGCCGCCCGACCTCGCGACCAGCACGCGGCCGGCGCTCGACCGGATCACGCAGAAGATGCTGGCCGGCCTCGCGCAAGTCGCGCCGTTACGCGACGCGCCCGATTGCCAGGCGCGGCTCGCACGCAGCATCGCGAACTGGAAGACGCTCACCCGTTACGATCCCACCCAGACGCAGGCGCTCGGCACCGCGCTGTCGCACGTCTGCTCCGCCGGCGGCGCAAGCGCGATCGGCTGACGACACACGGCTATTGCGCGCCGCGTCGCTCGGCGCTCAGTCGGCAGGCGTGAGCGCCGCGAGCGGAATCAACTGCAGACCGCGTGCGAGCTGGGTCTGCAGCAGGCGATGGGTATGGGGCTCGAACGCGCCGTCCGTGCCGTCGGCCGCGAGCCGCACGGCCGCGTCGAGGGACTCGGCTGCACCGAGGTAGCACCAGCCGTCGATCACATGAAACAGGCGACGCTCGCCGCTCGCTTCGAACGCGACCGCGCCGTCGAACGGCCAGGGCGCATTGCCCGCACGGGCGGAATCGGCTGCGGGCCGCCGGTTGAATGACGGACGCAGGCGGGCGATCCACTGCGCTTCGGCGAGCATCGCGCCCAGCTCGTTGCCGGTCTCGCGCCATTCGACACGCCGCACCTGCTGCGCAATGCGCATTTCCTTCGACGAGCGCCGCTCGCCGGTCAGCAGCGAACGCAAGCGCTGCCGCACGCGCACGCTGCGGCCGACGTAAAGCGCTTCGTCGCCCTCCCCGAACAGCGCGTACACACCGCATCCGGCGGGCGCGGTATCGAGCCACGCCTCGGTCAGGTCGCCCGAGAGACGGAAATGGCGCGTCGTGCGCGCGATCTGGTCGCGCAGACGCTCGAGCGGCACGATCTCGTGCAGCTGCCGCCAGAACTGCCAGAGGAGATCGGCATCCGCGAGCGCCCGGTGCCGGGCGGCAGGGACGAGGCCGTGCCGCTCGATCAGCGCATCGAGGCCGTGCCGCGACTCGCGCGGAAACAGCGCGCGCGACAGCCGCACCGTGCAAAGCACATCGGGATTGAACGCAATGCCGGCGCGCTCGAATTCGGCACGCAGGAAGCCCCGGTCGAAGCTCGCGTTGTGCGCGACGAACAGCTTGCCGTCGAGGCGCTCGAACAGCGCGGGCGCGAGCGACGCAAACGACGGCGCGTCGCGCACCATCGCATCCGAAATGCCCGTCAGCTGCTCGATGAACGGCGGAATCGACTGTCCCGGATTGACGAGCGTCGTCCAGGTCGATACGCCGAGCGGGCCGATTTCGACCACGCCGATTTCGGTGATGCGGTGTTCGGCGGACGAGCCGCCGGTGGTTTCAAGGTCGACGAAAACGAGCGGCTGTTCGCTTGCAGGATCGGACGGACGGGAATCGGACATGAAAGGACAGGGAAACGATGCTTCCGTGAGTATGCACCGGCATGCGTGTTCGCGGCCAGCCCGGACCGGTCTCGATGCGCCGGACGCCTATTTTCGTTCCCAAAAAAGCAAAAAGCCCCCGCGAAGCGGGGGCCGGACGTGATCGGCAATGCGTGGCGCGTCAGGCCGCCTGGATATTCGCTGCCTGCTTGCCTTTCGGCCCGACTTTCACGTCGAAGGAAACGCGCTGGTTTTCCTTCAGCGTTTTGAAGCCGTCCATCCGGATTTCGGAAAAATGCGCAAACAAATCTTCGCCGCCATTATCGGACGTAATAAAACCGAAACCCTTAGCATCGTTAAACCATTTTACGATACCGGTATCCATACCTTCGTTCCCCACTCGTTTAGATCAAAAAAGCTACCGTTTATAGCCGCTTCCCGAAATCCCGCAACATCGCGCCGACACTCCCCCCAGCGCTCCGCCCGGGGACGGAGTGCTGACTTTATAAATTGGACAATCCGGGTGCGTCAAGAGAATTTTTGGCGCCCTGTTTATCAAAAAAACGTCAATACCAATGGAATCGGTACACCATCGGTTTTCATTAATTGATTCACATCAAAAACCTGTCAATATTACCGGGAGCAGATCACTGATAATCCCGACCGCGAAAAACCTACCGGGGACAAATCCAGCCGGTAAATTCCTCGGGTTTTTTCCGGGTTGCGGAAAACGGGGGACGTTGCGATGCTGGTGTAACGCGATGGAAGGAGAGCGTCATGTGGCTGGACGGAATCAAGCGCTTCGCGAGCCGGCTCACGCGCGTACGCCGCAAGTCCCGCGCGCTGGCCGAGCCCGCCGGTGAAACGCCATGCGACACCGAATTCGACCCGACCTGGCATGGCGACCATTGGCAGAACCTGCTGGCGTCGCCGCTGGACGCGCGTCACTACGTGATGGAAGACTGGACGTACACACCGCCACCGACCGAAGCCGACGACACGGAGCCGACACGCAAGCGCAAGCGTAAGCGGCGCTCGTACACGCAATAGGGATCCGGTGACGGGACAAAAAAAAAGCGCGACTGGGAAGTCGCGCCGACAAAGGTTTGGAGATCTTTTCCGTCAACGAAAAAGTCTGCTTCGGAAAGCAGAGATTGGAGTATAGCGAGAGAACATCCTTTCATTATCCATGCTCCACACAAACCTCTATTGCCGATGTGTCAATAATCGCGCTAGTACCGCTCTCCCCCGCCCCTGATCGCCTGTCGCGATCGCGCAACGCCCATTACGGATTCGTGTTTGCCCGTTCCGCTTGCTGCGCTGCCACAAGGCCTTGATGGCAACGGCTCTCGGCGCATTCGCTCGCTGTCGCGTGAGCCCGGATTCAGGATCGGCCAAAGCAGCTTCCTTCTCCGTCCGGTCCAATCCATACACCGCGAAGGGATATCCGATGAAGGCGCCCCTGCCCCGCGCCGCGGCCCGTGCCCGCAGCAGGCCCGATCGCCATCATCCCGGCCTGCAGACAGATCATGAAAAGGACCCTGATCGTCACCGCGTGGGCCGACGTGTTTGCGACTGCCGCCCATGCGCAATGCAGCGTCACGCTGTACGGCCTGATCGATGCCGGCATCACGTACCCGAACAATCAGGGCCGGCATGCGCATGACAGGAGACGAGCGGCCCGATCAACGGCAGCCGCTGGGGCATTCGCCGGTACCGACGATCTCGGCGGCGGCCTGAAAGCGATCTTCACGCCGGAAAGCGGCTTCGGGATCAACAACGGCTCGCTCAAGCATCATGACGAAGCGCCCCACCCGGGGCGCTTGTTCGTGACGGCGACGCGTTGCGTCGATGCGAGGCTACAGGCTCACGCGTTGCGCGACGCCGGATAACGGACGTCAAGCACGTCGATCGGCTGCGGGCCGGCCGGCGTCATCAGCGTGACGGTGTCGCCGATCTTCGCCTTGATGAGCGCCCGCGCGACCGGCGAGATCCAGCTGACGCAGCCGTGGTCGAGATCGACCTCGTCGATCCCGACGATCGTGATCGTGTGATCCTCGCCGTCCGGCGTCGCGTAATCGACGGTCGCGCCGAAGAACACCTGGTCGACGTTCTCCTGCCGGCTCGCGTCGACAACTTCGGCGAGATCGAGCCGCTTCGTCAGGAAGCGGATGCGACGATCGATCTCGCGCAACCGCCGCTTGCCGTAGATGTAGTCGCCATTCTCCGACCGGTCGCCGTTCGACGCGGCCCACGACACGAGCCGCACGACCTCGGGACGCTCGACGTCGATCAGGCTCAGGAGCTCGTCCCTGAGCCGCTTGTGGCCGGCCGGCGTGATGTAGTTCTTCGCGCCCGCGGGAATCGCGGGTTGAGCCTGGTCGAGATCGTCGTCGCCGTCCGACTCTTTGACAAACGCCTTGTTCATGATGCAGATTCAATACAGGGATGACTGATGCTTCAAGAGTACACGAAGGGCGGCCCGGTAAGGCCGCGTCGCATATTTTGCGAATAAGGCTTCCCTTTTCAAACAACCCTGCTATAATCCCTCTTCTGCGTGCGGCTGTAGCTCAGTTGGATAGAGTACTTGGCTACGAACCAAGGGGTCGTGGGTTCGAATCCTGCCAGCCGCGCCACCTTTTTCGAGGGCCTTCGGAACCGAAGGCCCTTTCAGTTCAAAGTAGTGTTGTTTTTGCGTGCGGCTGTAGCTCAGTTGGATAGAGTACTTGGCTACGAACCAAGGGGTCGTGGGTTCGAATCCTGCCAGCCGCGCCACCTTTTTGGGGACCTTCCCACCGTAGAAGGTTCCGACAGTTGAAGTAGTACCGCTTTGCGTGCGGCTGTAGCTCAGTTGGATAGAGTACTTGGCTACGAACCAAGGGGTCGTGGGTTCGAATCCTGCCAGCCGCGCCACCTCAGAAGGGCCTTCCTCCGGGAAGGCCCTTTTTTCTTTTCCACTCCCCTCTTCTCGCTGACCACCTGACCACGTCTCCCGCTCGACGCGAGACGGGCCGCCCCGGCACGAGCCCGTCGCCTACGTCACCAACGAAAACGGCGGCCCATGGCCGCCGTCGTATCCCGCTGCAAGGCAACGCGACGCGTCAGTAATCCTGCCGCTCGCGCTCGATGCGCATGCCGCCGTCGTGACGCGCATGCGCACCGTCGTCGGTGGAGCGTTCGCGCATGATCCGCATCACGTCCGGATTGGTCCGCACGCGCCGCATCACGTTCGCGAGATGCACGCGATCGCTGACCTGGATCACGAAGCGCAGCACCGTCGATTCGTGCGTCAGATCCTCGTCCATCGCAATGTGAACGATGTTCGCGTCGGCCGACGTGATGTCTGCCGCGACGCGCGCGAAGATGCCCTTCGTGTTCTTCACGAGTGCCTTCACCGCGACATCGAACAGGCGGCCCGGCTGCGGCGCCCATTCGACGTCGATCCAGCGGCCCGGATCGCGGCGATGGATGCGCTGCGCGACACGGCAATCGGTCGTATGAATCGCCATCCCGAGGCCGATGCCGATATAGCCCATGATCGCGTCGCCCGGAATCGGCCGGCAGCATGCCGACAGTTGCACGGACATCCCCTCGGTGCCGGTAATCACGACCGGCGGCGCATTGTGCGCGGGATGCCGCTCGGACTTCGGCAGGTCGTCGTCCGCATCGCGGCCGCTCATCAACACCTCGATGCGCTTGGCCATCACCGCGGCGACGCGGCGGCCGAGGCCGATGTCCGCGAAGATTTCCTGGCGGCTCTTGTTGCCCGTCCACTGCACGAGCTTCTCCCACACTTCCGGCGCAACATCGGCCAGCGCGAGGCCATAGCCCTTCAGGCTTTGGTCGACAAGCCGCTCGCCGAGCTGCACGGACTCGTTCAGGCGCATCGTCTTCAGGTAGTGACGAATCGCCGAACGCGCCTTGCCGGTGCGCACGAAACCGAGCCACGCGGGGTTCGGCTTCGAATACGGCGCGGTGATCACCTCGACGATGTCGCCGCTCTTCAGCTCGGTACGCAGCGGCAGCAACTCGTTGTTGATCTTCACGGCCACGCACTGGTTGCCGAGATCGCTGTGGATCGAATACGCGAAATCGAGCGCCGTCGCGCCGCGCGGCAGCGCCATGATCTTCGACTTCGGCGTGAACACGTAGACCGCGTCCGGGAACAGGTCGATCTTCACGTGCTCGAGGAATTCGCTCGAATCGCCGGCTTCGCTCTGGATGTCGAGCAGCGACTTCAGCCACTGGTGCGCGCGCTTCTGCACGTCGTTCAGGTCCGCGCCGCCGTTCTTGTACAGCCAGTGCGCGGCCACGCCGGCCTCGGCGATCTCGTGCATCTTGCGCGTGCGCACCTGGAACTCGATCGGCGCGCCGAACGGGCCGACGAGCGTCGTGTGCAGCGACTGGTAGCCGTTGATCTTCGGAATCGCGATGTAGTCCTTGAACTTGCCGGGCACGGGCTTGTACAGCGAGTGCAGCGCGCCGATGCACGTGTAGCAGTCGAGCGGGCTCTCGACGACGACGCGAAAGCCGTACACGTCGAGCACCTGCGAGAACGACAGCTGCTTGTCGCGCATCTTGCGATAGATGCTGTAGATCGTCTTTTCGCGGCCGGTGATCTCGGCGTCGATCTTCGCGTCGGTCATCGCGCGCTGCGCGGACTCGAGGATCTTGCTGATCACTTCGCGGCGGTTGCCGCGCGCGGCCTTCACGGCCTTCTCGAGCGTCGCGTAGCGATGCGGGTTGAAGTTCGCGAAGCTCATGTCCTGCAGCTCGCGATACGTGTTGTTCAACCCGAGGCGGTGCGCGATCGGCGCATAGATGTCGAGCGTCTCGCGTGCGACGCGGCGGCGCTTTTCCATCGGCACCGCGCCGAGCGTGCGCATGTTGTGCAGACGGTCGGCGAGCTTGACGAGAATGACGCGCACGTCGCGCGCCATCGCGAGCAGCATCTTGCGGAAGTTTTCCGCCTGCGCTTCCTCGCGGCTGCGGAACTCCATCTTGTCGAGTTTCGACAGGCCGTCGACCAGTTCGGCGACCTTCGGGCCGAACCGCTCGGCCAGCTCGCTCTTGGTCACGCCCTGGTCTTCCATCACGTCGTGCAGCAGCGCGGCCATCACGGCCTGCGCGTCGAGCTTCCAGCCGGCGCAGATTTCCGCGACGGCGACGGGATGGGTGATGTAGGGCTCGCCGCTCTGGCGATATTGACCGAGGTGGGCTTCGTCGCCGAAGTGGAACGCCGCCTTGACCTCTTTGATTTCCTCCGGAGCGAGATACTCGGCAAGCGTGGCCGTCAGTTTCGCGATCGAAACGACGCCGTGCTTGCGCGGCTGCTCCGGTGTGGCGGTCGGCCCGAACAGGTGCCGGAAGGACTGTTCGAGGACCGCGTCGATGTACTGGCGCGCAGGCGACTGGGCCGTGGCTTCGGTGGTCGAATCCGCGGAGGCGGACGATGGGGTGGTGCTCATATTCGCCTCCAGGTCGAGTCGTTGCGCGCGTGGACTACATGGCTGGAACGGGCCGGATGCGCGTTACACCGGCACCTTCTTCAGCATCTCGACGCCGACCTGGCCGGCGGCGATTTCGCGCAGCGCGACGACGGTCGGCTTGTCGCGGCTCTCGATCTTCGGCGTATGGCCTTGCGCGAGCTGCCGCGCGCGGTAGGTGGCGGCGAGCGCCAGTTCGAAGCGGTTGGGGATTTGCTTCAGGCAGTCTTCGACGGTAATGCGAGCCATGTTGGAAATTCCTTCTGAATATAGTCCTTATTCTACCTTATGTCCCTCTACCCCCGCGTCATTCCGCGTGGGGCAGATGGATCCCGAGCTCGATGAACAGCTCCGCGTGTCGCGCGTACTGCGAAGCAAAGCGCAGGCGCGTGGCCGCGACGATGCATTCGAGCTCGGCCAGCGCACGATCGAAATTCTCGTTGATCACGACGTATTCCGCTTCGGACGCGTGCGCCATCTCGCTGCCCGCGGCGAGCAGGCGTCGCGTGATCACGTTCGGCTCGTCCTGGCCGCGCTTCTTCAGACGTTCCTCGAGTGCGTCGAGCGACGGCGGCAGAATGAAGATGCCGACCGCGTTGCGGAACTGCTTCTTCACCTGCTGCGCGCCCTGCCAGTCGATCTCGAGCAGCACGTCGTGGCCGCTCATCATCTGCTCTTCGATCCAGACGCGCGACGTGCCGTAGTAGTTGCCGTGCACTTCCGCGCTCTCGAGGAATTCGTGCGCGGCGTGGCGCGTACGGAAATCCTCGACGGTCGTGAAGTGGTAATGCTGGCCGTCCTGCTCGCCCGGGCGCGGCTTGCGCGTCGTGTACGAAATCGACAGACAGATGTCGCTGTCCTTCGACAGCAGCGCATTCACGAGCGTCGACTTGCCGGCGCCCGACGGCGCGATGACCATGAACAGGTTGCCGGGATAGACGCCGCCGTGCAGCGAATGCGACGCGTGGCCGTCGCGAGGGGATTCGGTCATGTTGCTTTACTCCAGGTTTTGCACTTGCTCGCGCATCTGCTCGATCAACAGCTTGAGCGCCATCGATGCGTCGGCCAGTTCCTTCGCCGCCGCCTTCGAGCCGAGCGTGTTCGCTTCGCGATTCAGTTCCTGCATCATGAAGTCGAGACGCTTGCCGACGCGGCCGCCCTTCTCGATCACGTGACGCGTTTCGTTCAGGTGCGCGGTGAGTCGCGACAGCTCTTCCGCGATGTCGATCCGGATGCCGTACATCGTCACTTCCTGACGAATGCGTTCCGCGGCTTCCTCGCGCGTGACGATCGGCGCGCTGCCTTCGGGCGCCGCGATGCCGAGCGCTTCCTGCAGCCGCTCGACGATCTTCTGCTGATGCTTCGCGATCAGCTCCGGCACGAGCGGCGTGATGCGCGCGACGATCGCTTCCATCTCGGTGACGTTCGACAGCAGCATCGTCGCAAGCTGCGCGCCTTCGCGCGAACGCACGACGACGAGCTCGCCGATCGCTTCCTTGCCGCATGCGAGCACCGCGTCGCGGATCGCTTCCGCCGACACGCCGCTCTCGGCGAGCACGCCGGGCCAGCGCAGGATCTCGCCCGCACGCAGGCGGCCGACACCCGGGAACGAGTCGAGCACCGAGCGTTCGAGCTCGGCGAGCTGGCCGAGCGCCGACTGGTTCAGCGCGCCCGCGCCGATGCTCTGCTCGCCGCGCTGCAGGTTGATGCGCACGTCGACCTTGCCGCGCGACAGCTTGTTCATCAGCATTTCGCGCAACGCGGGTTCGCACGCGCGCACGTCGTCCGGCATGCGGAAATTCAGGTCGAGGAAGCGCGAGTTCACGGTGCGCAGTTCGACCGACACGCTGGTGCCGCCGTTGCCGGTGGCCGTCGCGAGTTCGCGCGTCGCACTCGCGTAGCCCGTCATGCTGTAGATCATGGTTCGTCTCGCCGTCTGGATGCCCTTGCGGGCGGGAATATGTCGAGGCGCCCGGCGCATCGCAAGGCGCGGGGCGGGAAGCGCGCATTATCCCATTTTTGCGCCGCCCCCCGCCGGGCAAGGCTGCCGTTCGGCGCTAAAATCGGGGTTTCCTCTTCGGTCCACGATTCCCCCATGACGTATTCCCTGTCCCGCCCGAGCGGCCGTCGCGCCGACGAACTGCGCAAGGTCGCCCTCACGCGCCACTACACGAAACACGCCGAAGGCTCCGTGCTGGTCGAATTCGGCGACACCAAGGTGATCTGCACCGCGAGCGTCGCCGAACGCGTGCCCGAGTTCCTGCGCGATCGCGGCCAGGGCTGGCTGACGGCCGAATACGGGATGCTGCCGCGTGCGACGCACACGCGCAGCGACCGTGAAGCCGCACGCGGCAAGCAGACGGGTCGTACGCAGGAAATTCAGCGCCTGATCGGCCGCGCGCTGCGCGCGGTGTTCGATCTCGACGCGCTCGGCCCGCGCACGATCCACATCGACTGCGACGTGATCCAGGCCGACGGCGGCACGCGCACGGCGAGCATCACCGGCGCGTTCGTCGCCGCGCACGACGCCGTGTCGAAGCTGATCGCGGCCGGCAAGCTCGCGCGTTCGCCGATCACCGACCACGTCGCCGCGATCTCGGTCGGCGTGTACGAAGGCGCACCCGTGCTCGACCTCGACTACGCGGAAGATTCACAGTGCGACACCGACATGAACGTCGTGATGACGGGCGCCGGCGGCTTCGTCGAAGTCCAGGGCACCGCCGAAGGCGTGCCGTTCTCGCGCGCCGAGATGAACGCGCTGCTCGACCTCGCGCAAAGCGGGATCGGCCAGCTCGTGCAGTTGCAGAAGGACGTGCTGGGCGCCGGCCATGTCTGACGATCGCACCCTCGCGCCGCTGTCGCGCATCGTGCTCGCGTCGAACAACGCCGGCAAACTGCGCGAATTCACCGCGCTGTTCTCGACGGTCGGCATCGAGATCGTCCCGCAGGGCGACCTGGCCGTGCCCGAGGCGGAAGAGCCGTTCGGCACGTTCATCGAGAATGCACTGACGAAAGCGCGGCACGCGTCGCGCCTCACCGGCCTGCCGGCAATCGCCGACGATTCGGGCCTGTGCGTGCGCACGCTGCGCGGCGCACCGGGCGTCTATTCGGCGCGCTACGCGCAGCGCGCCGGCGGCGACAAGGGCGATGCGGCGAACAATGCGTACCTCGTCGAGCAGCTGCGCGGCGTCGACGACCGGCGCGCATACTATTGCTGCGTGCTGGCGCTCGTGCGCCACGCGGACGATCCCGAGCCGCTGTTCGCCGAAGGGCGCTGGGCGGGCGAGATCGTCGATACCCCGCGCGGCGAGCACGGATTCGGCTACGACCCGTATTTCTTCCTGCCGGCGCTCGGCGCGACGGCCGCCGAACTCGAGCCGGCCGTGAAGAACACGCACAGCCATCGCGCGCTGGCGCTGAAGGCGCTGCTCGCACGGCTCGCAGAGGAACCAGCATGATCGTCTTTTTCACGCATTCGCAGCCGGAGGCCGCATGAGCCAGGCGGCGGAAACCGGCGCGCGCGTCGTCGCGACGTTCACGTCGCCCGGGCAGGTGCGGCTCACGTCGCTGCCGCCGCTCGCGCTGTACGTGCATTTCCCGTGGTGCGTGCGCAAGTGCCCGTACTGCGATTTCAACTCGCACGAATGGAAAGGCGAGCGGTTCCCGGAAACCGAGTACCTCGACGCGCTGCGCGCCGATCTCGAGCAGGCGCTGCCGCTCGTGTGGGGGCGGCAGGTGCATACGGTGTTCATCGGCGGCGGCACGCCGAGCCTGCTGTCGGCGGCCGGCCTCGACCGGCTGCTGTCCGACGTGCGCGCGCTGCTGCCGCTCGATGCCGATGCCGAGATCACGCTCGAGGCGAACCCGGGCACGTTCGAAGCCGCGAAGTTCGCGCAGTTCCGCGCGAGCGGCGTGAACCGCCTGTCGGTCGGCATCCAGAGCTTCAACGAAGGCCATCTGAAGGCGCTCGGCCGCATTCACGACACCGCGCAGGCGCGCGCGGCCGTCGAGATCGCCGCGAAGAACTTTGACAACTTCAATCTCGACCTGATGTTCGCACTGCCGAACCAGACGCTCGACGAATGCCGGACCGACATCGAGACCGCGCTGTCGTTCGCGCCGCCGCATCTGTCGCTGTATCACCTGACGCTCGAGCCGAACACGCTGTTCGCGAAGTTCCCGCCCGTCGTCCCCGACGACGACGCGTCGGCCGACATGCAGGAATGGATCCACGCGCGCACGGCCGAGGCCGGCTACGGGCGCTACGAAGTGTCCGCGTATGCGAAGCCGAATCATCAGTGCAAGCACAACCTGAACTACTGGCGCTTCGGCGACTATCTCGGGATCGGCGCGGGCGCGCACACGAAGCTGTCGTTCCCGAACCGGATCCTGCGGCAGGCACGCTACAAGCACCCGGCGACCTTCATGGAGCAGGCGAAGGCCGGCACGGCCGTGCAGGAAGAGCGTGAAGTCGGCGCGCGCGACCTGCCGTTCGAGTTCATGCTGAACACGCTGCGGCTCGTCGAGGGGTTCCCCGTGCACAGTTTCGCCGAACGCACCGGCCTGCCGATGAGCACGATCGAGCCGGCGCTGCAGGAAGCGGAGCGGCGCGGGCTGATCGCACGCGATTTCGCGCAGATCGCGCCGACGCCACTCGGCCAGCGTTTCCTCAACGACCTGCAGGAATTGTTCCTGCGCGACGATTGAAGCGGATCGAGGCGGCATTTCGGTTACAATGCCGCCTCGTGTGGAAGCGTGGCCGAGCGGTTTAAGGCACCGGTCTTGAAAACCGGCGACGGGAAACTGTCCGTGAGTTCGAATCTCACCGCTTCCGCCAGGAAGTTCGCCAAACCCCGTCCATTCACCGAATGACGGGGTTTTTGTTTGATGCGCGATTGCTCCGCCCGCCCTCCCCACGTTCCGACGCGTCCCGCCGGATGCCGTTACAATCCGGCGCTCCGATTCGCGAAACGGGAAACCACGTCATGAAGCCCTTCATCGTCTCGTCGCTGGTCGCCATGCTCGCTGCCGTCAGCATGCACGCGGTGGCCGACACCGCGTCCGGCAGCGACGCGCAGGCGTCGTGCGCGATCGCATACGTCACCGGCGTCGCCGGCTCGCCGCGCGGCCTGAGCGAATACCTCGCGAGCCCGTCCCCCTACAACTACCTGAAAGACAACGATCTTCAGTGCAAGGTGTCGGACGACGGACGCACGTCGAACTGTACCGGCGTGACCTACCTGCGCAACGAACAAGTGAGCGTGTACGACGACTCCGATCCGGCGACGCTCACCGTCGTGGCTCGCGTGGAACTCGACCACGGCCAGAAGTACCCGGTGATCGTCGTCGTGCAGCGCAAGAACGCACGCTGCAAGCAATGACGCAGACGCACGCGCCCGTCAGTCGAGACGGATCGTGCGTTCGCGCCGCGCCTTGCGCGGCACCTGGCCGGCCGGCACCGGCGGCGGCCCAGCGTCGCGCGACGGCGGATCCGCGTCCCTGGGCCGGTTGAGCAGCAGGACGAGCGACACCACGCCTGCCAGCCCGTACAGCGCCGCCACGCCGTTGCACGCGCCCCAGTGTTCATCCATCCCGCGCACCGTCGCGGCGAACAGCGGCGGTACCGCGGCGCCCAGCGGAAACGCAAGCGCGTTCGTCACCAGCTGCGGCCGTGTCAGGATCGACCAGGTTCGCTCCGGCGTCCGTTCGCCCGATGCGAACCGGATCAGCATGTAAAGCAGCGAGCCGGCGCCGTACACAAACGCGCCGTACACGAAAAACACGATGATCCCCATTTCCCTCGCTCGCTCGATGATGGAATCGGCGCCGGATCGGCAGCCCAGGATCGACATGGTACGCGCGCCCGGGACGCGTGCCGCGAGGCGCCGCGCCGGAAGCCTCCCGGCCGGCTTCGCCATCACCTAGAATTCGTTCAACACGGCGACACGACCGCCGCCGCGTACTCGATGCTGCACGCGCCACCCCTGCGTGCGGCACACGGAGACCGCCATGACCGAACTGTCGACAGCGACGGATCACGTCGATTACGAAGGCTTCGAGATCCATGTCGTGCCAAGCCTCGCCCTCGGCAGCGACACCCGCTACACCTACACCGGCTACGTATGCCATCCGGGCGCGAATCCTGCGTTGCCCGGTCATGCGGTGCCATTCCACGCGGACGGCGAGGAAAGCTTCGCGAGCGTCGACGAGGCGGTTCATGAAGCCGTGCACATCGGCAAGAGCATCATCGACGGCACACATCCCGACCTGTCGGTTCTGTCGCTCGTCACGCACGGCTACTGACCGGGGACCGGCCGCGCGGCTGCCGTAGCGCGGGCATCGCACACCCTCATGCCGACTTTGCAACGCGCGCCGGACCGCTTGCCGCCCCGCCCTGCGCGCATGCGCGCGAATCGCGTGCGCGTGCGTCGCGCCCGCACCGTCATATGTCACGTCACATCGCGGCTCCAGCCGGTCGTGCCGATCATCAGCGATCGCGACCCCGCGCCCCGCGCGTTATGCGTTTCCCCCGATAACACGTCACGCCCGGACGCCTATCATTTTTTTTATAGTCACCTCCGGTTCTCCTCCCATGCCCCCTCTTCCCCGCCCGGGCGTCGACCGGCTGCGTCTTGCCGCGCTGGTCGCCGTCGCGTTGCTTGCCGGCTGCACGATCACGCCGCTGCCGTCGCTGCGCCACGTGCTGACGATCCCGTCGGTCATACGCAGCGCGAATCTCGACCAGTACCGCGCGGAGGTTGCGCGGTGCGTCGCCGACCACAATCCGTCCGGCCTGTCGCGCGGAACGCCGCAGGCGATGCTCCGTTCGCTTGTCGTCGTAGCCTTCACCGTCGACGGCAGCGGCCGGCTCGTCAACGCGTCCGTCTATCGCAGCAACGGCGACAGCGAGGCGGAAGCGCTCGCGCTCGCATCGCTGCGACGCTCGGCACCGCTGCCGCCGCCGCCGTCGAAACTGCTCGACGGCAATGGCCGGCTCGAATTGATGGAAGGCTGGCTGTTCAACGACGACGGCCACTTCCAGTTGCAAAGCACCGCATCCGCGCAGGCGCAGTCGATCGACTGAAGCCGCGCCCCCGCCCGCGATTGCCGCTATGCAGCGGCGCTGGCTATAATTTTCCGCAATCGCGCGGCCATCCTCCCGCGCGCGCGTTCGCGCGCCCCACCCGGCATGCGAGCCGACCACGCCGGCACCGGGCGGCGGCGACCTATCCGTCTCCATCGTCGACCGGCGGGTGACGTCCGCGCCACGGCGCGCGTCCACACCGCCACCGCATCATCCGCTCGGCTGCTCCCGGCAGGCGTCCCGCCTGCCCGACCGCACGCTCAGCCGACCGCCCCAACGACAAAACGGAGACATCCATGTCCGCATCTCCCCCGGCCGTTGCACACGCAACCGGTTCGGCCGGCGCCGTCAGCCACCGGCGCATCGTGTTCGCGAGCTTCATCGGCACCGCGATCGAGTTCTACGATTTCTATGTCTACGCAACCGCCGCGGCACTCGTCATCGGCCCGGTGTTCTTCCCGCACGGCTCCGCGACCGCGCAGGCGCTGTCCGCATTCGTCACGTTCGGCATCGCGTTCATCGCTCGGCCGATCGGTTCGTTCCTGTTCGGTCACTTCGGCGACCGCATCGGCCGCAAGTCGACGCTCGTCGCGTCGCTGCTGGTGATGGGCGTGTCCACCACGGCGATCGGCTTCGTGCCCGGCTACGACACGATCGGCGCGCTCGCGCCGGTGCTGCTGTGCGTGCTGCGTTTCGGCCAGGGGATCGGCCTCGGCGGCGAATGGGGTGGCGCGGCGCTGCTCGCGACCGAGCACGCACCGCAAGGCAAGCGCGGCTGGTTCGGGATGTTTCCCCAGCTCGGGCCGTCGGTCGGCTTCCTGATGTCGAACGGTCTGTTCTTCACGCTCGCACTGTCGCTGTCCGACGAACAATTCCGCAGCTGGGGCTGGCGCATCCCGTTCCTCGTGAGCGCGGTGCTCGTCGCGCTCGGGCTGTACGTGCGGCTGAAGATCACCGAGACGCCCGCGTTCCAGGCCGCGCTCGACCGCAACGAGCGCGTGCGCGTGCCGGTCGCGACGCTCGTCTCGCAACACTGGCAGCCGACGCTGCTCGGCGCGCTCGCGATGGTGGTCTGCTATACGCTGTTCTACATCTCGACGGTGTTCTCGCTGTCGTACGGCGTGTCGGCGCTGCACATTCCGCGCCAGAGCTTCCTCGGCCTGCTGTGCTTCGCGGTCGTGTTCATGGGACTGGCGACGCCGCTGTCGGCATGGGCATCCGACCGCTTCGGCCGCAAGCCGGTGCTGATGGTGGGCTCGATCGCCGCGCTGCTGTCCGGTTTCGCGATGGAGCCGTTGCTCGGCAGCGGTTCGATGCCGCTCGTCGCGCTGTTCCTGACGCTCGAGCTGTTCCTGATGGGGGTGACGTTCGCGCCGATGGGTGCGCTGCTGCCGGAGCTGTTCCCGACCAACGTCCGCTATACGGGCGCGGGCGTCGCATACAACCTCGGCGGGATCCTCGGCGCGTCGATCGCGCCGTACATCGCGCAGTTGCTCGCGGCGCGCGGTGGCCTGTCGTGGGTCGGCGGCTATGTGTCGGCCGCGGCGGCGATCAGCCTGATCGGCGTGCTGCTGATGCGCGAAACCCGCCATTCATCGCTCGTCTGAGCCTCGGGGCGGCCCGGGTTGTGCGGCGGGCGGCGCTACCTATACTCGATCCTGGGAGCGCCGCCGCGCGCCCCGGGATCCGTTCGCTGAAGGAGCCGCCGCGATGAACCTCCGCCTCGACAATGCCGACCTCATCCTGATCCTGGCGCTCGCGCTGGGCGGCGCCCTGCTGCTGGCCGCACGTTTCCGGCCAAAAACCTGGCGCGGCCTCGTGTTCGAGGCGCTGCTGGCCAACCTGGCGGCCATCGCCGCGGTGGTCACGGTCGAGGCGCTGCTCGCCTGAGCCCGCGCCCCCCTTCGTCAGGCCGTCAGCGGCACGCGCTGCGCGCGATAGGCCGGACCGACCGCATCGATCGCATCGAGTGCCTGCGCGACGGACGGCGGCTCGCCCGGCTCGCCGATCGACAACGCATTCGGTGCACCGCCGACGCCGCAATGGTGGCGCGATGTCGCGACGAAAATCATCACGGTCGGCCGCTGCAGCGCGTGCGCCATGTGCACGAACCCGGTATCGACCCCCACCACCAGCGCGGCCCGGCCGATCGCCGCACCCAGTTCGCGCACCGACATCGCGGGCAGCACGACCGCGCCAGGCGCGCGCGCGGCGATGTCCTGCGCATCGTCATGCTCGGCGGCCGATCCCCACGGCACCAGCACCCGCACGCCACGCGCCATCATCCGCGTGGCCAGCGCGGCCCAGTGATCGGCCGGCCATTTCTTGTCCGGATTGGAGGTCGCGTGAAACAGCAGCATGAACGGCGCGCCGTCGGTAACCGCGGCCGGCAGGCTCGCATCCTGCGGCGGGACGATCCCGTAGGCGGCAATGCCTTCGGGGGCATAGCCCAGCGCCTCGCCCGCGCTCACGCGCATGCCGTGCCATGCGTCGCAGTCCGGCCGCGGGCCGAAGCGGTGCGAGTACGCGAATCGTGCGCCCGTCTCGCCGAGATCCTGCGTCTGGTAGCCGACGCGGCGCGCGGCGCGCGCGAGCGCCGAGATGATCGCGCTCTTGTACACGCCGTGCAGATCGATGACCGCGTCGTAGCGGTGCGCACGCAGCGCGCCGATCGATGCGGAGATCGCCTTCAGGTCGCCGCGGTTCCTGAGTTTCTTGAACCGCCGCAGCGGCGCGCACAGCACCTCGCTCACGCCCGGGTGCCAGCGCACGACCTCGGCGCACGACTCGTCCACGGCCCAATCGACCGTGACGCCCGGAAAGGCACGATGGAGGTCCGCGACGACCGGCAGTGTCTGGACGACGTCGCCGAGCGACGTCACTTTTACGATAAGGATGCGTTTCACGTTTCCTGTGGGGAAGGGCAGGCCATTTCGTCATGCTAGCGACGCTTGCAGCGCACAAACATTACATCATGATTACCTTTGCAACAAAATGCGTCTCCTTTGTGAAGGTTTGTCGAACCCAGCCGCATCCGGGTTCTTCTTATAATGCGTTCTTTGTCCTCCCGGCCCGCCGCCGATGCAACGCTCCCCGCTTCCCGCCCTGTTTCCTGCACTCACCCGTCGCTCGCTGCGGATCTGGCGCCAGTATGGCGTATTCTGGCTCGGCGCAATTGCCGTCGGCCTCGCGGCCGTGCTGTATGCGCGGCTGATCGACTGGGGCTACGACACCTTCCGCACGATGCGCGCGCACGCCGCGTGGCTGCCACTGCTGCTGACGCCGTCGATCGCCGCGGCGTCGGCCTGGCTCACGCGCCGCTTCTTCCGCGGCGCCGAGGGTAGCGGGATCCCGCAGGTCATCGCGACGCTGCATGCGAGCCCGGGCGCGTTCGGCGCGCGGTTGCTGACGTTGCGCATCCTGGCCGGCAAGGTGCTGATCTCGTTCATGGGCATCCTCGGCGGCTTCACGATCGGCCGCGAAGGGCCGACGGTGCAGGTCGGCGCGGCGCTGATGTTCAACCTGCGGCGCTTCTACCCGCGCTCGAACGCGCAGATCGAGCGCCAGCTCGTGCTCGCCGGCGCGGCGGCCGGCCTGTCGGCCGCGTTCAATACGCCACTCGCCGGGATCGTGTTCGCGATCGAGGAGCTGACTCGTAGCTTCTCCGCCCGTGCCAGCGGCGTGGTGATCACCGCGATCATTCTCGCCGGCGTCGTCGCGCTCGGCCTGAACGGCAACTACACGTACTTCGGCACGATCGATGCCGGCCAGCATTTCCCGAAGATGCTCGCCGTCGCCGTGCTCGTCACCGCGATCGTGACGGGCATCGCGGGCGGCCTCTTCAGCTGGTTGCTGCTCAATACCGGGCGCTGGCTGCCCGCGCGCCTGCTTGGCCTGTATCGCGAGCGGCCGATCGCGTTCGCCGCGTTGTGCGGCTTCGCAATCGCCGTCGTCGGCCTGGTGTCGGGCGGCACGACGTTCGGCAGCGGCTACGCCGAGGCGCGCGGCCTGCTGGACGGCCATGAACAGCTTTCAGTGCTCTATCCGTTCCTGAAGATGGTGTCGATGGTCGCGTCGTACCTGCCGGGCATCCCGGGCGGGATCTTCGCGCCTTCGCTGTCGATCGGCGCCGGATTCGGCAACCTGCTGCACCTCGCGTTCGGCGACATGAGCCTGCCGATGCTGATCGCGCTCGCGATGGTCGGCTACCTGGCAGCGGTCACGCAGTCGCCGATCACGTCGTTCGTGATCGTGATGGAGATGATCAACGGCCATGCGCTCGTGATTTCGCTGATGGCCACCGCGCTGGTGTCGAGCCGCATGGCGCGCTTCTTCGCGCCGCCGCTCTACGAGACGCTCGCGCAGCGCTATCTCGCGCCGCCCGCTGGCGCTGCAGAAACTGCGGCAAAAACCGCCGTGGAACCCGGTACGGCACCGGCGGCTGGCGCCGGCGTCATCGAGCCGCAGGACGCGGCCGCCGCGCCCGCCGATCCGCTCGACACGCTGCGCGACGAAGGCGACGGCGAGCGGCACGCGCCGGCCGACCACGGCGCCGCGCATGCGCCGCCGGCGCCGCAGCAAGACGACGGGCCGCCTGCATCCGGCGCGCACGGCTCGGCGCAGAGCGGCCCGCGCGGCGTTCAGTAGATCACCACCGGTGCCGGCCGGTAGTAGACGGGGCGGGCCGGCACGACGATACAGCCGGCCAGCGTGATGGCGACGAGCGCGATGGCGATTGCGGTTCTTTTCATCGCACGCCTCCGTCAGGCCCAGTGCCCGCGGGTCCAGAACCAGTTCGGGCCGCGCTGATCCCAGTGGCCCGGCACCCAGTGCATGCCGATACGCTCGGTTTCCCAGTGGCCGCCGATCCATACGTAGCGGCCATGATCCCAGCGCCAGTGGCCGCGCTCCCACGCGTAGCCGACCCGCGCATCGGGTACGACCTCGTAGCGCACGGGCGGCGGCGCGCTCGGCGCGACGACGACGATTTCCTCGGTGCGCACGGCGACCGGTTCGGCGACGACCATCCGGCCCGACGGCACCATCACCGGCGCGCCGACGAGGATTTCGTCCGCACGCGCGGCAAGCGGCGCGGCGACGGCAGACAGGCCCGCGGCGAACAGCGCGAGCGAAACGATACGACGTTGAACAGTAGAGACAGCCATCACAACCTCCTGATTGAACAATTGACGCGAGCGTATTCGTTCAATGCGGGAAGACGGCGAACGGCCGACAGACACCGTGTTACGGCGAGCCCGAAAGTGCAACAGGGCGTAAGACGCGCACGGCGGCATGCGCCGCCGTGCGGAGGGACACCGGCAAAGGTCAGGCTTGCGGGATCTCGATCTTCACTTCGAGGACTTCGAGATCGTCCTGGCGCTCGAGGCTCACGCGGATGTCATCGTTCGAAATATGGACGTACTTCGAGATGACCGCGACCAGCTCCTTCTGCAGCGCCGGCAGGTAATCGGCCGGCGGCCGGCCACCGACCCGCTCGTGCGCGATGATGAGCTGCAGGCGCTCCTTCGCGACCGATGCGGACTTCTTCTTCTCGCCGAGGAGAAACGAAAGGATGGACATGAGCGACCTCCGTTACTTGCTGCCGAAGAGGCGCTGCAGCAGGCCCGGCTTCTGGTATTCGGTGAAACGCAGCGGCTTGTCGTCGCCGACGAAGCGCGCAACGATGTCCTTGTACGCTTCGGCGACGTCGGTACCGTCGAGGTGCACGGCCGGCAGGCCCTGGTTCGATGCATGCAGCACGGCTTCCGATTCGGGCACTACGCCGATCAGCTTGATGCGCAGGATCTCGCTGATGTCCTCGAGCGACAGCATCTCGCCTTCGCTCACGCGCTTCGGGCTGTAACGCGTGATCAGCAGGTGTTCCTTGATCGGATCCTTGCCTTCGGTCGCGCGCTTCGTCTTCGACGACAGGATGCCGAGAATGCGGTCCGAGTCGCGCACCGACGAGACTTCCGGGTTCGTGACGATCAGCGCCTCGTCCGCGAAGTACATCGCGTGCAGCGCGCCTGCCTCGATACCGGCCGGCGAATCGCAGACGATGTATTCAAAGTCCATCGCGGCCAGGTCGTTCAGCACCTTCTCGACGCCGTCACGCGTGAGCGCATCCTTGTCGCGCGTCTGCGACGCCGGCAGGATGAACAGGTTCTCGCACTTCTTGTCCTTGATCAGCGCCTGGTTCAGGTTCGCTTCGCCCTGGATCACGTTCACGAGGTCATACACGACCCGACGCTCGCAGCCCATGATGAGATCGAGGTTACGCAGGCCGACGTCGAAGTCGATCACGGCCGTCTTGTGCCCGCGCAGCGCGAGACCCGACGCGAAGCTCGCGCTCGTCGTCGTCTTGCCCACGCCGCCCTTGCCCGAAGTCACCACGATGATTTTTGCCATTTACCCAATACCCTGTGTTCGTCAATGAGAGCCGATCGACCCGGAGCGTGCCGCGTGGATTACGTCAGGCGCAGCGGTTCGATCATCAGTTTTTCCTCTTCGAGCCGGATCTGCACCGCTTTGCCCAGCACCTCGGCGGGCAACGGGTTCTCGGTCGTTCGATAGATACCCGCAATCGAAATCAGTTCCGGCTCGAGACACGTGCAGAAAATGCGCGCGTCGTGATTGCCGTGCACGCCCGCGAGTGCGCGGCCGCGCAACGGCGCGTAGATGTGGATGTTGCCTTCCGCGATGATCTCGGCGCCGTGACTGACCGGCGCAAGCACCACGAGGTCTCCTTTCGCGTAAATCTGCTGCCCCGAACGCAGCGGCCGGTCGATCACCAGCGTCTGCCCGCCCGCCTGAATCGGCATCGGCGCCGGCTCGGGCGCCGGTTCCGCTGCCGCCTCGACGACGGGCGCGGGCGCCGGTTCCGCTTCGTCGGCCGGCTTCCCGGCCGACATGCGGCGATCGCGCGCCTCGAGCAACGGCAGGCCGGCTTCCCCCGCCCAGCGCTGCGTGGCCAGCGCGACGACGCCCACCGGGCGCATCCGCACGTCGTTCAGCATCTGGCGGATGTCGGCGAGCGCGACGCGTTCGCCGTCCGCGAGGCGGCGGACGTCGATCGCGACGACATCATCGGCGAAAAACTCGGGAGTCGCTTCGAAGCGCTTGACCAGTTCGGTACGCAACGCATCGAGATCGGTCGTCTTCACGGTGAACAGCAACGTATCGACCGATCCGCTGCGCAGCTCGAAGAATGGCGATTTTTTAAGCGACATGGACACTCTGCAAAAAATTTTTGCGTATTTTACAGGCGTCCACGCGTGCGGCCATTATTTTTGGGGAGCCGGATTGCGGCGGGCGCGGCGCGCGCGCCACCGGCAGGCGGGCCGTCGGACAGGCGACCGGCGCGCGGCCGGGCCTTCATCGCGCCGTGCGGCCCGCGCGTTCATGCGTCAGGGCGCATTGAAATGCGACACGAACAACGACTTCATCGCGCCGGGCATCCGCGCGATCGGCGCGTGCTCGCCCGTGTTGCCGAAACCCGCGCGTTCGTAGAAACGGATCGCGTTGCGGTTCGCATCGGCGATCCATGCATAGACGTCCTGCGCACCGCGTTCGGTGAGCCACGCGGTAGCCGTTTCGAGCAGCAGCACGCCGCCGCGCAGATGGCGAACCGCGTGCGCGACCCACAGCTCGCTGACGAACGCGCGCCGCTCGGGCGTATTGTCGAAATACGCGCCGATCATGCCGGCCGGATGGCCTTCGGTGTACAGCAGGAAAGTCGTCGACTCGTCGGATGCGGCGCGCAGCGCGGCAATTGCCGTCGCCGCGTCGGAATCGACGTTCAGCAATTCGGCCTCCGGCGCTTCGCCGGGCGCATAGGGCTCACGCAACGATGCGGCGCGGAGTTCGCGATACACACCGCCCTGGTCGGCAGCGATACGACGAACGGTCAAGGTCGAACTCATGCAGGCACAGCCCCCTTCGGACAGCAAGTTACTAGCTTCAACCGAAAGCGGGGCATGAGTCAAATCGTTATTTTCAAATGCCGGCGCGGATCGAAAGGCGGCAGGTGCCGCGCACGCGCGAGTGTGCAGGTGCAGCATCGACGCGTCGATGCGAGGCGACGCATCGCAATCCGAACTGCGATACCGGACGCGTTGCCCCGCTCGCCTTGTCATGTCGCGAATCCATGTGGCAAGCGTCCGGTATTTCGCTGCCCAGGCCGTAATGATCCGTAATATATGTATCTGAAAACGAGCCTCCGCCGTACTCCTTCACGCCGGAATTATTGCACCGCAACATTTGTTGCGATCCCCGAGGTCGAATCCACGCGCGATTCGCGTCGCGTATTCGTCTGACTAGAACGTCGGTCGTGGGAGTCGATTCGGCTCGTGCCGGCCTGTTTCAATCACCCCGTGACGGCCCTGCCCGACCTGCGTCGCGCGCGGCCGGCCGTTTGGAGTTGCACGCCTAGCGCCGGCGTTTGGCAAGCATGCGCGACGGTCGTATAACTGGCAAAGCCGGACCAAGGATCCGGTGCCGCGCTCGGCATCGCGGAGCAGCGACGCTTCGAACGGCTATTTTCCATAACATGCGGCCGCCCTGCGCCCGACAGCGCCGGAATCGGCCAGAAGGAGGGAGACGATGGCAATGACCGACGGATCGGCCTCGGGATGGTCGGATGGCAAACGTTATCTGTGGCTGCTCGGCGCGGTAACGATCACGCTGCCGATCCTCGCGGCCCAGCTGGCGCTGTCGACGGGCCTGCACGTGTTCTGGTGGTTCGGGCCGCTGTTCGCGTTCGGCGTGATCCCGATCCTCGACACGCTGATCGGCGACGATCGCGACAACCCGCCCGAGTCGGTCGTCCCCCATCTCGAACGGGAGCGCTATTACCGCTTCATCGTCTATCTCGCGACGCTGGTCGAATACGTCGCGTTCTTCACGTGCGTGTGGATCGTCGGCACGCATGCGCTCGCGTGGTACGACTACGTCGGCTTCGCGATGTCGCTCGGCGCCGCGACGGGCATCTCGATCAACACCGCGCACGAACTCGGCCACAAGACCAACCGCTTCGAGCGCTGGCTCGCGAAGATCACGCTCGCGCCGGTCGCGTACGGGCACTTCTTCGTCGAACACAACCGCGGCCATCATGTGCGCGTCGCAACCGCCGAGGATCCGGCGAGCGCGCGTTACGGCGAATCGTTCTGGGCGTTCCTGCCGCGTACGGTGATCGGCAGCATCCGCTCGGCGTGGCGGCTCGAACAGGCACGCCTCGAGCGGCTCGGGCATTCGCCGTGGACCTGGCGCAACGAGGTGCTGCACGCGTGGGTGATGACTGTCGTCGTGTGGGGCATCGCGATCGCGATGGCCGGCAAGGTCGCGATCCCGTTCCTCGTGATCCAGGCCGTGTACGGCGCGTCGCTGCTGGAGGTCGTGAACTACGTCGAACACTACGGGCTGGGCCGCCGCAAGCTGCCGAGCGGCCGCTACGAACGCTGCACGCCGCAGCATTCGTGGAACAGCAATCACGTCGTCACGAACCTGTTCCTGTATCAGTTGCAGCGGCACGCCGATCATCACGCGAACCCGACGCGCTCGTACCAGGCGCTGCGCCACTTCGACGACTCGCCGCAACTGCCGGCCGGCTACGCGACGATGATCCTGTTCGCGTACGTGCCGCCGCTCTGGTATCGCATGATGAATCCGCGCGTCGTCGCACACTACGGCGGCAACATGGCGCAGTCGAACATCAAGCCGTCGATCCGCGAGCGGGTGCTCGCGCAGTATCCCGCGGCGGCGTGAGGCAAGACAGCCCGGTCGCTTGCAAGATCGTTACGCCGCTTGCGGCAGCCTGAACACGGCCACCGCGTGCCGCAGCGCGCTCGCCTGCTCGGCCAGCGCCTGCGTCGCGGCCGACGCCTGTTCGACCAGCGCCGCGTTGCGCTGCGTCGCTTCATCCATCTGCGTGACCGCGACGTTCACCTGCTGGATGCCGCCGCTCTGCTCCTGCGAGGCGGACGAGATCTCGCCGACGATGGTCGTGACCCGCTGCACCGCGCCGACGATCTCGTGGATCGATTCGCCCGCGCGGCCGATCAGCACGGCGCCCTCGTCGACGCGCCGCGTCGATTGCTCGATGAGCCCCTTGATCTCCTTCGCGGCGGCCGCACTGCGCTGCGCAAGCGTGCGCACTTCCGACGCGACGACCGCGAAGCCGCGCCCCTGCTCGCCCGCCCGCGCCGCCTCGACGGCCGCGTTCAGCGCGAGGATGTTGGTCTGGAATGCGATGCCGTCGATCACCGCGATGATCTCGCCGACCTTCGCCGCGCTCGCGGCAATCCCGGTCATCGTGTCGACGGCCTGCGTCATCACGCTACCGCCCGCGGACGCGATGCCCGACGCATCGTGCGCGAGCTGGGCCGCATGCCGCGCGTGTTCGGCCGACTGGCGCACGACACCGGTCAATTCGGTCATGCTGGCGGCAGTCTCCTCGAGCGACGCGGCCTGTGCCTCGGTACGCGACGAGAGATCGTGATTGCCTGATGCGATCTCCGCGCTCGCGGTCGCGACGGCTTCGGCATGCGTCCGGACCTCGAGCACGACGCCCGACAGGCTCGCCTGCATCGTCTGCAACGCGCGCAGCAGATCGGCGATCTCGTCGCGGCCAGCCGCGTCGACGTTGCGCGTCAGGTCGCCGCCGGCCACCGCCTGCGCACAGGCCACCGCGCGGTCGAGCGGCCGCAGGATCGCGCGGCTGAACAGGATCGCACCGATCATCGCAATGCCGAGCACGATCAGCATCAGCACGACGCTCGCCGCGGTCGCATGCCGCGCGTCGCGGCTCGCTTGCGCCGACACGGCGGCGCTCTCGTCGGCGATCGCCTTCGCGGCGTGCTCGAGCAGCGCGGCTGGCGCCCGGTCGACGCCCGCCACGGCCGCATCGCCGGCCGTCGGCTCGAAGCCCGCGGCCTTGAACGCGTCGAAACCGCGCCGGTAGCCGTCGCCCATCGCCGCGTGCGCGCGCATGAACTGCTCGACGAGCGTACGGCTCTCGCCGGGCGGCAGCTGGTTGACGAGCTGCGCGGCGAGCGTGTCGACCGTGCGCTCGCGCGCCTGGAATGCCTGCCAGTACTTGTCGAGCTTGTCGGGCTGCTTGCCGCGCAGCAGCGTGTCCTTCCATTCCTGGACCTGCAGCTTGAACTGCACGAGCGTCGCCGACACGAGCCGCTCGTCGGCGACACGGGTCTGCACGTCGTTCGCAAATGTATCGATCGACCGATTGAGGATGCGGATGCCGTACAGCGCACCGCAGAATATCAGCAGCAGCGCAGCGGCGAATGCGAGGGGAATCTTGTAGCTCAGCTTCATGGGACCTTGAATCGACGGGGGACGGCGACGGCGCAACAGGCGCCTGGCGCCGCCCTCTGTTAACGGCGCGCGAAGCGAAGGCTTGAAGCAAAACAGCGGTGGCGGGAATTCCGGCCGGTCGGCGATGTGGGCGGGGTGATCCGGCGACGCTCAGGCTCGGGGGCTGCCGGCAAGCGCGTGCCTGCCGCAGCGTTGCGCAGTCAGGTCGGACTTGCCGCGCGCGGCCCGGACGCCTCGGCCACACGCCGGCCGGCCATCCAGCGGCGCACCGCGACGATCGACACCACGCTGCACACGATCCCGGCGATCACGTCGGCCAGATAGTGCCCGCCCTGCGTCGGGGTCGACGCGATCATCAGCGCGTTCAGTGCGAGCGCGACTGGAAACACGTAGCGGACATGCCGCACCGCATACGCGAACAGCAGGGCCAGCATCACATGGAACGACGGCAACGACACGAGCCCCTGCGCTTCGAACAGGTTCAGTTGACGGAAGTGCCCGTTGCGCAACAGGTCGTAATGCGTCACCGTCGATGCGGTGCCCGGATCGGTGATGCCGAAATGGACGAATGCGCTTGCCGCCGGGAACGGCGTGGAGACGAGCACGACGACGATCGCCGCAACCATGAACTGGGCGATGAACTCGGCAAGATCGTCGACGCGACGGACTGCCGCCAGGATGAACGGCACCGCAACCAGTTGCAGCATGCCGCTGCGATACGCGAGGTCGAGCACTTGCTGCAGGCCGGCATGTGCCCTCACCCACCGGTACAGGTCGAGCCAATGGAAGCCCAGCATCGCATCGAAGCTGACAAGCTGGTTTTCGATCGACGGCGGGGCGAGCGCCACGCAAAAGTAGTCGAGGACGGCGACAGCCGCGCTGAGCGTCGCAATCAGCGTCACGCTCAGCATCGCGAACGCAAATTCACGACAGCGCAGCGTTCGCGTGACACCACGATAGCGGCGCACGCACGACAACACCGCAAGAAACCCGCTGGCGGCGAATCCGCATGCGACGTGCCGCACGAGCGACACGACACTGTCGGACTTCACGACCCAATCCGCGTGCATGACACACACAGCGGCCGCGAGTGCTGCCAGCAATGCAGCTCCCGCCAGCCCTCCCCCTATCCGCGCGCTCGTTTTCATTAACGCTTTGTTGGTTCGTCGTGATTCGACGGATCGGCGCACGCATCGCACCCCCTGCGCGCCATCGTACACCGCCATCGTCACTGCGACGGCCGCCTCGCGACCAAAACGAAAAACCCCGTGATCCTTCCGGATCACGGGGCTTCGTATTTTGGCGGAGAGGGTGGGATTCGAACCCACGGTACGGGGAAACCGTACGCCTGATTTCGAGTCAGGTACATTCGACCACTCTGCCACCTCTCCTTCCTTGCTGCTTCATTTCCCGGTTGGTCGTGTCCGGGAAAGAAAAGATTATAGAACGATCTCTTCGAATCTCACAAGCCCTTTTTGCAATTTTTTGCGAGGCCTTCGAAAATCGATCGCGCAGCAATCTCACGACGCCTGTGCAGGCGCGTCGATTCGCTCCATGCCGCCCATGTACGGACGCAGCGCTTCCGGCACCGTGACCGAACCGTCGGCATTCTGATAGTTCTCGAGCACCGCGACGAGCGTGCGGCCGACCGCGAGGCCGGAGCCGTTCAACGTATGCACGAGTTCCGGCTTGCCCTGCGCGTTGCGGAAACGCGCCTGCATCCGGCGCGCCTGGAACGCCTCGGTGTTCGAGCAGCTCGAGATCTCGCGATAGGTGTTCTGCGCGGGCAGCCACACTTCGAGGTCGAACGTCTTCGCGGCGGAGAAACCCATGTCGCCCGTGCACAGCGTGATCACGCGGTACGGCAGGCCGAGCTTCTGCAGGATCGCTTCCGCATGGCCGACCATCTCGTCGAGCGCGGCATACGAAGCGTCCGGCGCGACGACCTGCACCATCTCCACCTTGTCGAACTGGTGCTGGCGGATCATCCCGCGCGTGTCGCGACCGTACGAACCGGCTTCCGAGCGGAAGCACGGCGAATGCGCGGTCAGCTTGATCGGCAGCGCGGAGCCTTCGACGATCGATTCGCGCACGGTGTTCGTCAGCGAAATCTCGGACGTGGAGATCAGGTATTGCGTAATGGTGTTCTCGCCGCCGCCCTTCTCGACGCGGAACATGTCGTCCGCGAACTTCGGCAGCTGGCCCGTGCCGTACAGGATCTCGGGGTTCACGATGTACGGCGTGTACGTCTCGCTGTAGCCGTGCTGCAGCGTGTGCGTGTCAATCATGAACTGCGCGAGCGCGCGGTGCAGGCGTGCGATCGAGCCGCGCAGCATCGTGAAGCGCGCGCCGGCGAGCTTCGCGCCGGTTTCGAAATCGAGGCCGAGCGGCGTGCCGACGTCGACGTGATCCTTCACTTCGAAGTCGAACTCGCGCGGCGTGCCCCAGCGGCGCACTTCGACGTTGTCGGCCTCGTCCTTGCCGACCGGCACGCTTTCGTGCGCGACGTTCGGCATGCCCAGCATCAGATCGGACAGGCGCGTCTGGATCTCGCCCAGCTTGGCCTCCGACGCCTTCATCTCGTCGCCGATCCCGCCGACTTCGGCCATCACGGCCGACGTGTCCTCGCCCTTCCCCTTCATCGCGCCGATCTGCTTCGACAGGCTGTTGCGGCGCGCCTGGAGCTCTTCGGTGCGGGTCTGGATCGCGCGGCGTTCCGCTTCGAGTGCGGAGAACGCGGCGACGTCGAGGGTGTAGCCGCGATCGGCGAGGCGCTTGGCGACGCCGTCGAGGTCTTTGCGCAGCAACTGGATGTCGAGCATGGGAGGACTTGGAGAATCGTTGTGTAAGACGGGAATTCTAACGCACCGCGGGGCCGCCACGGCACTGGCCGGACGGACAATGCCGCAAACGCGCGACGGGCGTGGCAGTATCGCCTTGCCAGCCTGCGCGTCGGCGGCCTGCCAATCGCGCCGCGCGAAGCCGCCGGAAACGCGCCGCACCCGCGCCGGCCAGGCGCAACGCGGCGGGCCATGCACCCGCCTTCGCATCACGCACACCCGAGGGAACCCGATGGCCATCGAACTGGACAAGGATGTCCGCGACCGCGCAATCGTGTCGCTGCAACGCTATTTCACAGAAAACCTGGACGAGCCGATCGGCAATATCCAGGCCGGCGCGCTGCTGCACTTCTTCGTCGAGGAGATCGCGCCGGCGATCTACAACCTCGCGATCGCCGATGCGCAGGAGCGCCTGCAGGCCCGGATCGCCGAGCTCGACATCGAATGCCACGAGGAGCCGTTCGAGTACTGGAAGCAGCAGAAGCCGCCGGGCCGCAAGCGCTGACGCACCCGGGGCGGCACCCGCGCCCGTACCGCACGTGGCCGGTCAGTCCTTCTTGCCGGCCTCGCGGTCGAGCTCGCGCAGCCACGCGAGCTTGTCGGCGATCTTCGATTCGAGCCCGCGCGGCACCGGCTTGTACCAGCGCGGCTCGCGCATCCCTTCCGGCAGATACGACTCGCCGGCCGCATAGGCGTTCGGCTCGTCGTGCGCGTAGCGATATGCGTGGCCGTAGCCGAGCTCCTTCATCAGCTTGGTCGGCGCATTGCGCAGATGCACGGGCACCTCGCGCGACTTGTCCTGCTTCACGAACGCCATCGCCTGGTTGAACGCGTTGTAACCCGCGTTGCTCTTCGCCGCGCATGCGAGATAGATCACCGCCTGCCCGAGCGCCAGCTCGCCTTCGGGCGAACCGAGCCGCTCGTAGGTCTCGGCCGCGTCGTTCGCGACCTGCAGCGCGCGCGGATCGGCGAGGCCGATGTCTTCCCACGCCATCCGCACGATCCGCCGCGCGAGATATTTGGGATCCGCGCCGCCGTCGATCATCCGGCAGAACCAGTACAGCGCGCCGTCCGGGCTCGAACCGCGCACCGACTTGTGCAGCGCCGAGATCTGGTCGTAGAAGTTGTCGCCGCCCTTGTCGAAGCGCCGTGCGTTCAACGTCATCGCGCTGCTGACGAAATCGGCATCGATGGTCGTGACCCTGGCCGACGATGCGGCCGTCTGCGCCTGCTCGAGCAGGTTCAGGAAGCGCCGCGCATCACCGTCCGCGTAACCAATCAGCGTATCGATCGCCTTGTCGTCGAACGCGAGGCCGTCGAGCGCGATTTCCTGCGCGCGCTTCAGCAGTTGACGCATCTCGTCGTCGTTCAGCGACTGCAGCACGTACACCTGCGCACGCGACAGCAGCGCCGAGTTGACTTCGAAGCTCGGGTTCTCGGTGGTCGCGCCAATGAAGGTCACGAGCCCCGACTCGACGAACGGCAGCAACGCATCCTGCTGACCCTTGTTGAAGCGGTGGATCTCGTCGACGAACAGGATCGTGTGGCGGCCGGTGCGGTTCAGCGTGTCCTTCGCCTGCTCCATCGACTCACGGATGTCCTTCACGCCGCCGAGCACCGCGGACAACGCGATGAACTCACAGTCGAACGCGAGCGCCGTGAGTCGCGCGAGCGTCGTCTTGCCGACGCCGGGCGGCCCCCAGAGAATCATCGAATGCGGCTTGCCGGATTCGAACGCGAGCCGCAGCGGCTTGCCTTCGCCCAGCAAATGCGTCTGGCCGATCACCTCGGCGAGCGTCTTCGGCCGCAGCGCCTCGGCGAGCGGCCGGCGCGGCTCGACTTGAAACAGGTCGGACATGAACCCTCGCTCCACATCAAACGATGGCGGCCGAACCGGCCGCCGGACCCGACATTATGACAGCCGCACGATGACGCCGCCGGGCCTGTCGCACACGCCTGGAAGCGACACGGGCCTGCCGTCGCCGGCAGGCCCGCGGGAAAAGAACGGCTCGGCGCCGGTCAGCCGGTGATCACGTCGGCGCCCTTCGGCACGACGAACTTGAACGTATCGCTCTTCAGCGGCGGGTTCGTCTGGATGTTCGTAAACGTGAGGAGCGTGACGTTGCCGAACACGTCGTGCAGTTCCATCGCGGCGAGCGTGCCGTTGCGGAAGCCGATGCCGATCCGCTGGAATTGCGTGTCCTGCGCCTTCGGCAGCATCTCGAGCCACTCGATACCGCCCTTCTCGCCGGCATCGCGCAGCGTGTAGTTCTTGTCGAGATCGTTGCTGCCGAACAGGATCGCGGCCGGGCTCGCGCCCAGCGCGCCGTTCAGCTTGCGCTCGGTGACCTGGTTCAGGTCGCGGTCGTACACGTAGAGCTTGTCGCCGTCAGCCTGCAGCACTTGCTGGTACGGCTTCTGGTACGTCCAGATGAACTTGCCCGGACGCGCGAACACGAACGTGCCGCTCGAATTGTCGTTCGACTTCGGCACGACCTGCGCGGCGCTCGCGCCCTTGGCCGGCGCCTTGACGATCTGCTGCGTGAAATCGCCTTTCGCCGAACGCACTTGCGACACGAAGGCCTTCAGTTGCTCGGTGCCGCCCGCGCACGCGTGCGTCGCCGCGAGCATCAGCGATGCGCCGGCGAGCGCCGCGCCGAGCCAGCGCCGCGTCGAACGAAGGGAAGGGACGAACGAAAGTTGCTGCATGATGCGGTTTTCTCCCTGGGTGGCCGGCGCTGCGGGCGCCGCGGACTCATTCCGCGTCGCGCGCCGGCACAAGAATTTCGCGGTTGCCGCTCGACGACATCGCCGACACGAGCCCCGACTGCTCCATCTGCTCGAGCAGCCGCGCCGCGCGGTTATAGCCGATCCGCAGATGACGCTGCACGAGCGAGATCGACGCGCGGCGGTTCTTGACGACGATCTCGACCGCCTGGTCGTACAGCGGATCAGACTCGCCGCCGCCTTCACCGGTTCCCGCGCCGGCCGAGCCCTCGTCGCCGTCGACCGTGCCGCCCTCGAGCAGCCCTTCGACGTAGTTCGGCTCGCCCTGCTCCTTGAGCTTATCGACGACGCGATGCACTTCGTCGTCGGCGACGAACGCGCCGTGCACGCGCACCGGCAACCCGGTGCCCGGCGCCAGGTAGAGCATGTCGCCCATCCCGAGCAGCGATTCGGCGCCCATCTGGTCGAGAATCGTGCGGGAATCGATCTTCGACGAGACCTGGAACGCGATCCGCGTCGGCACGTTTGCCTTGATCAGGCCCGTGATCACGTCGACGGACGGACGCTGCGTCGCGAGGATCAGGTGGATGCCGGCCGCGCGCGCCTTCTGCGCGATCCGCGCGATCAGTTCCTCGACCTTCTTGCCGACGACCATCATCAGGTCGGCCAGCTCGTCGATCACGACGACGATGTTCGGCAGGCGGCCGAGCGGTTCGGGATCGTCCGGCGTCAGGCTGAACGGGTTCGGAATCTTTTCCTCGCGCTTCGCCGCTTCCTCGATCTTGTTGTTGTAGCCCGCGAGGTTGCGCACGCCGAGCTTGCTCATCAGCTTGTAGCGACGCTCCATCTCCGCGACCGTCCAGTTCAGCGCATGGCCGGCCTGGCGCATGTCGGTGACGACCGGGCACAGCAGGTGCGGGATGCCTTCGTAGACGCTCATTTCGAGCATCTTCGGATCGATCAGGATCAGGCGCACCTGCTCGGCGGTCGCCTTGTACAACAGCGACAGGATCATCGCGTTGATCCCGACCGACTTGCCCGAACCGGTCGTGCCGGCCACCAGCAGGTGCGGCATCTTCGCGAGATCCGCGCACACCGGCTTGCCGCCGATGTCCTTGCCGAGGCTCAAGGTCAGCGCCGACGACGCGGCCGCATAGACTTCCGAGCCGATGATCTCGGACAGGTGCACGGTCTGGCGGCGCTGGTTCGGCAACTCGAGCGCCATGTAGTTCTTGCCGGGGATCGTCTCGACCACGCGGATCGACACGAGCGACAGCGAACGTGCGAGATCCTTCGCGAGGTTGACGATCTGGCTGCCCTTCACGCCGGTGGCCGGCTCGATCTCGTAGCGCGTGACGACCGGGCCCGGATACGCGGCGACAACGCTCGCCTCGACGCCGAAGTCCTTCAGCTTCTTCTCGATCAGGCGCGACGTGAATTCGAGCGTATCGGCGGAAATCGCCTCCTGCGTCTTCGGCGCCGGATCGAGCAGCGACACCGGCGGCAGCGTCGAATCGCCCGGCAGGTCGGTGAAGAGCGGCACCTGGCGCTCGCGCTCGACGCGCTCGGACTTCGCCGGCGTGACGACCGGCGGCACGATCGTCACGGGCTCGTGATCCTCGATCCGCACGCGCTCCTCTTCGACCTTGCCCTCGCGGCGCACGGCCGCGGCCTCGCCGAGCTTGCGGTCGCGCTCGGCCTCGCGGCGCAGCTTCGCGACGTTGACGGCGGACAGGATCGCGCCGCCGACACGCTCGGCGACCGACAGCCACGAGAAGCGAAAATACAGCGACAGGCCGATCGCGAGCGCGATCAGCAGCAGCAGCGTGCCGCCGGTGAAGCCGAACGCGTGCGACAACGCGCCCGCCACGGCTTCGCCGATCACGCCGCCCGGCGCGCGCGGCAACTGCACCTTCAGCGACCACATCCGCAGCGCCTCGATGCCGTCGCACGCGAGCACGACGAGCACGAACGCGAAGATCTCGGTGAGCCAGCCGATCGGCCGCTCGGGTTCGTCGGCGACCGCCTCGTGACGCGTGATGCGCCGGTAGTTGACCGCGATGCGCCGTGCGAGCGGCACGACCAGCCAATAGGCCGACAGGCCGAACAGCAGCAGGATGATGTCGGCCGTCCAGGCGCCGACGCGGCCGGCCCAGTTCGAGATGTGGTCCACCTGCGCGGCGTGCGTCCAGCTCGGATCGCGCCGGCTGTAGCTCAACAGGGCCATCACCAGAAAAGCGCAGAGCGCGACCTGGAGAATCCAGCGGATCTCCGTGAGGAGCTTCGACATCCGGTGCGGCAACGCCTGTGCCTGGGCGGAATAAGGAGCTTTTGCCATGAATCCGTATAAAGAGGACGGGCCGCGCGCCCGCCTGTCGTTCGATCCCGCTTATTGTAAACGCTGCACCGGGCCGTCAAGTGTAAATGACGGTTACATCACAGGGCCGGGGTGCCGAACCGTATGCGCGCGCGCCTGCCAAACCCGCTGCCGGGACCGTTGCGCACGCCTGCGGCAACGCGCCGCCACGCGCCACCGCAGCCGCGCCCGGCGCGCCCTCCCCGCCGCGCCGCTGCGCGCCGCCCCACGCGAACGCTATCGCCGCGATTGAAACTCTCGTTCGGCAGCGCAGCAACGAGGCCTTTATAATGCGCGTCTGATACCCATCTATGACGGCATCCCGGTCAACCCGGATCGTACGGCGAGCCTTACCCCGCCCGCCGCGGCCGCCTTTTACGGATTCGCACATGTCCACGCCCAAACACGCCAAAGTCCTGATTCTCGGTTCCGGCCCCGCCGGCTACACGGCTGCCGTCTACGCGGCACGCGCCAACCTGTCCCCGGTGCTGATCACCGGCATCGCGCAGGGCGGCCAGCTGATGACGACGACCGACGTCGAAAACTGGCCGGCGGACGCGAAGGGCGTGCAAGGCCCGGAACTGATGGCTCGCTTCCTCGAGCACGCCGAGCGCTTCAACACCGAAATCGTATTCGACCACATCCACACGGCGAAACTGCACGAGCAGCCGATCCGGCTGATCGGCGACTCGGGCGAATACACGTGTGACTCGCTGATCATCGCGACCGGCGCGTCCGCGCAATATCTCGGCCTGGCTTCCGAGGAAGCATTCATGGGCAAGGGTGTGTCGGCCTGCGCGACCTGCGACGGCTTCTTCTATCGCAACCAGGAAGTCGCGGTGATCGGCGGCGGCAACACGGCCGTCGAGGAAGCCCTCTACCTGACGGGCATCGCGAAGAAGGTCACGGTGATCCACCGCCGCGACAAGTTCCGCGCCGAGCCGATCCTGATCGACCGCCTGCTGGAGAAGGAAAAGGAAGGCGTCGTCGACATCAAGTGGGATCACGTGCTCGACGAAGTGACGGGCGAGGATTCGGGCGTTACCGGCCTGCGCATCAAGAACGTGAAGACCGGTGCAACGGAAGACCTCACTGTGCAGGGCGTGTTCGTCGCGATCGGCCACAAGCCGAACACTGACCTGTTCCAGGGCCAGCTCGAGATGAAGGACGGCTACATCCTGACGAAGAGCGGCCTGCACGGCAATGCGACGTCGACCAGCGTGCCGGGCGTGTTCGCCGCCGGCGACGTGCAGGACAACGTGTATCGCCAGGCGATCACGAGCGCCGGCACGGGCTGCATGGCCGCGCTCGACGCGCAGCGCTTCCTCGAAAGCCTGCACGACAAGAAGTAAGCCGCGAGCCTTGCCGCGCCGGGCGCTACAATGGCGTCCGCTGCCGCGAAGCGGGCTCGACCGGAAAGCCGCTGCCGCCGCGCAGCGGTTTTTTTTTGCCCGCGCGCCCGAACGCGCCTGCCCTGCTACCGAATCATGGCGAAGAACCAGCCCCATCCCAGCGATCCCGCGAAGCGGAAGATCGCAGCCCGTCCCGTGACCCCGGCGCCCGAGACGCCACCGCCCGCCCCCGATCCGGCCGCGTTGCGCGGCCAGGGCCTCGCGGGCCTCGGCGCGTTGCGCAAGTCGCTGCAAGGCGAAGCCGAGCGCCGCGAGCGCACGCGCGTCGAAACCGCGAAGGCCGAACGCAAGGCCGAAGCCGACGCGAACCTGTTCCGCAACGAAATCGGCACGATCCGGCCGCTGAACGCGCCGCCGCGCGCGTCGTCGGGCCGCACGCCGCCCGACCCCGTGCCGAAGCAGACGCAGCGCGACGAGGAAGCCGTGCTGAACGCGACGCTGTCCGACGAATTCGATCCCGAGACGCTGCTCGACAGTGACGATTCGCTGTATTACCACCGCCCCGGCATCAGCCGCGACGTCGTGCGCAAGCTGCGCAGCGGCGCGTGGATCGTGCAGGCGCAGATCGACCTGCACGGGATGCGGCGCGACGAGGCGCGCGATGCGCTCGCCGAATTCATCCGCGAAGCCGGCAAGAAGGGGCTGCGCTGCCTGCGCGTGATCCACGGCAAGGGGCTCGGCTCGATCGGCAAGGAACCCGTGCTGAAAGGCAAGGTGCGCGCGTGGCTCGTGCAGAAGGAAGAGGTGATCGCGTTCTGCGAGGCACGCGACAACGACGGCGGTGCAGGCGCGGTGCTCGTGCTGCTGCAGCCGCATGCGGCGCCGGCCGATCGGGGGCCGCGTGCCGCATCCTAGGCTGACGCTCGCGATCGCGGTACTGGAGGCGATCGCCACGCTGGCCTTCGCAATCTCGGGGTTCATCGAAGCGCGCAAGAACCGCCTCGACTCGGTCGGCACGTTCGTCGTCGCGCTCGCGACCGCGTTCGGCGGCGGCACGCTGCGCGACATCCTGCTCGAGCGCCGCCCGTTCTACTGGGTCGTGCACGACGACTACGTGATCGCGATCTTCGTGCTCGCGCTGTTCGCACCGTTCGTGCTGCGGATGCTGTCGCGGCTGTCGGCCGAACGGCTGTTGCTGATCGCCGACGCGATCGGGCTCGGCATCTTCAGCATCTCGGGCACGGCGATCGCGCTCGACGCCGAGATGCCGCGCTTCATCGCGGTGATGATGGGCGTGATCACGGGCGTGGTCGGCGGGATCGTCCGCGACGTGCTGTGCAACGACATTCCGCTGATCCTGCGCGATTCGCGGCCGTACGCGACCTGCGCGTTCGTCGGCTGCTGGTTCTACCTGTTGCTCGTGTGGCTGCAGTTCGACTCGGTGTACAGCGTGCTGCTCGCGACCGGCTTCATCCTCGTCGCGCGGCTCGCGACGTTCAAGTTCGACGTGCGGTTGCCGCACTGACCTTGCCGCGCCGCCCGGCGCATCGCCGCCACGCCAACACCAGAGGGGCCGCTCATTCGAGACGGCCCCTTCCGTTTCATTCAGCGCACGCGCTGCCTCACGCGATCCGCTCTTCCGACGCCGGATCGAACAGCACCGCCTTCGACACGTCGAACAGCAGCGACTGCGTCTGCCCCGGCTGCGGATTCGCGGCCGGATGCACGCGGCTCACGATCCGCTTGCCGTTCACCTGCGCGAACACGTGCGTGTCCGGCCCGGTCGGCTCGGTTACGTCGACGCGCACGTCGATCGGCTGCAGCTTCGACGCCTCGCCGTGGTGCGCGTTGCGCGCGTCGGTGATGCGCTCCGGACGCAGGCCGAGGATCACCTCGCGGCCGACGTGGCCGTTCATCCGCTTCGCGTCGAACGGCAGGTTCAGCGCGCCGCGCGCGAGGCCCGTGTCGATCTCGAGCGCGATCCCGCTGCCCTGCTCGACCAGCTTGCCGTTGATGAAGTTCATCGGCGGCGCGCCGATGAAGCCCGCGACGAACAGGTTCGACGGCGAATCGTAGATCTCCTGCGGCGCGCCGAACTGCTGGACCACGCCGTCCTTCATCACCGCGATCCGGTCGCCGAGCGTCATCGCCTCGATCTGGTCGTGCGTCACGTAGACGATCGTCGTGCCGAGGCGCTGGTGCAGCAGCTTGATTTCCGCGCGCATCTCGATGCGCAGCTTCGCGTCGAGGTTCGACAGCGGCTCGTCGAACAGGAACAGCGACGGATCGCGCGCGAGCGCGCGGCCCATCGCGACGCGCTGCCGCTGGCCGCCCGACAGCTGGCCCGGCTTGCGGTCGAGCAGATGCTGGATCTGCAGCATCGCCGATACGCGCTCGACGATCTGCAGCTGCTCGCTCTTCGGCACCTTGCGGATGTTCAGGCCGAACGAGATGTTCTCGCGCACCGTCATCGACGGATACAGTGCGTACGACTGGAACACCATCGCGATGTCGCGATCCTTCGGCGACAGGTCGTTGACGACCTTGCCGTCGATGCGGATCTCGCCGCTCGTGACCGTCTCGAGCCCGGCGATCATGTTGAGCAGCGTCGACTTCCCGCAGCCCGACCCGCCGACCAGGATCAGGAACTGACCGTCCTCGATCTCGATGTCGACACCCTTCAGGACCGGCACCCCGTTCGGGTAGGTCTTGTACACGTCACGGATGGAAAGGCTTGCCATGCTGTGAATCCTCTGTCTCGTCTCGCGCGGCGCTCCGGCGCCGCGTCGGGTTCGTTTCGATGCGCCGCGCGACGTGCGCGGCCGGTTCGTCGTATCGGATGAAGCCGCGCTTACCCCTTCACCGCGCCTGCCGTGAGCCCGCGCACGAAGTAGCGGCCGGCGACCACGTAGACCAGCAGCGTCGGCAGCGCGGCGATGATCGCGCCGGCCATGTCGACGTTGTATTCCTTCACGCCCGTCGACGTGTTGACGAGGTTGTTCAGCGCAACCGTGATCGGCATCGAATCGACGCCGGAGAACACGATCCCGAACAGGAAGTCGTTCCAGATCTGCGTGAATTGCCAGATCAGGCACACCATGAAGATCGGCAGCGACACCGGCAGCAGGATCTTCGTGAAGATCGTGAAGAAACCCGCGCCGTCGATCCGCGCGGCCTTCACGAGTTCGGCCGGCACGCTCACGTAGAAGTTGCGGAAGAACATCGTCGTGAACGCGATCCCGTACACGACGTGCACGAACACCAGGCCCGGAATCGTGTTCGCGAGGCCGAGCATCCCCTGCAGGCGCGCCATCGGCAGCAGGATCACCTGGAACGGGATGAAGCAGCCGACCAGCATCATCGTGAACAGCGCATCCGCGCCGCGAAAGCGCCAGTGCGTGAGCACGTAGCCGTTGAACGCGCCGATCAGCGACGAGATCAGCACGGCCGGGATCACCATCTGCAGCGAGTTCAGGAAGAACGGCTTCATCCCGTCGCAGCGCACGCCGGTGCACGCGCCGCTCCATGCCTTCACCCACGGGTCGAAGGTCCAGTGCGTCGGCGGCGTCAGCAGGTTGCCGGTGCGCAGCTGGTCGAGGTCCTTGAACGACGTCGACAGCATCACGTAGATCGGGAACAGGAAATACAGCGCGAACAGGATCAACGCCGCATAGATCACTGCCCGGCTGATCGTCATCTTAGGCTGCATTGCGGGTGCTCCTCGATTCCATATACATCAGCGGCACCAGCACCGCGACCACGGTCGCGAGCATCATCACCGACGACGCCGCGCCGAGCCCGAGCTGGCCGCGGTTGAACGAAAACGTGTACATGAACATGGCCGGCAGCGACGACGACGTGCCGGGGCCGCCCGCCGTCAGCGCGACGACGAGGTCGAAGGTCTTGATCGTGATGTGGCAGAGGATCAGCAGCACCGAGAAGAACACGGGGCGCATGCTCGGGATCACGATCTTGCGGTAGATGGTCGGCAGCGTCGCGCCGTCGACCTGCGCGGCCTTGAAGATCTCGCTGTCGACACCGCGCAGACCCGCGAGGAACAGCGCCATCACGAAGCCGGTCGACTGCCATACGGCGGCGATCACGATACAGAAGATCGCCTTGTCCGGATCGTCGAGCCAGCCGAACGAGAAGCTCGTCCAGCCCCAGTCGTGCATCACCTTCTCGAGCCCGAGGCCCGGGTTCAGGATCCACTGCCAGGCGGTGCCCGTGACGATGAACGACAGCGCCATCGGGTACAGGAAGATCGCGCGCAGCGCGCCTTCGGTGCGGATCCGCTGGTCGAGCAGGATCGCCAGGAACAGTCCGAGCGAGACGCAGATCACGATGAACGGAATCCCGAACCAGCCGAGGTTCGCGGCGGAGGTCCACCACACGTCGTTCTGGAACAGGTCGGTGTAACGGCCGAAGCCGTCGAATTCGTAGTTCGGCAACAGCCGCGAATTGGTCAGCGACAGATAGCCGGTAATCAGGATGAAGCCGTAGATGAACACCACGGCGATCGCGACGCTCGGCGCGAGCACGAGTTTCGGCATCCAGCGATCGGCGAAGGCCGACATCGGCGACGTGCGTCGTGCGACGGCAGCGCCGGATCCGTTTCCGCTAAGAGGGGCAGCCACTTGATTCGACTCCTGGAACGAGGGCGACGCAGGCCGGGCCGGCGCCAGGTACGGCACGAGCCCGCGGGCGAGCCCGTTTGCTGCACATGCTGGAACGCCCGGCCAAAGGTACGCTTCCGGCCGGGCGCCTGTCGCGCTTTACTTCACCTTCGCGGCCTTCGCGAGCGCGGCGACCGCGCTCTTCGAATCCTGCTGCGAGTTCATGAACTTCGTCACGACGTCGGTGATGGCGCCGGCTGTCGCGTCGCCCTGCGCCATCCCGTGCGCGAGCGACGGCACGAAGCCGCCCGACTTGATCGCGGTCTGCTCGTCGGCGTACGACTTCTTCGCGCAGTCGTCGAACTTGTCCATCTTCACGCCGAGGCGCACGGGCACCGAGCCCTTCTGCAGGCTGAACTGCTCCTGGAAGTCCGGCGTCATGATCGTCTTCGCGAGTGCGACCTGGCCCGGCGTCGCGTCCTTCTGGCCCTTCTGCTGGAAGAACACGAACGAGTCGACGTTGAACGTGTACGAGTTCGCGGTGCCCGGCACCGGTGCGCAGATGTAGTCCTTGCCCGACTTCTTGCCGGCGTTCTCGAACTCGCCCTTCGCCCAGTCGCCCATGAACTGCATGCCGGCCTTGCCGTTGATGACCATCGCGGTCGCGAGGTTCCAGTCGCGGCCATTGCGGCCGGTGTCGAAGTAGCCCTGGATCTTGCGCACCGTGTCGAACACCGACAGCATCTGCGGCGAGGTCAGCGTGGCCTGGTCGAGATCGACGAGCGCCTTCTTGTAGAACGCCGGGCCCTGCGACAGCACGACGTCTTCCCACAGCGTCAGGTCCTGCCACGGCTGGCCGCCCATCGCGACCGGCTGGATGCCCGCGGCCTTCAGCTTGTCGGCCACCGCGAAGAATTCGGGCCAGGTGGCCGGCACCTTCGCACCGACCTTGTCGAGCGCGGCCTTGTTGATATAGAGCCAGTTCACGCGGTGCACCGAGAACGGCGCGGCGACGGTGTGGCCCTTGTACTTGATGATCTTGTCGATTTCCGGCGGCAGGTTCTGCTTCCAGTCGCCGGCGGCGGAATCGACGTTGACGAGCACGCCCTGGTCGGCCCAGTCCTGGATCAGCGGGCCCTTGATCTGCGCGGCCGACGGTGCGTCGCCGCTGATCACCTTGGTCTTCAGCGCGGTCATGGCCGCCGCGCCCGCGCCGCCCGCGACCGCGAAATCCTTCCACACGTAGCCCTGCTTCTGCAGGTCGTCCTTCAGCACGCCGACGGCCTTCGACTCGCCGCCCGAGGTCCACCAGTGCAGCACCGTTACATTCTCGGCCGCCTGCGCCGCCACGGCGCCAGCCATCAGACCTGCGGCGCAGAGCGCGCCCATGATCGAGCGAACTTTCATTACTTGTCTCCTCCAGACTGAATCAACTCGTGAAGTTCCCTGACCGGGAACCAGCTTCTTGATAAACGACGGGGAAATCGAGCCGCGGGACGCATGCAGCGTACGGGGCCGATGACCGGCCGGGCTCTTACAGAAAGCGTGAATCGAGATTCAACGGCGTGTCTCCTCTTTGTGTTTCTGGCCCGCCGCGCTGATGCGGCGCGAGCCCGGGGCGACGGCGCGCGGACCATGCGCACCGTCAATGTCCGATAACATTCGGCACAAGGCGTTCCCGAAGGCGAAGCTCGCGCAGTTCATCGACCGCACTTCTTTTTTTCTTCACCCAGGTGCTACCCCTTGCGGCGGATTGTAGTTAAACTACAATTCAGTGTCAAAAATATTTTTATCGCACTACGGATCGCTTCCCAGCACCCCAACCGGCGGAGACACATGCATACCGATTCCAGCTTTACCTTCGTACTTTTCGGCGGCACCGGCGACCTGTCGATGCGCAAGATCCTGCCCGCGCTGTTCGAAGCGCATCGGGGCAACATGCTCGCGGAAAGCGGCCGGATCGTAGCCGTCGCGCGGCACGAATCGGATCGGGCCGGCTATCTCGAGTGGGTCGACACGCACGTGAAGCCGCACGCGGTCAAGGCGGCCGGCAAGGCGTTCGACGAAAGCGCGTGGCAATCCTTCCTCGAGCGCATCGAATACGTAAAGCTCGACCTCGGCCGCGCGGAAGACTACGTCGTGCTGCGCGACGCGATCGCGCAGCTGTCCGGCATCCGCGTGTTCTATCTGGCGACGGGGCCGTCGCTGTTCGTGCCGATCTGCAAGGCGCTCGCGTCGGTCGGCCTGAACGAAGGCTCGCGCATCGTGCTCGAGAAGCCGCTCGGCTACGACCTGCGCTCGTCGAACGCGATCAACGACGCAGTCGGCGAGATCTTCGCGGAAGACCAGATCTACCGGATCGACCACTACCTCGGGAAAGAGCCGGTACAGAACCTGCTCGCGCTGCGCTTCGGCAATGCGCTGTTCGAGCCGCTGTGGCGCCGCGAATGGGTCGAGAGCATCCAGATCACGATCGCCGAGGAGCTCGGCGTCGAGGCGCGCGGCGATTTCTACGACAATACGGGCGCGCTGCGCGACATGGTGCAGAACCACCTGCTGCAGCTGCTGTCGATCGTTGCGATGGAGCCGCCGCACTCGATGGACTCCGACTCGGTGCGCGACGAGAAGCTGCGCGTGCTGCGCGCGCTCAAGCCCGTCGATCCGCGCGACATCGGCAAGGTCGCGGTGCGCGGCCAGTATCATGCGGGTGTGATCAAGGGCGCGCAGGTGCCGGCCTACGCGACCGAGCCGGGCGTGAAGTCGGACAGCCCGACCGAGACCTTCGTCGCGCTGAAGGTCGAGATCGAGAACTGGCGCTGGGCCGGCGTGCCGTTCTTCCTGCGCACCGGCAAGCGTCTGGCTGACCGCGTCGCGGAGATCGTCGTCAACTTCCGGCCGGTGCCGCACTCGGCGCTCGGGCCCACTGCGCTGCGCGCCGGCTCGAATCGCCTCGTGATCCGGCTGCAGCCGAACGAGACGATCCGCCTGTACTGCCTCGCGAAGCAGCCCGGCGAAGGGATGAACCTCGCAAGCGTGCACCTCGACCTCGCGTTCGACCAGTTCTTCAAGGAAGGGCAGATGGAGGCGTACCAGCGCCTGCTGCTCGACGTGATCAACGGCCGCCTCGCACTGTTCGTGCGCCGCGACGAGCAGGAAGCCGCATGGCGCTGGGTCGAGCCGATCCTGAACGAGTGGGCGCGCTCGCTGAAGCCGCCGAAGCCGTACGCGGCGGGCACGTGGGGGCCGGCTGCGGCGAGCGCGATGCTCGCGCAGCACGGCACCTGCTGGCTCGAAGAAGAAAACTGATGCAAACCGTTGCCGGACGCGCCAGTGTGCGGCAACGTGCCCCATGATTCGCACGAAATGAACAGACAAAGCAGTCCGGAGGAGATGTGATCGAGATCCACGCTTTCGACACCCAGGAAGCGCAAAGCGACGCGCTCGCGCACGCCGTCGGCGACGCGCTGCGCGCCGCGCTCGCCGGCCCCGCGCGCCCGACGCTCGCGGTGTCCGGCGGCACGAGCCCGCGCCCGTTCCTGCAAACGCTGTCGCACGCGGCGCTCGACTGGGCCGGCGTCGACGTCACGCTGGTCGACGACCGCTGGGTGCCGGAGGACGATGCGGCCAGCAACGCGCACCTCGTGCGCGACACGCTGCTGCAGCACGCGGCGGCCCCGGCCCGCTTCCTGCCGCTCGTCGACACGCGCGCCGCGCTCGATGCACACGTCGCCGCGCTGAACGCGAACGCCGACTACCGCGTGCCGACCGTCGCCGTGCTCGGCATGGGCGAGGACGGCCACACCGCGTCGATCTTCGCGGACGCGCCCGAATGGGACCACGCGATCGCGACGCCCGAGCGCTTCGTTGCCGTGCATCCCGGCGCCGCGCCGCATGCGCGCGTGAGCTTTTCGCTCGATGCGTTGAAGCGCGTCGACCGGCTCTTCCTGTTGATCGCGGGCAGCCGCAAACGCGACGTGCTCGACGCCGCGGCCGCCACCCTGCAGAAGAACGCGATTTCCCAACTGGCCAACGACAAGGGGACCAAGCTCGATGTCTACTGGTGCGCAAACTAAGGCGGTCGTCGCAAGCCAGCACGCCGACGGTCCGCGCCTGCTCGCGGACGTCGGCGGCACCAACGCGCGTTTCGCGCTGGAAACCGGCCCGGGCGAGATCACGCAGATCCGTGTCTATCCCGGCGCCGATTATCCGACGCTCACCGACGCGATCCGCAAGTATCTGAAGGACGTGAAGATCAGCCGCGTGAACCACGCGGCGATCGCGATCGCGAACCCGGTCGACGGCGATCAGGTAACGATGACCAATCACGACTGGAGCTTCTCGATCGAGGCGACGCGCCGCGCGCTCGGCTTCGACACGCTGCTCGTCGTCAACGATTTCACCGCGCTCGCGATGGCCCTGCCTGGCCTGACCGATGCGCAGCGCGTGCAGATCGGCGGCGGCACGCGCCGCCAGAACAGCGTGATCGGGCTGCTCGGGCCCGGCACCGGGCTCGGCGTGTCGGGCCTGATTCCGGCGGACGACCGCTGGATCGCGCTCGGCAGCGAGGGCGGCCACGCGTCGTTCGCACCGCAGGACGAGCGCGAGGACCTGGTGCTGCAGTACGCGCGCAAGAAGTTTCCGCACGTGTCGTTCGAACGCGTGTGCGCCGGCCCCGGCATGGAGATCATCTATCGTGCGCTCGCCGCGCGCGACAAGAAGCGCGTCGCCGCGACCGTCGACACGATCGAGATCGTCGAGCGCGCGCATGCGGGCGACGCGCTCGCGCTCGAGACGGTCGAATGCTTCTGCGGGATTCTCGGCGCATTCGCGGGCAGCGTCGCGCTGACGCTCGGCGCGCTCGGCGGCGTCTACATCGGCGGCGGCGTCGCGCTGAAGCTCGGCGAACTGTTCACGCGCTCGTCGTTCCGCGCGCGCTTCGAGGCGAAGGGCCGCTTCACGCAGTACCTCGAGAACATCCCGACCTACCTGATCACCGCCGAATATCCGGCGTTCCTCGGTGTGTCAGCGATCCTCGCGGAGCAGTTGTCGAACCGCTCGGGCGGTGCGTCGTCGGCCGTGTTCGAGCGGATCCGCCAGATGCGCGACGCGCTGACGCCGGCCGAGCGCCGCGTGGCCGATCTCGCGCTGAACCATCCGCGCTCGATCATCAACGACCCGATCGTCGACATCGCGCGCAAGGCGGACGTGAGCCAGCCGACGGTGATCCGCTTCTGCCGCTCGCTCGGCTGCCAGGGCCTGTCGGATTTCAAGCTGAAGCTTGCGACCGGCCTCACCGGCACGATCCCGATGAGCCACAGCCAGGTGCATCTCGGCGATACGGCCACCGACTTCGGCGCGAAGGTGCTCGACAACACGGTGTCGGCGATCCTGCAGTTGCGCGAACACCTGAACTTCGAGCATGTCGAGAACGCGATCGAGATCCTGAATAGCGCGCGCCGGATCGAGTTCTACGGGCTCGGCAACTCGAACATCGTCGCGCAGGACGCGCACTACAAGTTCTTCCGCTTCGGCATTCCGACGATCGCGTACGGCGACCTGTACATGCAGGCCGCGTCGGCCGCGCTGCTCGGCAAGGGCGACGTGATCGTCGCGGTGTCGAAGTCGGGACGCGCGCCCGAGCTGCTGCGCGTGCTCGATGTCGCGATGCAGGCCGGTGCCAAGGTGATCGCGATCACGTCGAGCAACACGCCGCTCGCGAAGCGCGCGACCGTCGCGCTCGAGACCGACCACATCGAGATGCGCGAGTCGCAGCTGTCGATGATCTCGCGGATCCTGCATCTGCTGATGATCGACATCCTCGCGGTCGGCGTCGCGATCCGTCGCGCGTCGACGAACGGCGAGGTGCCCGAGGCCGTCGCCCAGGCGAAGGCACGCGCGAGCGACGACGAAACGGCCGACGTGCTCGACTGGCTGAGCCACGGCGCGTCGCCGGCGGCGAAGGACGTTGCGCGCGACTGAGACGCGACACGGCGCGGGTTGCGGGTGACAGCTCGCCGCCCGCCCGAAAAAAAACGCCACCGGCGCATCGCGCGGTGGCGTTTTTTCATTCTGCGGCCGCGGCCGCCGCGCTTCAGGCGCCCGCTTTCACCGGCCGACCATGCCAGCGCAGCACGAGATAACGCCCGACGAAAACCAGCACGCCGCAGACGCCGATCGTCACGCCCATCGCGAACGGCGTGCCGTCGGCGAGTGCGCCGATCGCGACGCTCGCGAGCGCGCCGAGCGCGAGCTGCATCGCGCCGAACACGGCCGCCGACGCGCCCGCGTTGTGCGGGTAGCGATGCATCAGGTCCGTCGTGCAGTTGGCCGACAGGATGCCGACCACACCGACCACGAAGAACAGGCACACGACGATCGACCACAAGCCGCCCCACCCCGTCAGTGCGACGAGCGCGACCGCGAGCGACGCGATGCCGCTCACGAGCGACGCGGCCGCGATGATGCGCAGCGAACCGATGCGCCCGACGAGCCGCGTGTTGGCGAAGTTGCCGATCATGATCCCGACGACGTTCAGCCCGAACAGCAGCCCGTAGTGCTGCGGCGACACGTGGAAATACTCGATGTAGACGAACGGCGTCGCGGTGATGTACGAGAACATCGACGCGAACGCCATCCCGCCGCACAGCATGTGCCCCCATGCGACCGGATCGGACAGGATGCGCCCATACGATGCGAACGACGCGAGCACGGCCGTGCTCTTGCGCCGCTCCTTCGGCCAGGTTTCAGGCACGCGCAGGTACGCGGTCGCCGCGCACAGCGCGCCGAACGCGGCGAGCACGACGAACACGCCGCGCCAGCCGGCGAAGCGCAGGATCTGGCCGCCGATCAGCGGCGCGAGCAGCGGCCCGACCGCGGTGACGATCGCGACCATCGACAGCACCTTCGCCGCGTCGGTCGGCTCGTGCGCGTCGCGCGCGATCGCGCGGGCGAGCACCGACGCGGCGCCTGCGCCGAGCGCCTGCAGGAAGCGCACGAGGATCAGCATGTCGATCGAGCCCGACACGAAGCAGCCGATGCTCGCGAGCGTAAACAGCGCGATGCCGCCGAGCAGCACCGGGCGGCGGCCCCACGTGTCGGACAGCGGGCCGTACAGCAGCATGCCGATCGAGAAGCCGGCCATGAAACTCGTCAGCGTGCGCTGCGCGGCGCCGGGGCTCACGGAGAAGCCTTGGGCGATCGACGGCAGGCTCGGCAGGTACATGTCGGTGGCGATCGGGCCGCAGGCGGCGAGCGCACCGAGCAACAGGATCAGCCGGGCATCGGGCCGGCGCCGAACGACGTGGGACATGGGTATCCGGAAATGGAGGCCCGCGCGCAGCGGGGCGCGCGTGGCGGTGAAAACGGGGGGGCGGCGCCGCGAACGGCGCCCAGGCACATGATTGTACGCGCAACTTTTTCACGCTTCCCGGCCGGGTGCGGCGCGCGGCCGGGCAGCGTCCGCTCGGCCCGCGGCGCGCCAGGTCCCGGGCGGATTCGATTAAGCTTGCGGCTGCCTGCTGCTCTTGTCAGACCAATTCCACGCACGACCGAACCGATGACCGCTTTCCTGCTGATCTGGAGCCCCAAGAAATGGCCGTGGCCCGAGCTGCCCGACGTCGCCGCGCGCGTCAAGGCCGGCGAGGCCGTGCATGACGTGTGGGGCTGCGGCTTCGCGCGCGGCATCCTGCCGGGTGACCGCGTGTTCCTGCATCGCGTCGCGAAGGAGCCGAAGGGCGTGTTCGGCTCGGGCTACGTCACGCGCGCGCCGTACGAGGTGCCCGACCCGGCGACCAGGCGCGGCTACCGGCTGTGCATCGACTTCGTGTACGACTGGCTGGTCGACGCCCACCAGGACGTCGTGATCCCGCGCGACGCGCTGCGCGTGCATCCGTACTCGGTGCAGACCTGGGAAGCGCAGAGCTCCGGCACGTCGATCAAGCCGATGGTCGAAGGCCCGCTGGAGAAGCGCTGGGCCGAGCTGACCGGCAAGCGCAGGCCGCCGCGATAAACGGGCCGGATCGAGCGCGCACGCCCGGTTCGCGCCGGCCCAATCCCCCACGCGCGCAAAGGCCGCAGACCGCCCGGCAGGCCCGCCACGCGCGTCTCCGGTACAATCAGACGATCGTTCCGCCCAGGCGCCGCGGCCCGTGCACCGGCCCCCGCGCCCTTCTCTCGCAGGTTTCGCTCATGTCCAACAATCAGATCCTCTTCGAACGCGCCCAGAAGACCATTCCGGGCGGCGTCAACTCGCCGGTGCGCGCCTTCCGTTCGGTCGGCGGCACGCCGCGTTTCGTTGCGCGCGCACAAGGCCCGTACTTCTGGGATGCCGACGGCAAGCAGTACATCGACTACATCGGCTCGTGGGGCCCGATGATCGTCGGCCACGTCCATCCGGAAGTGCTGTCCGCCGTGCAGAACGTGCTCGCCGACGGCTTCTCGTTCGGCGCGCCGACCGAGGCCGAGATCGAGATCGCCGAGGAAATCTGCAAGCTCGTGCCGTCGATCGAGCAGGTGCGGATGGTGTCGAGCGGGACCGAGGCCACGATGAGCGCGCTGCGCCTGGCGCGCGGCTTCACGGGCCGCAGCCGCATCGTCAAGTTCGAGGGCTGCTACCACGGCCACGCGGACAGCCTGCTGGTCAAGGCCGGCTCGGGCCTGCTGACGTTCGGCAACCCGACGTCGGCCGGCGTGCCCGCCGACATCGCGAAGCACACGACCGTCCTCGAATACAACAACGTCGCCGCGCTCGAGGAAGCGTTCGGCGCGTTCGGCGACGAGATCGCCGCGGTGATCGTCGAGCCTGTCGCCGGCAACATGAACCTCGTGCGCGGCACGCCCGAATTCCTGAACGCGCTGCGCGCGCTGTGCACGAAGCACGGCGCCGTGCTGATCTTCGACGAAGTGATGTGCGGTTTCCGCGTCGCGCTGGGCGGCGCGCAGGCGTACTACGGCATCACGGCCGACCTCACCTGCCTCGGCAAGGTGATCGGCGGCGGGATGCCGGCTGCCGCGTTCGGCGGCCGCCGCGACATCATGGCCCACCTCGCGCCGCTCGGCGGCGTGTATCAGGCCGGCACGCTGTCGGGCAACCCGATCGCGGTCGCCGCGGGCCTGAAGACGCTGCAACTGATCCAGGCACCGGGCTTCTACGACGCGCTCACCGCGCAGACGAAGCGCCTCGCCGACGGCCTCGCGGCCGAAGCGCGCGCGGCCGGCGTGCCGTTCGCGGCCGACTCGATCGGCGCGATGTTCGGCCTGTACTTCGCCGAGCGCGTGCCGACCAGCTTCGCGGAAGTCACGAAGAGCGACACCGAGCGCTTCAACCGCTTCTTCCACCTGATGCTCGACGAGGGCGTGTACTTCGCGCCGTCCGCCTACGAGGCCGGCTTCGTGTCGAGCACGCACGACGACGCGGTGATCGACGCGACGCTCGCGGCCGCGCGCCGCGCATTCGCGGCACTCGCCGCCTGACCCGGGTCCGCGCGCATGTTCTCGGATACCGATTTCGCCCACATGCAGCGGGCGCTCACGCTCGCGGCGCGCGGCATGTATACGACGGCGCCGAACCCGCGCGTCGGCTGCGTGATCGTCAAGGACGGCAACGTGATCGGCGAAGGCTTCACGCAGCCGGCCGGCCAGGACCACGCGGAAGTGCAGGCGTTGAAGGACGCGCGTGCGCGCGGCCATGACGTCGCCGGCTCCACCGTGTACGTGACGCTCGAGCCGTGCAGCCACTTCGGCCGCACGCCGCCGTGCGCGAACGCGCTGATCGAGGCGCGCGTCGCGAAGGTCGTCGCGGCGATGGAAGACCCGAACCCGCAGGTGTCGGGGCGCGGCCTCGGCATGCTGCGCGACGCCGGCATCGACGTGCGCTGCGGGCTGCTTGCGAACGAAGCGGGCGAACTGAACATCGGCTTCGTGTCACGGATGACGCGCGGCCGCCCGTGGGTGCGGATGAAGACGGCCGCGTCGCTCGACGCGCGCACCGCGCTGCCGTCCGGCGAAAGCCAGTGGATCACCGGCGAGGCCGCGCGCCTCGACGGCCACGCATGGCGCGCGCGCGCATGCGCGATCCTCACGGGCATCGGCACCGTACGCGAGGACAACCCGCTCCTGACCGTGCGCGGCATCGACACGCCGCGCCAGCCGCAGCGCGTGCTGATCGACAGCCGCCTCGACCTGCCGCTCGACGCGCGCTTGCTCGAAGGCGCGCCGCTGCTGATCTTCTGCGGCCGGCTCGACGCCGGCGGCGAAGTGCGCGCGAACGTGCTGAAGTCGCGCGGCGCGGAAATCGTGCCGCTCGCGAATGCGCACGGCAAGGTCGACCTGCCGGCGATGCTGGCGGCGCTCGGCGCGCGCGGCGTCAACGAGCTGCACGTCGAGGCCGGCCACAAGCTGAACGGCTCGCTGCTGCGCGAGCAGTGCGTCGACGAGCTGCTCGTCTATCTCGCGCCGAGCCTGCTCGGCAGCGATGCGGCCGGCATGTTCGACCTTGCCGCGCCGGCCAGCCTCGAGGCCCGCACGCGGCTCGCGTTCCACAGCGTCGAGCGGATCGGCGACGATCTGCGGATCCTGGCGCGACTCGCGCCGCCCCCCGCCTCCCACTGAACGGAGCCGTCACGATGTTTACCGGAATTGTCGCGGCCGTCGGCCGCATCGAATCGATCAACCCGCTCGGCACGACGCCCGACGCGGGCGTGCGGCTGACCGTGCAGGCCGGCGGGCTCGACCTCGCCGATGTCGCGCTCGGCGACAGCATCGCGATCCAGGGCGCGTGCATGACGGTGATCGAAAAGACCGAAGCCGGATTCGACGTCGACGTGTCGCGCGAAAGCCTGAACCGCACGGTCGGCCTCGCGCAGCCCGGCGAAGTGAACCTCGAGAAGGCGCTGCGCGCGCACGACCGCCTCGGCGGGCACATCGTGTCGGGCCACGTCGACGGCCTCGGCACCGTGACGCGCTTCGCGCCGGTCGGCGAATCGCACGAGCTGCGGATCGTCGCGCCGCGCGAGCTGGGCCGCTATCTCGCGTACAAGGGCTCGATCACGGTGAACGGCGTGAGCCTGACCGTCAACACGGTCGACGATCGCGCCGACGGCTGCGAATTCTCGATCAACCTGATCCCGCATACGGTCGAGGTCACGACGCTGCGCCACGTGAAAGCCGGCGACAAGGTCAATCTCGAAATCGACATGATTGCGCGGTATGTCGAGCGGATGATGTCGGCATCGCAGGGCGTGCACCAGGACTGATCGCCCGGTTCCGTCCTGCATACGGAAGGCGGCTGGCGGTTCGGCCCGAGAGGTTGCACGGGCGCCGTGGCCGTCCCGCCTCTTTCCGCCCCGATCCACCGCGCACCGGCCGCCACGCCGATCATGCGCGTCGGCCGGACGGGCGACGCGCCTTTTCCCCCGCGTGCCCGGCCGTCCCGACGCCCATCGCGCCCTCACCGGCCGCCTCACCGGCCGCCTGAAACGACGCCATCCCCTTTGCGCGATCCCCGCGGCTCGTCCCGACACCTGGCCGGACGGCCAACGACGCGCACGGGCGATGCCGTCGCGCTAAGATGCAACGGCAGCGGTTTCGGCGCCGCGACGCACGGCGCGCCGCGTACCGGCTGCCCCTCTTCCACAAGGAGTCGTCCCCATGTCCATCTCGATGTACCAGGCTTCGCTGCCCGTCCTGATCCGCGGCCTCACCAACCTCCAGCACATCCTCGGCAAGGCACAGGCGCACGCGGCCGAGAAACAGATCGACCCGTCGGTGTTCGTCGGCGCACGCCTCTATCCGGACATGCTGCCGCTCGTCCGCCAGGTGTACATCGCGACCGACACGGCCAAGGGCTGCGCCGCGCGGCTCGCCGGCGTCGACATCCCCAGCTATCCCGACGTCGAGCAGAGCTTCGACGAACTGCACGCGCGCATCCAGAAGACGATCGACTACCTGAAGGGTTTCGACGCCGCGCAGATCGACGGCAGCGAAGCGCGCCAGATCGTGCTCAAGATGCGCGTCGGCCCGATCGAGTTCACCGGGCAGTCGTACCTGCTGGACTTCGTGCTGCCCAACTTCTTCTTCCACGTGACGACCGCGTACGACATCCTGCGCCACAGCGGCGTCGAACTCGGCAAGCTCGACTACCTCGGCGGCCGCAACGACCACGCGTGACCCCCGCCCGGGCCCGAGCGGGCCCGCCTCACGGGCCGGTCGCAGCGCTTTCCGGAGCGCTCGCCGGCCGCGCGCAGCCGGTGCCAGCCGAAACGCGGTCAGGCTGGCGTAAAATACGCACTTTCCTCTTTCTCGCCCCCCTTATGACGCTCGCCTCCACGCTCGACATCATCGCGGAGTTGAAAGCCGGCCGGATGGTGATCCTGGTCGACGAAGAAGACCGTGAAAACGAAGGCGACCTCGTGATCGCCGCCGAATTCGTCACGCCGGAAGCGATCAACTTCATGGCCAAATACGGCCGCGGCCTGATTTGTCTGACGTTGACGCAGGAACGCTGCAAGCAGCTGCACCTGCCGCTGATGACCTACCGCAACGGCACCCAGTACGGCACCGCGTTCACGGTCAGCATCGAAGCGGCCGAAGGCGTGACGACCGGCATCTCGGCCGCCGACCGCGCGCACACGATCGCCACGGCGGTCGCGCACGACGTACGCCCCGAGCACATCGTGCAGCCGGGCCACGTGTTCCCGATCATGGCGCAGCCGGGCGGCGTGCTCGTGCGCGCCGGCCACACCGAGGCCGGCTGCGACTTCACCGCGCTCGCCGGCCTCACGCCGGCCGCGGTGATCTGCGAGGTCATCAAGGACGACGGCACGATGGCGCGCCTGCCCGACCTGCTCGAGTTCGCGAAGGAACACGACCTGAAGATCGGCACGATCGCCGACCTGATCCAGTACCGCAGCCGCACCGAATCGATCATCGAGCGGATCGCCGAGCGCACGATGCAGACCGCGCACGGCACGTTCCGCGCGGTGCTGTACCGCGACCAGCCGAGCGGCTCGCCGCACATCGCGCTGGTGCGCGGCACGCCGTCACCCGACGTCGACACGCCCGTGCGCGTGCACGAGCCGCTGTCGGTCCTCGACCTGCTCGAGACCAGCATCTCGACGCACTCATGGACGCTCGACGCGGCAATGCGCGACATCGCGCAGCGCGACCTCGGCGTGATCGTGCTGCTCAACTGCGGCGACACGAAGGAACATCTGATCGACGTCTTCAAGGCGTTCGACGAGGAAGAGAAGGCCGCTGCGCTGAAGCGCCGGCCGGTCGATTTCAAGACGTTCGGCATCGGCGCGCAGATCCTGCGCGATGTCGGCGTCGGCAAGATGCAGGTGCTGTCGAATCCGCGCAAGCTGGGCAGCATGTCCGGCTACGGCCTCGAAGTCACGGGCTTCATTCCGATGCCCGGCGGCGAAGCCAAGTCCTGCCCGGCGTCCAACGCGTAACCCGCCACGGCGCTTTCGCCCTATAACCGTTCATCCACACCACGGACCAGATCATGGAAATCGGACAATACCAACCGAATCTCGAAGGCGACGGCCTGCGTATCGGCATCGTGCAATCCCGCTTCAACGAACCCGTCTGCAACGGCCTCGCCGATGCCTGCGTCGAAGAACTCGAACGCCTCGGCGTCTCCGGTGAAGACGTGCTGCTCGTGTCGGTGCCCGGCGCGCTGGAAATCCCGCTCGCGCTGCAAAAGCTCGCGGAAAGCGGCCAGTTCGACGCGCTGATCGCGCTCGGCGCGGTGATCCGCGGCGAGACGTACCACTTCGAACTCGTGTCGAACGAAAGCGGCGCGGGCATCACCCGCATCGGCCTCGACTTCAACCTGCCGATCGCGAACGCGGTCCTGACGACCGAAAACGACGAGCAGGCCGTCGCGCGCATGACCGAAAAGGGTCGTGATGCCGCACGCGTCGCGGTCGAGATGGCCAACCTGACGATGGCACTCGACCAGCTCGGCGACGAGGACGAAGAAGAAGAGGACGAAGACGACGAAGAGGAGCGCGCATGAAGAAGAGCGCCCGCCGACAATCGCGCGAGCTGGCGACGCAGGGCCTGTATCAGTGGCTGCTGTCGAACGCGTCCTCCGGCGAGATCGACGCGCAACTGCGCGGCGCGCTCGGTTACGACAAGGCCGACAAGGAGCTGCTCGACGCGATCCTGCACGGCGTGATTCGCGAGCATGCGACGCTCGTCGAAGCCCTCACGCCGTCGCTCGACCGTCCGGTCGACCAGCTGTCGCCGGTCGAACGCGCCGTGCTGCTGATCGCGACGTTCGAGCTCACGCATCATGTCGAAACGCCGTACCGCGTGATCATCAACGAAGCAGTCGAACTCGCGAAGACGTTCGGCGGCTCCGACGGCTACAAGTACGTCAACGGCGTGCTCGACAAGCTCGCCGCGAAGCTGCGCCCCGCTGAAACGCAGGCGCGCCGCAACGGCTGATTCCGTGTGTTGACGGGCGCGCAAGCGCCCGTTTTTCGTTCTCCCTCCCCCGCCCCGCCCGACCGATGAATACCACCGCCGATTCGCTCATCACGCTCGCCGCACGCGTCGACGCGATCCAGCCCTTCTACGTGATGGAACTGATGAAGGAGGCACAGCGTCTCGAGTCCTCCGGGCGCGATGTTATCCACATGGGCATCGGCGAGCCGGATTTCACCGCGCCGGAGCCGGTCATCGAGGCGGCCGCGGCCGCATTGCGCCGCGGGGTCACGCAGTACACGAGCGCGCTCGGCATCGCGCCGCTGCGCGAAGCGATCGCCGCGCACTATGCGCGCGCCTACGGCCTCACGATCAGCCCCGAGCGGATCGTCGTGACGGCCGGCGCGTCGGCCGCGCTGCTGCTCGCGTGCCTCGCGCTCGTCGGCCGCGACGATGAAGTGCTGATGCCCGACCCATCGTATCCGTGCAACCGGCACTTCGTCGCGGCGGCCGAAGGCCGCCCGGTGCTCGTGCCGAGCGGCCCGGAAGCCCGCTTCCAGCTCACGGCGGACGACGTCCGCACGCGCTGGGGCAGCCGGACGCGCGGCGTGCTGCTCGCGTCGCCGTCGAACCCGACCGGCACGTCGCTCGAGCCGGACGAGCTCAAGCGGATCGTCGAAGCCGTACGCGCACGCGGCGGCTTCACGATCGTCGACGAGATCTACCAGGGGCTCAGCTACGACGCGGCACCCGTATCGGCGCTGTCGTTCGGCGACGATGTCGTCACCGTGAACAGCTTCTCGAAGTACTTCAGCATGACCGGCTGGCGACTCGGCTGGCTGGTCGTACCGCCCGCCCTCGTCGGCACCTTCGAAAAGCTGTCGCAGAACCTCTTCATCTGCCCGTCGGCGCTCGCGCAGCACGCGGCGCTCGCGTGCTTCGAACCGGCGGCGCTCGATATCTACGAAGCACGCCGTCTCGAATTCAAGCGTCGCCGCGACTTCATCGCACCGGCGCTCGAACGGCTCGGTTTCAAGGTGCCCGTGATGCCGGACGGTGCGTTCTACGTATATGCGCAGTGCGGCGGCGTCGCCCATCCGGCGGCCGGCGACAGCGCGACGCTCACGCAGGCGATGCTGCACGACGCGGGCGTCGTGCTGGTGCCGGGCATGGACTTCGGCGTGCATGCGCCGCGCGACTATATCCGGCTGTCCTATGCGACCGCCTACTCGCGCCTCGAAGAGGCCGTCGAGCGGCTCGCGACGCTGTTCGGCCAGCACTGACGACGTCCGACCCGGCCTTCCGGCCGGCGCGCCGGGTCCTTCGGCCTGCGCAAAAAAGAAAAGGCACCCGAATCGGGTGCCTTTTTGCTTGGGTCCGGCCGGAACCGTGTGGCGTTATGCGCCGAGTTCCGGATGATCGCCGTGCGACTGCTTCGCGGTGTCGACGCTCGCGTCGTCCTGCTTCGGCGCGGCGGACTTCGCGGCGATCGGCTGCGCGGAGTCGAGCGTCGCGTGCACGCGCTTCGCGCCCGCCGCCGCTGCCGTCACGGCCGCGGTGACGATCGGCTTCGACGGCTGGGCCGGCGCCTGCGGCGCGTTGACCGGCACGCTGCGGCCGTGCGCGACGTCGCGCAGGCGGCCGCGCTCGGCCATGACCTTCGAACCGTACACGGTGTCGTCCGGGTTCGTCGAGCCGTTGTACATGCGCAGGCCGTTCGCCAGTGAGCCGCCGCGGGCGATGCAGTCCTTCAGCACCAGCGCGCCGACCTGCAGGTTCGCGATCGGTTGCAGCGCGGTGTCGGTACCGCCGAAATATTCGAACTTGTCGGAGTGGACCTTCGACATGACCTGCATCAGGCCTTGCGCGCCGACGCCGCTTTCCGCGTACGGGTTGAAGCCCGATTCGATCGCCATCACGGACAGCAGCAGCAGCGGATCGAGGCCGACGTCGTGGCCGGTCTGGAACGCGGCCTTGACGAGCTGGCCGAGCGGCTCCTGGGCCACGCGGTAACGGCGCGACAGGTAGGTGGCGACGAGTGCCTGCTGGCGGTTCGACGCGAGTGCACGATCGTCGCGCGCATCGGCCGGCACCCGCTGGGACGGGATCAATTTCGCAAGCGCGACGGGCGACGGGCCGTTGCGGGCCGAATCGGACGCGTCGTTCTGCGCGGCGGCTTCCGGTGCGACGTCGAGGCCGACGGCAAGCGCATCCGGTTCGGGCGCGTCTTCCTGCTGCGGCTGCGCGCCGGCGGGCGCGAAATTCGGCAGCGGATGGCCGGTCAGCAGACGGGCCGGACCCGCCTGCACGGCCGCGGACACGACCGGCATCAGCTTCGCGGCGAGGTCCCCGCGCACGGTCGGCAGCAGCCACAGGGCAAGTGCAACCGCGACAGCAAGACAGCCGACAACGCTGAATAAATGGTGACTGACACGCGTCCCGCGACGCAGCATGTTGCGCACGATTTGCGCATGCTGCTCACTAGGACGCCACGATAACCAAGCGTTCATTCAGATCATCTCCCATGAACATGATTCGTGCGGCTCGCTCAGCTCGATGGCGAGACAGAATACGCGCCGCGGAATCACGACGCCGCGCGCCTTGGTTGGGGCGTGCAGGCATCGGAGAAACGGTATAAGACCGTTCGGGGCCACGGTGTAAGAGGGCCGGCACCTTCGCACATTGGGCGAGGCGGGCATACGCGGTGGCACCCACGCAAAAAACCAGCGTCTGGTGGCGCTGGCTGGGACTACGACTAAGGCCGTCGAATACGCCGTGCAGGTTTCGGCGGACGGTGACGCGCTGCGTCAAAGATCGGTGATTGGCGGCTCGAAGCCTTTTACCCTGCAACCAATGTGAGCGGATTCTAGCAGGGTTTTATAGATCGTCAACACTATAAAACATAAAAATCATAACAAAAAGTAATTTTGAATCGGCCTTCAGATCGTGAGCCCCCTGCCGTAGGGGCTTTGCGCGCGGTCGACTTTTTTCTCCGCCGGGCGTGCGCGCGGCGGCCCGGGTAAAATCGTCGGTCGATTCGGGGCCGCAGCCGGCCGCTGCGCCCGCCCATCGCTGCCCGCCCTGCGGGCGGCCCGGACCTTCTTCATGAAATACAAAGACTTACGCGATTTCATCCAGCGCCTCGAGGCGCTCGGCGAACTGCGGCGCGTCACGCAACCCGTGTCGCCCGTGCTCGAAATGACCGAGCTGTGCGACCGCGTGCTGCGCGCCGGCGGCCCGGCGCTGCTGTTCAACGCACCGCCCGGCAATGCGTTCCCGGTGCTCGGCAACCTGTTCGGCACGCCGCGCCGCGTCGCGCTCGGAATGGGCGTCGATGCGGGCGACGACGCTGCGCTCGGCTCGCTGCGCGACCTCGGGCGGCTGCTGTCCGCGCTGAAGGAACCGGACCCGCCGAAGAGCCTGAAGGACGCCGGCAAGCTGCTGTCGCTCGCGAAGGCCGTGTGGGACATGGCGCCGAAATCGGTGTCGTCGCCGCCATGCCAGGAGATCGTCTGGGAAGGCGCCGACGTCGACCTGAACAAGCTGCCGATCCAGACCTGCTGGCCCGGCGATGCGGGGCCGCTGGTCACGTGGGGCCTGACGGTCACGCGCGGGCCGAACAAGCCGCGCCAGAACCTCGGCATCTACCGCCAGCAGCTGATCGGCCGCAACAAACTGATCATGCGCTGGCTCGCGCATCGCGGCGGCGCGCTCGACTTCCGCGAATTCGCGCTGAAGAACCCCGGCAAGCCGTATCCGGTCGCAGTCGTGCTCGGCGCGGATCCGGCCACGACGCTCGGCGCAGTGACGCCGGTGCCCGACTCGCTGTCCGAGTACCAGTTCGCCGGCCTGCTGCGCGGCAGTCGCACCGAACTCGCGAAGTGCCTGACGCCCGGGGTCGACACGCTGCAGGTGCCCGCCCGCGCGGAGATCGTGCTCGAAGGCTTCATTTATCCGCAGGACGGCACGCCCGGCCCTGCCCCGGCCGGCGCACCGCCGCGTCCGGCCGGCAACGCGGCCGCCGCGTACGAGCACGCGCTCGAAGGCCCGTACGGCGACCACACCGGCTATTACAACGAGCAGGAGTGGTTTCCGGTGTTCACCGTCGAGCGCATCACGATGCGCCGCGACGCGATCTATCACTCGACCTATACGGGCAAGCCGCCCGACGAGCCTGCGGTGCTCGGCGTCGCGCTCAACGAGGTGTTCGTGCCGCTGCTGCAGAAGCAGTTCTCCGAGATCACCGACTTCTACCTGCCGCCGGAAGGCTGCAGCTACCGGATGGCCATCGTCCAGATGAAGAAGAGCTACACGGGCCACGCAAAGCGCGTGATGTTCGGCGTATGGAGCTTCCTGCGGCAGTTCATGTATACGAAGTTCATCGTGGTCGTCGACGAGGACGTGAACATCCGCGACTGGAACGAGGTGATCTGGGCGATCACGACGCGCGTCGACCCCGTGCGCGACACGGTAATGGTCGACAGCACGCCGATCGACTATCTCGATTTCGCGTCGCCCGTCGCCGGCCTCGGCTCGAAGATGGGGCTCGACGCGACCAACAAGTGGCCCGGCGAGACGAACCGCGAATGGGGCCGCCCGATCGAGATGGACGCGGCCGTGAAGGCGCGCGTCGACCGGCTCTGGCAGGAGATCGGTCTATAAGCCCGCGCGCGGCCGGCGCGCGCCGGCCCGTGCATTGAAGGCACCCCGACCCTACGAACGACGATGAGCTTTCCCCCCGCCTCGATGCTGTCCGATGGATTCTTCCTGTCGCTGTCGCTGTGTCTCGACATCGGCCTCGTCAACGTCGCGATGCTGTCGCTGACGCTGTCGCACGGCTTCCGGCCGGGCTTCTGGCTCGGCGTCGGCTCGTGCGTCGGCGATCTCGTCTACGCGGCGCTCGCGCTCGCGGGGATGGCCGTGCTGCTGCAGTTCGAGGCCGTGCGCTGGATCGTCTGGATCGGCGGCGGCGCGGTGCTGCTGTTCCTCACGTGGAAGATGGCGCGCGAAGCGCTCGCGCCGGCCGGCACTGCCGACGACGGCGACGCGGACGACACGCCGCAGCCGCGCGCCAGCGCGCGGCGCAGCTTCCTGCGCGGGATGCTGCTCGCGATGTCGTCGCCGAGCGCGATCCTGTGGTTCGCGGCGGTCGGCGGCGCGCTGATCGCGAAAGCCGGCGCGACCACGCCGGTGACGGCATCGGTGTTCCTGTCCGGCTTCTTCCTCGGCGGCCTCGCGTGGACGCTGTTCATGTGCACGCTCGCGAGCCAGGGCCGCAAGCGCGCGGGCGCGGGGCTGATGCGTGCGTGCCACGTCGCATCGGCGCTGCTGTTCGCGTATTTCTCGTACAGCGTGATCGTCGGCGGCTATCGCGACCTGATTGCCCACGCGGTGTGACCGACGCGCGCCGGCCATGCGCCGGACTGCGGCCCCAATGAAAAACGGCGCAACGCCCCGCGAGGGACGTTGCGCCGTTTTGCCGCGCGCGGTCAGGCCGCCGCGCGGAATGCGTCAACGACGCCAGCCGTGGTGACCCCAGCCGCCGTAACCGTGACGCCAGTACGGACGGCCGTAGTAGCCGTAGCCGCCGTAGCCGCCGACGACCACCGGGGGCGGCGCATAGTAGGCCGGCGCCGGCGCGTAATACACGGGCGGGGGCGGCGCGTAGTACACGGGCGGCGGCGCTGCATACACGGGATAAGCGGGTGCGACCGGGATACCGATGCCGACCCCGATCGACACGTGGGCCTGCGCGGCGCTCGCGGCACCCAGGCCCAGCGCGGCGGCGGCGATGAACGGAATGAGCTTTTTCACTTCGATTCTCCTGCTGGAGCGGTAATTTATGCGCTCCTGACGGCAACGGCGGGCATGCACGTCGCATGGATGCAATGTAGCGAAAACCCGACCCACGCGTATCGCCCATTTGTTGCAAATTGCAATTCGACCGGGCTGCATCCGCCGCGCGGTGCGGCTCGGCCGCCCCGTGAAACCCCTTGCGGGTCGCGCGATTCCGTCCGACCAGCCGGATCGCGACACGCCGCCCGGTCAGTCTTACCGGCTCCGGCGCGCGCAGCGTGAACGCTTCCGTAATCAACGATTACAAATTTGAGACAAGACGCCGACAATTCAAGACGGACAAGGGTCCGGCGTGATTCGGGGCCGGATTCGGCGAGCTTCATGCGACGGCGCGACCACGGCGCGAATCGGCCGGTGGTTCGCGGTGAAGGTCTCCAGGCCGGCACCGCATCGGCATCCAAACTGCCCGTCCGCGGCCACCCCGCCATTCCTGCGATACTGGCGGCTGCCCCGATTTCGCTTCGTGACCCGCCATGCCTCTCCCCGACACTCCCCGCATAGGCTTCATCGGCGCCGGACGCCTCGCGCGCTGCCTTGCGCAGCGTTTTGCGCAGGCCGGCTTTCCGGTCGTCGCGATCGCAAGCCGCACGCACGAATCAGCCACGGCACTCGCCGCACGCATCGACGGTTGCCGCGCGGTCGAAACGCCGCAGCAGGTCGTCGACGCGGCCGACCTGATCTTCCTGACGGTACCCGACGACCATCTCGCGTCCACCGCCGCGGCGCTGCGGTTCGACGCATCGCGCGCGGCAGGCCAGGCGCTCGTCCACTGCAGCGGCGCGTCGGCGGTCGAACTGCTCGATCCGGCGAAACGGGACGGCGCGGCCACCGGCGGGTTCCACCCGCTCTACCTGTTCGGCGGCACGGACGCCGATCTCGCCCGCATCGACGGCTGCTCGGTCACGATCGAAGCCGACGGTGCGCTGCACGCGACGCTGATGCGACTCGCTGCCGCACTCGGCTGCCATCCGCTGTCGATTCCGGCCGGCGGCCGAATGCTCTATCACGCGGCCGCGCATTACGCGGCGAGCTTCGCACTGTGCGGGCTGTCGGAGGCGGTCGAGCTGTGGCGCGGCCTCGGCTTCGACGAGGACGCCGCGCTGCGCGCGCTGCTGCCGATGCTCGCCGGCACGATCGAGACCGCGCGCGACAAGGGCCTCGCCAACGCGCTGTCGGGCCCCGTGTCGCGCGGCGACACCGGGATCGTCGAGCGCCAGCTCGCGCTGCTCGAGGCGCGCGGCGGCGATCACGCGACGCTGTACGCGCTGATGACGCGCCGCGCGGTCGCGCTCGCGGCACAGCGCGCCACGCCGCCGGCTTCGCTGCCGGCACTTGCGCAAGCCGTCGAAACATCGCTCGCGCGCACCGCCGCGCGCCCCTCCCCGCCGCGCGACGAGGCGTGATAAGGTGTCGGCCGATGCGCCGCCATCCGGCGTTGGCGGCCGCACGCTACTCGACTGTATAAAAAGGATGCCAACGATGTTCGGCGAGATCGCCCGTTTTCTGCTCAATACCATCTTCACGCTGTTCGGCGCCGCGCTGATCCTGCGCGTCTGGATGCAGGCCGTCCGCGTGCCGCCGTACAACCCCGTCACGCAGGCCGTGCTGCAGGCGACCAACTGGCTCGTGCTGCCGCTGCGCCGCGTAATCGCGGGCGTGCGCGGCATCGACTGGGCGAGCGTCGTCGCCGCGCTGCTCACCGCGCTGGTCTACGTCGTGTTGATGGTCGTGATGGCCGGCTTCGATCCGGCCTCGGTGATCGCGACGCTCGTCGTGGTCGCGCTGCTCACCGTGGTGAAGTGGGCGCTGAACCTCGTGATCTGGATGACGATCCTGATGGCGCTGCTGTCGTGGCTCAATCCGCGCTCGGCGGCGATGCCGATCCTCTACCAGCTCACCGCGCCGTTCCTGAACCCGCTGCGCCGCATCATCCCGAACCTGGGCGGCATCGACCTGTCGCCGATCCTGCTGTTCGTGATCGTGCAGGTACTGCTGATGATCGTCACGCGCGCCGCCGTGTCGCTGACGATGTTCGGCATCTGACGCATCGCGCTACGCTGCCGGCCCGCGCGCCGGCGGCGCCCCGAGCGTGTCGATCACGCCGAAGCGCGCGGGCATCATTGCGTAGCACACCCGAACTTTCTCGTGCGACAGCCGCTCGAGCAATCGCTGCGCCTCGTCCTCGGTGACGATGAATTCGACCTCGATCGCAAGCGAACCCTGCAGCTCGAAAAAGCGATCCTCGTGCAGCACGCGATGCTGGCCGAAACCCGCCATCGCGCGAAACGCGGAACCGCCCGCGACGCCCATCCGGTTCGCTTCCTCCAGCAACCACTCCCATAGCGGCTTCCAGTGCAGCCGGTGCTGTTCGTGCACGTAGAAGCGCAAGAAGACCCTGTCCATCGCCTCCTCCGGTGCCGGCGCGCTCAGGCGGCCACGAACCACGCGCGCGCGGTCCACATGCCGAGCGCCGTCAGCGTGAACGATCCAGTCAAGTGTAGGGCAGCCACCGCGAACGCCCATCCGAATTCGCCCTGCATCGCGTGCGCCATCACTTCGGCCGAATAGGTCGAGAAGGTCGTGAGGCCGCCGAGGAAGCCCGTGATCACGAACAGCCGCCACTCGGGCGGCAGCCCGACGCGGGTCGTGAACACGACGGCAGCGATACCGATCACGTAGCCGCCGATCAGGTTCGCGGCGAGCGTGCCGAGCGGCACGGCGGGAAAGAACTCGTTGAGCGCAAGGCTCAGGAACCAGCGCAGCAATGCGCCGAGCCCGGCGCCGACGAAGATCGCGACCATCGAATAGAACAAGGGAACTCCTCGCTGACGGCGCCGCAGGGCAGGTGCGGCCTACGCCGAACTGTATGCGGAATTGCGCCGCGCCGGCAATGCCGGGAAACCGGGCCGGCGTGCGCCGGATCGCGTCGTGCCGGCAGCATGCATTCGATTAATCCCGCGCGCGCAGCGCAATCGATATTTGCCATCGCATTACACTGGACATTACAAATCAATCTATAAAAACAGATTATTTGTCAGCTTTGAAAATCCCTTGAACCGATTTATCCGGCTCGCCCGTCAATCCCGTAGACGCCATGTCTCACGGGCGTTACACGTACTTTCCCTTATCAGACATTCCCGCATTCAGCCGATATTTGATGCAATCGGCATTGCCGATTTCGTAGAATTGTTTCGCCCCCTTACTCCATCGACATGGAGATTCGAAAAAATGAACAATATCCGCCCGTCTTCCATGTTGATTGCGGCGCTGTGCGCGTCGCTGCTCGCATCGACCGTCGCGCTCGCCGACGACAACGGAGCACCGTCCTACGTCGAAGGCAACCGCGCGCCGAAAGGGTTCGCGCGCCCGCCGTTTCATACGAAGCCACGCGCGAGCACGGCCACGGTAGCCGGCCTCACGCCCGCTCTCGCACGGCATGCGTACGGATTCGACACGCTCGCCAACCAGGGCGACGGGATGGTCGTCGCGATCGTCGACGCGTACGACGACCCGCGGATCGAGGCTGATCTCGGCGTGTTCAGCAATGCGTTCTCGCTGCCGGCCTGCACCACATCGAACGGCTGTTTCACCAAGGTGTACGCGCGCAGCGTGCGGCCCAGGGCCGATTCCGGCTGGTCGCTCGAGATGTCGCTCGACGTCGAATGGGTACATGCGATCGCGCCAAAAGCGCGGATCGTGCTCGTCGAGGCCGCGTCCGCCAGCTTCAGCGACCTGCTGGCCGCGGTCGACGTCGCGGTCAAGCGCGGCGCATCGGTCGTGTCGATGAGTTTCGGCGGCAACGAATTCAGCAGCGAGACCAGCTATGACAGCCACTTCAACGTGTCGGGCGTCACCTTCGTCGCGTCGTCCGGCGACAGCGGCACCGGCACCGAGTACCCGGCGGCTTCGCCGTACGTGGTGGCGGTGGGCGGCACGACGTTATCCACCGACGCGTCCGGCAACTACGTCGGCGAAGCGGCATGGAGCGGCAGTGGCGGCGGCGTGAGCACCGGCGAGGCCGAGCCGGCCGGCCAGAGCGGCTGGCCGATTCCGGTGGCCGGCAAGCGCGGCGTGCCCGACGTCAGCTACGACGCAAATCCGTCGAGCGGTTTCGCGGTGTACGACTCGGTCACCTATCAAGGGCAGGCGGGCTGGTTCCAGGTCGGCGGCACGAGCGCGGGTGCGCCGCAATGGTCGGCGCTCGTCGCAATCGCGAATTCGCTGCGCACGGCCGCCGGCAAGAGCCGGTTGAGCGGCACCTACGACGCGCTCTACACGGTCGGGAAAGCCGCCTACGGCAGCGACTATCACGACGTGACGACCGGGTCCAACGGCAACTGCGGCAGTGTCTGCAGCGCGGCGGGCGGCTACGACTACGTGACGGGCCTCGGGTCGCCGGCCGCGTCGTCGCTCGTCCCGGCGCTCGTCGCCCGGCCGTAAGCGCGCGGCCGCCGTCGGGCGGCCCGCCGCGCGGCGCTCAGCCGCCGCGCCATGCGGATCCTCCGGCACCTCGAACAGGACGGACGCATCAGCAATCAGGACCTCGCGAACGCGGTCGCACTGTCGCCGTCGGCATGCCTGCGGCGCGTGAAGCTGCTCGAGGAGCGTGGCGCGATTTCGGGGTACCGCTGCACGATCGAGCCGAAGAAGGTCGGTGTCGCGTTCGAGGCGCTCGTGCATGTGTCGATGCGGCCGGACGTGCCGCCCGTGCGCAGGCGATCGCCGCGCAGCTCGAGACGCTCGGCATCCCCGGCGCGTACGACGGCGCGCTGAAATACGTATCGAATCCCGACCTGATCTCGCGCACCCATTTCGCGCGCTTCCTGGTCGAGAACGGCCATGCTGCCTCGACTTCCGACGTGTTCGATCGCCTGCTCGGCGATGGCAAGCCCGGGTTCGTCCCGCACCGCTGGGCGGCGCTGTCTGATGCGGTCGCATGGATTCGTGGCGCGGGAGGCGAGGCCGTGGTCGCGCATCCGGGGCGCTACCGCTACACGCCGGTCGAATTCGACGCGTTCTTCGGCGAGTTCATCGATCTCGACGACCGCGACCCAGCCGGCCCGCGCGATCCAGTCCTGCAGTGCGCGCTCCTGCGCGTCGTAGCGTTCGCCGAGCCAGCCGTCGTCGCCGAACATCAGGATGTTCGGCCGCGCGAGGCCGCCGCAACGCGGGCAGCGCGGCGGCTCGCCGACCAGCCGGCACGCGGCCGCGTCGACCTCGGGCGTGAACGGCGCAGCGTCCCACATGTCGTCCGAACAGGGCCGCAGGCACTGCATCGAATGAATCGAGCCGTGGATCTCGGCGATCCGCGCCGGATCGAAACCGGCCTTCTGGAACTGGCCGTCGACATTGCTCGTCAGCACGAAACCGCCGTTCGGCATCGCCTCCATCCAGCGCCGCAGGATCGCGAAGCCCGCGTACGGCAAGGTCTGCCGGTAGAGCGCGAGACGATGTCCATAAAATCCCCACGCGAGTTGCGGATGCGCGCGGAACGCCTGCGGCGACGCAATCTCGTGGAACTCGACACGCTCGTGACGCAGCGCCGGGTACGCGCGCCAGAAGCCGTCCGTGCCGCGGAAATCGGGCAGCCCCGAATCGACGCCGATGCCCGCGCCGGCCGTCACGAGCAGCGCGTCGGCGCGCGCGAGGGCGTCGACGGCGGACGCGACCAGGTGGGCAGGCAGCGGCGCGGCGGCGCCGGAGTCGGTGGAGTCGGGCGAAGCAGAAAGCGGCATGATGGCGGAGCGGTAGCGTCGAACGGTGCGCGAGGGGCGTCGCGCGATCATACGCCCGTTCGCGCGCCGCGCCGCGGCATCACGCCCTGGAGGCGCGCGCGAGCGCGGCTTCCCGCAGCGCGACGTACTGCAGCAGCATGATCGTCTTCGCGTCGACGATCTCGCCGCGCTCGACGGCATCCAGCGCCGCGCGCAGCGGCATCTCGACGACCTCGAGATCCTCGCCCTCCTCCGCGACCCCGCCGCCGTCGCCGGTGCGCAGCGACGCATCGTATTCGCCGACGAAGAAATGCAGCTTCTCCGTCACCGAGCCCGGGCTCATGAACGCCTCGAACACCTTGCGCACGCCGCGCACGCGATAGCCGGTTTCCTCCTCGGCCTCCGCGCGAATGCGCGCGTCGGGCGTCGCATCATCGAGCAGCCCGGCGGCGGCTTCGAGCAGCATCCCGTCGTGCCCGTTGACGAACGCCGGCATCCGGAACTGGCGCGTGAGCAGCACGTCGCCGGTCGCGGCATTGCGCAGCAGGATGGTTGCACCGTTGCCGCGATCGTAGGTCTCGCGGCTCAGGCGCTGCCACGTGCCGTCGCGGCGCAGGAAATCGAACGTCACCTTCTTCAGCACATACCAGTCATCGGACAGCACCGTCGTATCGACGATGCGGACTCGGTCCCGCGTTGCAGCCATGGCAGCCTCCGGTTCGACAACAGACGGCGCCCATGGTAACGTGCAGATTCGTGCAATTTCAAGAAGTTTCGTGCAAACACGATGCTGACCACCCAACGCAAGAAAGCGATCCTCGATGCGCTCGCGCGCGATGGCCAGGTGCTGGCCGTCGAACTGAGCGCACGCTTCGACGTGTCCGAAGACACGATCCGCCGCGACCTGCGCGAGCTGGCGGCCGAAGGCCTGCTGCAGCGCGTACACGGCGGCGCGCTGCCGGCGTCGCCGGCCGTCGCGCCGTTCGCGCAGCGCGAGGCGCTCGAAACCGCGGAAAAGCGGCGTATCGCACGCCGGGCCGCGCAGATGATCGCGCCCGGGCAGGTCGCGATCGTCGACGGCGGCACGACCTCGGCGCTGCTCGTCAGCCAGCTGCCGCCCGACCTGCGCGCGACGATCGTCACGCACAGCCCGAGCGTCGCCGTCGCGCTGGCCGCGCATCCGTCGATCGACGTGATCCTGATCGGCGGGCGGTTGTACAAGCACTCGATCGTCGCGGTGGGCGCTGCGGCGATGGAAGGCATCTCGCGCATCCACGCGGACCTGTACTTCATGGGTGTCACCGGCGTGCATCCGGTCGCGGGGCTGAGCACCGGCGACTTCGAGGAAGCGGCGATCAAGCGCGCGCTGGCCGAACGCGCCGGCGAGACGGTCGTGCTGGCGTCGCAATCCAAATTGCGGGCGGCGTCGCAGTTCGTGATCGGCGAGCTCGCGCTCGCGCAGGCCATCGTGGTCGAACGGGAAACCGAAGCGGCACTGATCGAGCCGATCGAGGCCGCGGGCGTGACAGTCGTGCGGGCCTAGCAGCGCGACAGCTGCGGCGGCAGCGCCCGCGGTGACGTGCTGTCGGCGTCGCCGATCCGGTGTCAGCGTGCCGACAGGTGTCGCTTGTTACCATGGGCGACTGCCCACCGCCGCACCCAGCCCAGCCGATGCTCCCGTCCTCCGCACCGCCCCCGCCTGCGCCACCGCCCGGCGTGCTCGCGCTGTTCGTCGCGTTCGCGCAGATCGGCCTGACCAGCTTCGGCGGCGGGCTGAGCGGGCGCATGATGCGCGACTTCGTGCACGAGCGGCGCTGGCTCGACGAAGAGGCGTTCCTCAACGGCCTCGCACTGTCGCAGGCGCTGCCGGGCGTCAACGTGAAGAACCTCGCGATCTGGATCGGCTACCGGCTGGCCGGATGGCGCGGCGCGGTAGCCGGCTTCACCGGCATCATCGCACCGCCGGCCGTGCTGATCGTGCTGTTCGGCGTCGCGTTCTCGACCCTGACGCGCTTTACGCTCACGCATGTCGCGCTTGCGGGCGCGGCCGCCGCGGCGATCGGGCTGTCGATCGCGATGGCGATCACCGCGGTGCGCCGGCTACCGCGCCGCGCGCTGCCGTTCGCGGTGATGACGCTCACGTTCGTGTCGGTGGCGGTGCTGCACTGGCCGCTCGTATGGACCGTGCTGATCGGCGGCACGCTGAGCGTCGCGCTCGAATACCGCCGCGCGGCCACCGCCACCGCCGGGAGCGACGACCGATGACCGCGTCGTCACGCTACGCCGCGCTGTTCGGCGTATTCGCGCCGCTGTCGATCGCGACGATCGGCGGCGGACAGGCGATCATCGCCGACATCCAGCGGCAGGTCGTCGACGTGCATCACTGGATGACGGCCACGCAGTTCGTCAACGACTTCGCGATCGCGCGAATGGCGCCGGGCCCCGGCTCGCTGCTCGCGACGCTGATCGGCTGGCAGGTGGCGGGCTTCTGGGGCGCGGTGATCGCGACGCTCGCGCTGTTCGGGCCGACCGCGTTCCTGATCTACGGCGTCGCGCATCTGTGGCGACGGCATCAGGGCGCGCGCTGGCAGGTCGCGCTCGAAGCCGGCCTGCGCCCGGTCGCGGCCGGGATGATCCTCGCGTCGGTGTGGGTGCTGCTGCAGGCGCTCGACGGCGGCTGGCCCGCACGGGCGATCGCGGTCGCATCGACCCTATGTGTGATGGCCACGCGCATTCACGCGCTGGTGCTGATCGCCGTGGGCGCGTTGCTGCTGGTCGGCGTGCACGCGATCGGCTGACGGCACATGCCGGCTCGGCGCGCGTCGCGACGACACGAACGCCGATGCCGCCGTTTGACGCCGACGACGCGCCTCGTCGCCGCCGATCGCACGCACAGGTCGTATCGCAACGCGACCTAGGCACCGCGAAACACCGGCGCACGCCGCTCCGCAAACGCACGCAGACCTTCGTCGAAATCCGCGCCTTCGCACGCCTGCCGGCGCAGCTCCGCGATCCGCTCGAACGCGTCGGCCGGCACCGGTCGCGCGTCCTGCAGCACGCGCAACTGCTCCTTCACCGCGTGCACCGCGAGCGGCGCCTTCGCGGCAATCGTGCGCGCGACGTCGAGCGCGGCCTCGTCGACGCCGCCGGCTTCCGCGAGCCGGTTCACGAGCCCGTGATGCGCGGCGCGCTCCGCATCGAGTGGCTGCGCGCAGAAGAACATCTCCTTCAGCACGTGGATCGGCAGGTTGTCGTAAAAGCGCAGCAGGCCGCTCGTCGAATACGGCAGGCCGATGTTCGCGGGCGTCATCGCGAAACGCGCGCCACGTTCCGCGACGACGATGTCGCAACTCATCACGAGATCGACCGCCCCGCCCCACGCGGAACCCGCGACCGCCGCGATGACCGCGCCCGGGTAGGTCCGCACGCGCCGCAGCGCGCGCTCGAGCGGCTTGCCGTACGCCAGCGGATCGCGGTCGTCGGCGAGTTCGCGCAGGTCGTGGCCCGCGCTCCACACGTCGCCGCTGCCGTCATTCGACAGGATCACGACGGGCGGCGGACGGTGCGCGGCCAGCGCGTCGAGGAACGTCACGAGCTGATCGAGCAGCGGCGCATCGAGCGCATGACGTCGCGCGGGATTGGCGAACCGGACGCGCGCGATGCGTTCACCGGTCATGTCGACCGTCACGCCGGACGGCGCCGCCGGTTTGGTCAGGTCGCTCATTGCACGGCCTCCGCTACGGCTTCTGCCTGGAAGATTGCGCGCGCGGCCAGCAACGCATCGATCGCGGCGGCGTCGTAGCCCGCGTCGCGCAGCACGTCGACCGTATGCTCGCCGAGCAGCGGCGGCGCATGGCGCGTGCGCGGCGCCGGCCCGTCGTCGCACATCCCGCCGAGCGGCGTGACCACCTGGCGCAGCGTCCCGAGCGTCGGATGCGCGACCGGTTCGACGAGCCCGCAGTGCGCGAGTTGCGGATCGGCGAACACTTCGTCGAGCGTATGGATCGGTCCGGCCGGCAGCCCGGCCTCGACGAAGCGCTGCGTCCATTCGCGCTTGCTGCGCGTGCGCAAGCGGCTTTCGAGCAGCGCCTTCAACGCGTCGCGGTTCGCGACCCGCGCATCGTTGGTCGCGAAGCGCGGATCGTTCGGCAACTCGGGCAGGTCGAGCAACTGGCACAAGCGCAGCCACATGTCGGTCGTGATCGGTGCGAGGTTCAGCGGCCCGTCGGCCGTCTCGAACACGCCGTACGGTGCGATCACCGCGTGCGCGTTGCCGGTGCGGCGCGGCACGTCGCCGAGGCTCAGGTAACGCTGCCCGTGCACGCTCAGCAGCGCGACCAGGCTTTCGAGCAGCGACGTGCCGACATGCTGGCCGCGCCCCGTGCGCTCGCGCTCGTACAGCGCGGCGACGACGCCCGTCGCGACCCACATCCCCGAACTGAGATCGCCGATCGCGGTACCGGTGCGGGTCGGCTCGCCATCCGGAAAACCGGTGAGGCTCATCAGCCCCGCGTAACCCTGCGCGATCTGGTCGAAGCCCGGCCAGTCGCGCAGCGGGCCGCGCGGGCCGAACGCGGTGACGCTGCCCATCACGAGCCGCGGATCCTGCGCGCTCAGCGTGTCGTAGCCGAGCCCCATCGCGTCCATCGTGCCGGCCTTGAAGTTCTCGATCACGACGTCGGCCTGCGCGATCAGCCGGCGCACGACATCGATCCCGGCCGGCTGCCGCAAATCCACGCAGATGCCGCGCTTGTTGCGATTGCAGGACAGGTAGTACGTGCTCACGCCGCGATCGAACGGCCCCCAAGCGCGGCTCATGTCGCCGTTCGGGCCCGACTCGACCTTGATGACGTCGGCGCCGAGATCGGCGAGCACCATCGAGCAGAACGGCCCCGACAGCGCGCGACTCAGATCGACGACCCTGATTCCTTGTAATGCCTGCATTCCGGACTCCTGATATTGATGACGGGATGTTGCTGATTGCTGGACTCGGCCGGTGCGCCGTTCATTCCGGCAGTGTCTGATGACGGGTTTCGACCGCGAACGGCAGGATCAGGATGCCGAGCCCGAACACGGCGGCGGTCCACGCGACCGGCACGCCGAGCGAGCCGTAGCCGTGAATCGCGGCGCCGAGCACGAAGTTCACGCCCGCGCCGATGAAGCGGCCGACCGACGCGTTGAACGCGAACGCGGTGGCACGCACGCGGGTCGGATATTGCTCGGGCAGCCACAGCGAGAAGATCGCGAAGTTGCCGCCGAAGAAGCCGAGGAACGCGAGCGAGATCATGAACGCGCCGAGCCCGTTCGGCTGGTAGAACGCCCAGCCGAACGCGAACACGATGGCCGCGGCCATGCCCGCGAAATACACGCCGAGCGCGGTGCGCCGGCCGACCCGTTCCGCGAGCCACGGCGCGACGAGGCAGCCGACGATCGTCGCGCACGACAGGATCGCCGCGCCGACCGACGCGAGCCGCATCGCACCGATGTGGTCGATGCCGGCGCGCGCCGCGAGCGTGCTGACCGCGCTCGCCTCGTAGACCGACCCGGCCCACAGCCCGACGATCGCGACGCCGACCAGGCTGGCGCTCGTCAGCGTGCGGCGCCGGAACGCCGGCGCGAAGATCTCGCGCAACGGATGCGCGCGGCGCGCCTCCGCCACGTTGCCGTCGCGCGCGTCATGCCGGCGCCACTGCCCCGGCTCCTTCACGCGCATCACGGTGAACACCGCGAGCAGCGCGGGCGCGAGCCCGCACAGGAACATCGCGCGCCAGCCGTAGGTCGCGCCGATCGTGTAGTTGAGGCAGGCCGCGATGAAGAAGCCGAAGTAGTAGCCCGTCTGCAGGTAGCCGGCGCCCATCTTGCGGCGGTCTTCCGGCCAGCTCTCCGCGACGTAGGTGCCCGCGAGCGCCCATTCGCCGCCGACGCCGATCCCGGCGATCAGCCGGCACGCGGCCAGCGCCCACACGTCGTGCACGAACGCGGCCGCGCCCGTGAATACCGAATAGATCAGGATACTCGCGGCGAGCGTGCGCACGCGCCCGAAGCGGTCGGCGAGCGGCCCCCAGATGAACGACAGCCCCCAGCCGATCAGGAACAGCGCGAACAGGATCGAGCCGTACATCCCGAGATTCGCGGGCGTCGCCGCGATGCCGGACGCCGGCAGCAGTTCGGTCAGTGCGGGAATCAGCACGAGCGCATAGATCACCGAGTCCACGCCGTCGAGCACCCAGCCCGCGTACACGGCCCAGAAGCCCTTGACCTGCTCGCGCGTGAGCGGCGTGCGCCGCGGCTTCGCGCCGGCCGCCGGCGCGTCGATCGCCTTGAACATCTTCGTCTCCTTGCCGGCCAGGCCGGCTTCTGTGCCGCGTCCGGTCCGGGATGACCGGTCGGCGGACTCTGTTGTGAGACGAGTATAGAAAGGTCAACGATCGCCGAAAAATATGATATTCATCTTGCTCGATCGGATTGGCTTATGGCTTGAATCGGGAGGCAGCGGCGATGGACCTGAGGCAATTGCGCTATTTCGTGAAGGTCGTCGAATGCGGCAACGTCACGCATGCGAGCGAGGCACTGCACGTTGCGCAGCCGGCGGTGAGCCAGCAGATGCGCAATCTCGAGCAGCATCTCGGGATGCAGTTGCTGGAGCGCAGCGTGCGCGGTGTCGCGCCGACCGCCGCGGGCCGCACGCTGTATCGGCACGCGCTCGAACTGCTGCGCCAGGCCGACGGCACGCGCGAGCTGCTGCGCCGCGATGCCGATACGCCGCAGGGCCGCGTGACGGTCGGGATGCCGTCCAGCACCGCGCGCGTGCTGGCGATCCCGCTCGCGCGCGCGGTGCGCGATCGTTATCCGGGCATCATGCTCGAATTGATCGAGGCGCCGAGCGCCGATCTCGACACGCTGCTCGAACGCGCGCGGCTCGATCTCGCGATCGTCGTCGACGCGGTCGACACGCGCGGCATCGCGATTCACCGGCTGCTGACGGAAACGCTGTACCTGATCACGTGGCCCGACTTTCCGGTACCGGACGATCCGGTCCCGCTCGACGCGCTCGCGCGGATGCCGCTCGTGCTGCCGAGCGCGCCGAACACGATTCGCAACCGCGTCGACTGGGCGATGCGCGAGGCCGGGCTGTCCTATGACATCAGTTTCGAAGCGAGCTCGACCGGGCTGCTGTTCGCGGCCGTGATGGCACAGCTCGGCGTGACGATCCTGCCGTGGACGGCTGCGCACGTCGAGATCGCCGAGCGCAAGCTCAAGCTGTCGACGGTCGCGCACCGGCTGTTCGAGCGCGACCTGTCGCTGTGCTGGCACGACACGGCGCTCGTCAGCAATGCGGTGCAGAAGGTGAAGGCGGAGATCGTCGCACTGTTCGACACGCTCGGGCGCCGGCCCGAGTGGGCCGACGGGCATCCCGGCCGGGTGTGACGGCATGCTGCGCCGACCATTGACAACGCCCCCCGCCGCCCCTTGACGTTGCTCGCATCGTAACCCTCACCGGTTCAGCTTAAGAGGTTGTCGGCCCGCTCGTGCTCGACACCTCTGCTTTCCTCGAAGGCCCGCTGCTGGGCGCCGGCCTGTTCACGTCGGTCGGCCCCAAGGACGCGTTCGTCATCAAGCGCTCGATCTCGAGCCACCATCTGTTCGCCATCGCCGTCTGACCGCCTCGCTCGCGTGGTTTCTGATGCTCGCCTACGGCGCGCGGGCCTGCCGCGCGTGGCTTTCTCGCATGCTCGCATGGCGCGTGCTCGACGTGTTCGTCGCGGTGATGATGCTCGGCTTCGCGATCAACGCGCGCTGAGTCCGGCGGCGCCACTCGGCGTCATGCTGCGAGCGCTGCACTGCATCGTAGTACGTATCAAATCTTCATCGTGCACGCTACTCGCCGAGTACGTCGTTGCCTGCCCTCGTGCGCCACTGGCACGGACGAATTCGGATCGCAAGATGATCGGCGACGAACCCACCTCCCTGAACTGATTGCCGCGATCGCAAAGACTCGGAACATTCAGGGGCGAGCCGCTCCTTCGGCGCGTCGGATCGCGAACGCGCGATCCGTTCGCAGGACATCCTCACGCAACGACTGCCGCATTCCGAATGACGTCCATGCGCCCCCTCCAGAGCAGATTTGAATGGCGGCGGCCATCCGGGCTTGCCCATATCCGATCCCGCGGCGGAATTCGCGTTGCCAATCATGAAACCCGCGTCGCCCGGAAAATGTCGCCGCCGATCAACTGCACGTCGCATTTGTTATGGGTAGCGGTCGGATATTTTCTAGATCGCATGGTTTTGTGCCGAGAAGATACATGTCGCCACGCAGGCAAAGCCGTCTCTCGCCGTCCTGCAACGCACAGTGCAACGAACAGCAGGCCGGACATTAGAAACATGGATTGGAGGATGACATGAATGGTAGTCACACGGGCCTAGCGACAGGCCTGAAGCAACGCCACGTCACGATGCTGTCGATCGCGGGCGTGATCGGCGCGGGCTTGTTCGTCGGCTCCGGCCACGCGATCGCGGCGGCGGGACCGGCGGCGCTGATCGCCTATGCGCTGACGGGCGCGCTCGTCGTACTGGTGATGCGCATGCTCGGGGAAATGGCCGTCGCGCATCCGGACAGCGGTTCGTTCTCCACCTACGCCGATCGCGCGATCGGCCACTGGGCCGGTTTCACCATCGGCTGGCTGTACTGGTGGTTCTGGGTGCTGGTGATCCCGATCGAGGCGACGGCCGCGGCCACCATCCTCAACGCGTGGTTCCCGGGCATCGCGACGTGGGTCTTCGCGCTGGGCGTCACGCTGCTGCTGACGGTCACCAACCTCTTCTCCGTCAAGAACTACGGCGAATTCGAATTCTGGTTCGCGCTGATCAAGGTCGTCGCGATCGCGCTGTTCATCGCGATCAGCGGCGCGGCCGTGTTCGGGCTGCTGCCGGGCGGCCACGCGTCGGGCTTCGGGAACCTCGTCAATCACGGCGGGTTCATGCCGCACGGGATCGGCGCGGTATTCGCCGGCATGCTGATGACGATGTTCTCGTTCGTCGGCACCGAGATCGTGACGATCGCCGCAGCCGAATCCGAAAACCCGGAGCGCCAGATCGTGCGCGCGACGAATTCGGTGATCTGGCGCATCTCGCTGTTCTATCTCGGCTCGATCCTGTTCGTCACCGCGATCGTGCCGTGGAACGATCCGCTGCTGCCGGCGCACGGCTCCTACCAGCGCGTGATGGAACTGCTCGGCGTGCCGCATGCGAAGGCGATCATCGACGTGATCGTGCTGGTATCGGTCGCAAGCTGCCTGAACTCGGCGCTGTACACCGCGTCGCGGATGCTGTTCTCGCTCGCGAAGCGCGAGGACGCACCGGCGTTCCTGCAGCGCACCGATTCGACCGGCACGCCGCGTGCCGCCGTGCTCGCCTCGACCGCGTTCGGCTTCCTGACCGTGATCGCGAACTACGTGGTGCCCGAGCAGGTGTTCAACGTGCTGATCGCGACCTCCGGCGCGATCGCGCTGCTCGTGTATCTGGTGATCGCGGTGTCGCAGCTGCGGATGCGCCGCATGCTCGACGTGAACGGTTCGGCGCTGTCGCTGCGGATGTGGCTGTTCCCGTGGCTCACGTGGGCGGTCATCCTGTTCATCTGCGGGACGCTCGTCACGATGCTGTTCCTCGACGGCCACCGGATGGAAGTCGCGGCAACCGGCGTGCTCGCCGGGTTCGTGCTGATCGCCGCGCGGCTGAACCAGCGCAGCCGTGACGCGCAGTCGACCCTCGGCCGCCGCGGCGTGTCATCGGCCTGAAGACGAAACGACGCGCGGCGGCAGGCGCGGGTTGCCGCTGCCTGCAAGTCGGACCGCGCGACGGTGATCCATTCGACCCGGCCCGGACGGTGACGTCCGGGCCGGGTCGTTACGATGTGGGCCGGCACTGCAGTTGACGTCCGCGACCACGTTGGCCCGCCGGGGCGATTCGACGAGAATCGCCCCGGCGTCCTTGTTTCGCATCTGCACCAGCAGTTGCCCGACCAGCACATCATCATGCGTCATGCCGCTCCTGTCGCCACGCTTCCGGAACCCGATAAACCGGCGCGTATCCGGTTCGGTTTCATCCTGTTGCCGAATTTCACGCTGACAGCGTTCTCGGGCATGATCGACGTGCTGAGACTCGCGGCCGACGAGGGAGACAACAGCCAGCCGGTCAGATTGTCGTGGACGATCCTCGGCGACGTGACGACCCCGGTTCGCGCGAGCTGCGGCATCCAGATCCCGGCGTGGCAAGCGTTGAATTCGCATCAGGAATTCGACTACGTAGTCGTCGTGGGCGGGCTCCTGCATGCTCGATCGGAAATGGACCCGGCCACCCTCGAATTCATTCGCGCGGCCGCGTCGGCAGGCGCGATGCTGGTCGGCATCTGCACCGGCGCGTTTGCGCTGGCGCGCGCGGGCGTGATGGCCGGCCATCGGATCTGCATCAGCTGGTTTCACTACTGGGACTTCATCGAGCGGTTTCCGTCCGTCGATGCGAAGCTGGTGGTTTCCGATCGCCTGTATGTGCTGGACGGCCGGCGCGTGACCTGCTCCGGGGGACGCGCGTCGATCGATGTCGCGGCCGCGATTCTGGTGCGGCACATCGAGCCGTCGATCGTCTACAAGGCGCTTCGGATCCTGCTGGTCGACGAGCGCGAGACGGTGAGCGCCCCGCAACCGCATCCGCCCGGTGTCGCGCCCAACGCGCATCCGAAGGTGAAGCGCGCGATCCTGCTGATGGAACAACATATCAGCCACTCGATCACGATCGACGAACTGGCGCGCAGACTCGACCTTTCGACCCGGCAGCTCGAACGGCTGTTCAGGGAAGCAACCGGCGGCGGGCCGGCAGCGTGCTACCGGGCGATCCGGATTCGCACGGCCGCATGGATGCTGATGCATCTGGACAAGAACATTTCCGAGATCGCGGCGGCCTGTGGATTTGCCGATGCGTCGCACCTCGGGCGCGAGTTTCGGCGGGCCTACGGGATGTCGCCGAGCGCTTATCGCGAGCGGCAGGCGCCCGGCGCAATCGGCGCAATCGGCGCAATCGCCGAAATGGCGGAACCGGCGCAGCGTGCGACCACACTGGGCGAACTGTTCCCGAATCGGCACGAGTTCTATTGAGGCGGACGTCGCCCGCTTGCGATCCCGGCTGAAAACCCGGTGGAATGACGCGCTTTGCGGGCGTCGTCTTGTCATGAATGTGTGTCGGGCCCTTCCAACGTGCAAGGGCCGCGATGACGAAGACCGCGGACCGGCAAGGTTTCCGGATGCCGACGGTCTGCGTGGGTCGAATGCTCAGGCAAAGACGAAGTACTTGCGCACCGTCTCCACTACTTCCCACGTTCCTTTCATGCCGGGTTCGATCACGAACACGTCGCCGGCCTTCAGGTGCACCGCTTCCTCGCCTTCCGGCGTGATGATGCAGTAGCCGTCGAGGAAGTGGCAGTACTCCCATTTCTCGTAGTTCACCTCGAACTTGCCCGGCGTGCAGATCCAGGTACCCATGATCTTGCTGCCGTCCTTGGACAGGTAGGCGTTGAGGTTCACGGTGTGCGGATCGCCGCCGATGCGCTTCCACTTGGTCGCGTCGAGGACCGGGGTCGGGCAGGTTTTGC